>NZ_JBICYZ010000088.1:0-37145 GCF_043201465.1 Kitasatospora sp. NPDC048298
ATGGCAGGCGGCGCGTTCGTCCACACCGCGGCCATCTCCACCGGCCACAACGCGAACTCCTTCCCCCCGGCCCCCTACGTCCACGCCTACAACGCGGACGGCAAGGAGATCTACAACCAGAAGACCCAGCCCACGGTCAAGGGCGCCGCTCAGTAGGCGTTACCTCAGGCGTTCGGTGGTGGGGCGGTCATCCCCGTGGTAGCGCGAGGTCGCGCGGCGGATGAGCATACGCAGTGTGACGATGAGTGGATCCGCTCCACCGCCACCTCTTGTCGGCCTGGACCGGGGAGGGGACGCCCATGCGGCTGACGTAGAGGATCGCGTTCACGATCTCTAGCAGGGCACGTCGCCGCGGCAGCGCCACAGGGTCTCGCGGTCCGGGTAGACGTGGGCGTTCGGAGAGAGCATGTGGCCGACCCACTGCCGCCCGTTCCCGGCGGCGACGAAGGCCTCCGCCTGGTAGGCGAGCGGTGTGTCGCGGCGGGGGGTGACGCACTCCTCCGGGTCGCTGGTGAAGGTGGCCCCCGGGGCGACGGTGGTGTGCACGACGGAGCGCCCGGGGTCGCAGGAGTGCAGGACGCCCGACCAGAAGCCGGCCACCTTCGCGGTCACCTCGATCGGCACGTCCGTCGGATTGTCGACCCGGACCGCGAACAACACCTGGCGGGGCTGCACCATCGCGCAGGCGCGCAGCCAGGTGCCGGACGGCCCGGCCTTCGGCGCCGAGCAGCGGCTGTCCCCGCCGAGCGCGCCGACCTCCACCGCCTGGGCGAGGCCCTCCGCCGACTCCGCCGACTCCGCCGGGACCGCCGCCGGCTCCCGCCGGGCCGCGCCCGCGGACGGCGCCGTCACCACCGAGGCGGTGTCGTCGGGGCCGCCGTTCCCTGCCCACAAAGTCCCGCCGGCCACGGCCACGGCCGCGGCGGCGGCCGCGAGCGCCAGGGCCCCGGACGCCGCACCCCGTCGGCGCCGCCACTGCCGCGCGACCCGCGACACCGCCGGCCGGGCGTCCGGCGGCCCGTCAGCGACCACCGGACGCGCCGGGACCGGTACGGCGGCGGCCGCGGCGGTGGGGATGGCGGCGGCGGGGACGGCAGCGGCGGTCCGGCGCGCCGCGCGGCGGTCGCGCAGCCCGTGCTCCGCCGCCAGCCTGGCCTGCCGGTGCCAGTGCTGCCAGCGGGCCAGCTCAGCCGGGTCCGTGCCGAAGATCCTGGCGAGTTCGGCGAGGACGGCGAGGTCGGGCAGCTCGGTGCGGCCCGGGTCGAGGTAGCGGCTGATCGAGGAGGTGCTCAGCCCCCGGACGTTGGAGCCGCTGAGCCGGTCCCGCAGCCGGGCCGCCACCCGGTCCAGGGACAGGCCGCACGCGCCGAGCCCGTCGTTCAGTGCGCCGACGAGCAGGACCCTGGGGTGCTCTCGTTCTTCCGCCGTGGCCCCCGCGGTCTCGTCCGACGGTTCGTCATGCATGCGCTGTTGTCCCAATCGCTGTCCCGGTGTGCATCGTTTCCGCAGGTCGGAGCGGTGGGACGGGAAGTGGGCGAGCTCTGGGACGCCGCGCCGGCCGAGGGGCCTGGTGACGGCCCGGGAGCGTCCGCAGGATGGTTCCCACGACATCGCACCGACTCGCTGACTCGTCGACTCCCGCCGTGCCACCGCCTCCCGGTCCCCGCGTGCCTCCGGCACGCCCGCCGACTGTAGGGCAGGCGACCGGGCGACGGGCAGGACCGGTTCACCCCAACGGAGGAGCTCTCATGAAGCCGTACAGGCGCACCTCGACCGCCGCCGCGCTGGCCGCCCTCACCCTGCTGCCGGTGCTCGGCGCGGCGACCGCCGCTCCGGCCGCGTCCGCCGCCACCGTGCGGGACCGCGTCGTCTCGGCGGCCCGGGGGGAGGTCACCCCCGACGGCGCCTCACCCGAGAAGACCGGTTCCTGCGACAAGTACTTCGCCTACCACAGGAACGGCGGATCCTGCGCGAAGACGCCGTGGTGCGCGGCCTTCGCCGAGTGGACGTGGCACTGGGCCGGGATCGAGGAGACGCCCGACGTCCTCGCCGCGCGCGGCATCGGCAAGTGGGGCAGGGAGAAGGGGCTGTTCCACGCGCGCGGCGCGTACACCCCGAAGCCGGGCGACCTGGTGATCTACGGCGAGCCGGACGGCGGCACGCCCGGCCACGTCGGCGTGGTCGCCGCCGTCCACCCCGACGGGACCCTCGACACCGTCGACGGCAACCTCGGCGACGCGGTCGCCCTCCGCACCGGCCTCGACCCCTCGAAGGTGAGCACCAACCACCAGCCCGTGTCGGGCTACGTCAGCCCGCCCGGCGCCTGAGCCCCCCTCACACCGCCCACCCCTCGAACCGGAAGGACCTCTCGTCATGGAACGCGCCGCCCGTCAGCGCCTCGGCCTGATCGCCTCGCTCGCCGCAGCCGCGGCCGCCCTGCTCGCCGCCCCGCAGCCCGCCTACGCGGGCCTGGACCCGTGGTCGTGCGTGGAGGGGCGCGTCTGCGCCTACAGCGGCCCCGACGGGACGGGACAGGTCTGCGCCTGGCCCTACGACGACCCGGACTGGCAGGCCGGGGACACCTGCAGCTGGTCCGCCACCACCAAGGTCCGCTCGGTCTACAACCACGGCACCTCCGGCAGGCCCGTCGGCTTCTACACCGGCGCCGACTACACCGGCCAGCGCGTGGTGTGCACGGCGGCCGGCGCCAAGGGCAACTTCTCGCAGAACGGCGGCACCGGCGTCCACCTCCGCTCCCACCGCTGGACCTGCTAGCCCTCCGGGGGTGTCCCGGTCCCCACCCCGGCGGGGACCGGGACACCCCCGGCCGCCGCCACGGCTGAGCCGGTCGGAGCCCTGGAGGAAGGTGTGGGTGTCGCGGGCGTAGACCGTCAGCGACCAGTACTGGCTGACGGGGACGTCCGCGGTGACGGTGAGCCGGTAGTTCTGGCCGCCATCGAGGTCCTGGCCGTCCTGGTCGGCGATGGCCATCAGGTAGGACTGCCCCTTGCCGAAGTGGCGGGCGGAGAAGAGAGCCCCGAGCGCACCGGGTGGAGTCGGGCGCTCAGTCCTGAGGTTCCGTCAGGGAGCGCAGCCGGTCGACCAGTTCCTCGGAGCGGGCCCGGTAGCGCGCGACCGATGCCATCTTGATCCCCTCGTAGCCGCGCACGGTGTCGGGCAGTGCGGCGATCTCGACGGCCAGGCCGTGAACGTCCTCGCCGAGGAGCCGGCAGACCTCGGCCACGGTGGTCTCGTACTCGACCACCAGCGCACGTTCCGTGCGTCGCACGCGCGCCGCTCCGAACGGGTCGAGGCGGGTGCCGCGCAGGCCCCGCATCGCCGCGAGGGCGCGGAACGCGGGTCTGAACCAGGGGCCGAGTTCGATCTTGCGGGTCATCCCCAGCGCCCGCAGCACGGGCGGATGAAGACGGTAGGACATCCGTGCGCCGTCCCCGAAGCGGGCTCTCACCTCCCGCTCGACCTCGGGGTCGAGGGAGAGCCGGGCCACCTCGTACTCGTCCTTGTACGCCATCAGCTTGTACAGGTACGTGGCCACGGCCTCGGCGAGTGCGGTCGAGCCGGGCACGCGTTCGTTCTCGACCCGCCGCACCCGTTCGACGAAGCGCAGGTACCTCGTCGCGTAGGCGACGTTCTGGTACGCGATGAGATCCGGGACGCGGACCTCCAGGAGCCGGGCGAGTTCCGACCCGGGGGCGGCCCCGGCCGACGCGAGGACGCCGCGGGCCGCGGAGGACAGGCGCCGTTCCGGCCTCGCCGGAGCGGTACGTCCGGGCAGGACGGCGGCGAAGGCTTCGGGGTCGGCGACGGCTTGACGGCCGAGGCGGAACGCCTTCAGGTTGGCTTCGACCTTGACGCCGTTGAGGGTGATCGCCTCCTCGATGGCGTGCGCCGGGACCGGCAGCCCGCCGCTCTGGTACGCCGCACCCGTCAACAGGAGGTTGGCGAACTGGTCCTCGCCCAGCAGGTCGGCGGCGAGCCGCCGCGCGTCCAGGAAGACGCTGTCCCTCACCCCGGCCCGGATCCTTTCCTTGAGTGGTTCGGCGGGCGGGAAGGACACGTTGGGGTCGATCACCATCCGTCCGGTCGGGACTTCCGTGGTGGAGACGACCGCCACCGTTCTCGCCGGGGCGGTCGCCGACAGGTTTCCGGGTTCCGCGGCCACGAGCAGGTCGCAGCCGAGGTAGAGGTCGCACTCCTCCAGGGCCGCCTTGCCCGCCTGGTCCGTCCGTTCCGTGGTGATCTTGATGTCGGAGACCACCGCGCCGCCCTTCTGGGCCAGGCCGGTCTGGTCGAGGGTCCGGACGTGCAGGCCCACGAGCGAGGCCGCGGTGCTGAGGATCTGCGCGAGGGTGACCACGCCGGAACCGCCGATGCCGGTGATCCGGATGGTGTGGGACGCCGGCACGGCGGGTGCCGGATCGGGCAGGGCGGCGGTGTCCGGCATGGGGACGGCGTCCGGCATGGGCGCGGTGGTGAAGGCGCGCTTCCCCCTGGCGGGAACGACGGTGAGGAAGGACGGACAGTCCCCTGCCAGGCAGGCGTAGTCCTTGTTGCAGGAGGACTGGTCGATCCGGGTCTTGCGCCCGAACTCGGTGTCGACGGGTTGCACGGAGAGGCAGTTCGACTGCTGCCCGCAGTCGCCGCATCCCTCGCACACCCGCTCGTTGATCACCACCTGCTCGGCGGGCTCGGGCGCGAGGCCGCGCTTGCGCTTGCGTCGGAGTTCCGTCGCGCACTCCTGGTCGTGAATGAGCACGGTGACCCCGGGGGTCCGGGCGAGCACGTCCTGGGCCTCGGGGAGCCGGGCGCGGTGCCAGACGACGACGCCCTTCGGAAGCGTGACCCGCCGGTAGCGCTTGACGTCCTCGGTCGTGACGATGACGCGTCCGACGCCCTCCGCCAACAGCCCCCGCACGATCGCGGGCACGGGCATGACGCCGACCGGCTGCTGCCCGCCGGTCATCGCCACCGCCGAGTTGTAGAGCAGTTTGTAGGTGACGTTCACCCCGGCCGCGACCGCCGCCCGGACGGCGAGGCTGCCGGAGTGGTGGAAGGTGCCGTCCCCGAGGTTCTGGATCAGGTGGTCGCGGGCGAGGAACGGCTGCATCCCGATCCACTGGGCGCCCTCGCCGCCCATCTGGGTCATGCCGATCACGTCGCCGGCCTGGGCGGGGTCCATGAGCGTGACCATGGCGTGGCAACCGATCCCGGCTCCGACGGCGGCGCCCTCGGGCGCCTTGGTCGAGAGGTTGTGCGGGCAGCCGGAACAGAAGTAGGGGGTTCGGGTCGCCACGGGCAGGAGCGGAAGCGCCCGGCGCCCGGCCGCCGCCGGCCGCCGGGCGTCCGACCAGGCCCGTACGGTGGGGAAGTCGCCCAGGCTGTTCAGCCGGCGGGCGAGCCGTGCGGCCACGGTGTCGGGATCGAGTTCTCCGTCGAACGGGAACAGGACCGAACCGTCGGGTGCGCGCTTGCCGGAGACGGTCGGCCGGTTCCCGTGCCCGTAGAGCAGTTCCTTGAGGGCGGTCTCGATCAGCGGCCGCTTCTCTTCCACGACGACGATGTGGCTCAGTCCCCGCGCGAACCGCTCGACGACCGTGGGCTCCAGCGGGTGGATCATGCCGAGGTGGAGCAGGCGCACACCCCGCCGGTTCAGTTCGGCGTCGTCGAGCCCGAGGATGCGCAGGGCCTGGCGGACATCGAGGAAGGTCTTGCCCGCCGCGACGATGCCCATGCGGTCGTCGGGCCCCGAAACGGTGATCCGGTTGAGGCCGTTGGCGGCGGCGTAGCGGCGGGCGATCTCCAGCCGGGCGCCCTCCCGGGTGCGTTCCAGATCGCCGAGCGCCGGCTGCACCATCCGGGCGCCGACGGTGTGGCGGTACGGCGCTCCGTCGACGACGAGGTCCGGTTCGACCGGCGAGATCCGGCCGGCGCTCACGTCGACGGTGCCGGAGCCGTCGGCGACCGCGGTGACGATCTTCAGCGCCACCCACAGGCCGGATGCCCGGGACATCGCCACACCGTGCAGTCCGAAGTCGAGCGCCTCCTGCGGGTCGGACGGGTAGAGCGTGGGCAGACCGAGGTCGGCGAGGAGCAGTTCGGAGGCGCCGGGGACGGTGGACGACTTGGCGGCGGGGTCGTCACCGACCAGGGCGAGCGCGCCCCCGGCCGGGTGGGTGCCCATCAGGTTGTTGTGTCGGATGGCGTCCGAGGCGCGGTCCAGGCCCGGGGACTTGCCGTACCAGACAGCCGTGATGCCGTCGACGCGCTTGTCCGGCTGCGCGGCCGCGAGCTGGGTGCCCTGGACCGCCGTCGCCGCCAACTCCTCGTTGACGCCGGGGCGGAAGACGATGTCGTACTCGTCGAGGAGGGGGCGGCAGCGCGCGAGTTCCAGGTCGTATCCGGCGAGCGGCGAACCCTCGTACCCGGAGACGAATCCGGCGGTGCTGCGGCCCGCGCGGCGGTCGGCGCGACGGATGTCGAGGGGGAGGCGGGCGAGCGCCTGGATGCCGGTGAGGTGGACGCTGCCTTCTTCGCGGGTGTACCGGTCCTGGAGGGAGGGCCGGGGTCCGGTCGTGTTCTGAGAGGTCACCACTGTGTTCCTCCGGGATGGGGCATCGGTGGGCGGGGCGGGGCGGCGCGGGTACGGGGCGGGACGGGGCGGCGCGGGTACGGGCCCGTCGGCCCGCTTGCCGGTCGGCCGGGCCGCTGAGTGGGGGCGAGAGACCGGGCGAGGGAAGGGGAGGGGAGCGCCGGGCTCGGGGCCGGCGCTCCCGCACGAGGTCAGCTCCGGGGCGGGGCCGGGGGCGGGGCCCCCGCCCCCCCCCCGCGGGCGGGGCCGGGGGGAGCGGGACCCGGCGGGCCGCGCGGGGCCCCGGGGGGGGGGGGGGGGGGCCGGGGGGGGGGGGGGGGGGGGGGGGGGGGGGGGGGGGGGGGCGCCGCCCCCCCCGCGCGGGGCCGGGGGGGGGGGGGGCGCCGGCCCCCCCCCCCCCCCCCGCCTCCGGGGACGGGACCTGAGGAAGCGCTACCGGGCGGGCCGCTCGGCTCCGCGGAGCAGGTCGGTGAGAGCCGACAGGGGAGTCGATCCCTCGGCGCTGTGCCACGCGATGTGACCGTCCGGCCGGATCAGGAGGGCTCCGTCCGCACCGATCCCGAGCAGTTCGAGGCAGCGGCCGTCCGGGCTGGTGACGTCGCGCCCGATGACGACGGTCCGTCGCGCCATGCCGCCCCCGGCCCCCTCGGGCCGCGCGGAGGACTCCTCGGACCGCGCGGGGGACCCGGGGAAGAACGCCTCGAAGGCGTCCGCGAACGCGTCGGCCCACGCGGCCCCTCCCGGCCCGGCGATGAGGGTGAAGCCCGGTACCAGGAGGTCGTGGGTGGACACCCGCTCCCCGCCGCGTTCGACCCAGGCGTGCGGAAGTCGCGCTCCGCGGAGGGCGATCGGCGTGCGGTCGACGGTCGAGGACGGGGCGCCGCCCGCGCCGTCGGCCCACCGGGCCGCTCCGTAGACGTACCCGATCTCCTGGTTCAGCGCGTCGAAGTGCGGGCGCTGCAGGGGGACGGCCTGCGCGATCCGCCGGCGTTCCGCCGCGGCGACCTCCGGGTCCGGGCTTTCGAGGCGTGCGGCGACGGTGGCCGTCCCGGGCCCGATGCCGACCTCGGCCATCTTGACGGCGTTCAGCATGCTGTGGCGGGCGTTGTCGACGGCGACGGGGCGGCGTTCCCGCTCGTAGCTGTCGAGCAGGGCCTCGGAGGCGCGGCCGCTCAGCACGGCGGCGAGTTTCCAGCCGAGGTTGTCCGCGTCGGCGAGGCCGCTGTTCATGCCGAGGCCGCCCGTCGGCGGGAACTGGTGCGCCGCGTCGCCGGCGAGCAGGACACGGCCGCTGCGGTAGGTCCCGGCGGTCCGGGCCGTCATGGTCCACGACCCCACGGAGCGGATGTCCACGTCGAGTTCGGTGGTTCCGACGGCGTCCCGGATGATCCGGGCGCAGCGCTCGGGCGGGTAGTCCCGCGGCGATTCGACGGCCGGGTCGAAGCTCCGCTGGAAGGTCCATCGGCGGGCGCCGTCCATACCGATGAGCACTCCCGGGGAGACGCTGTTGATCAGCCAGATCAGCAGGGCGGGGTCCTGGCGGGTCCACGGGGAGAGGTCGGCGTGGAAGTAGATGTTCAGCTGGTGGCCGAGGACCGGGGCGCCGTCCATCGCGATGCCGAGCCGGTCGCGCATGCCGCCCGTCGCCCCGTCCGCCGCCACGACGTAGCGGGTGTGCAGGGTCTGCCGCCCGCCCGCTCCTTCCACGGTGACGTCGACGACGTCACCGTGGTCGGCCACCTCCGTGACGGTGGTGTCGTAGTGGACGGCGGCCGCTCCCTGGGCGAGGACCGCGTCCAGGAGGTGCCGCTGCACCCGGTCCTGTGCGCAGGAGGCGAGTTGCTCGGCCGAGGCGTGCGCCCGCTCCAGGAGCGGGCCCCGGGGGCCTTCGGCGAAGTCGATCTGGCCCAGGGACTCCCCGGCGAGGGTCTGCTTCCACAGGATGGTGCCGGCCTGTGCAGGGTCCACCGCGTCCGCCCGGACGGCGTCCGCGATGCCCCAGGCGCGGAACAGTTCCATGGACCGGGTGTTGACGACGTGGGCCCTGGGATGGGGGTTGATCCCGCCGAACTGTTCGCAGACCACGCTGCGGACGCCGTGCCGGCCGAGGACGAGTGCGGTGGCCAGGCCCACGGGGCCGGCGCCGATGATGACGACCGGCGCGTCGATGTCCTTCATGCGCGCCGGACCAGGTCGGCGGGGGACTCGCCCGACTCGAAGCGGCGCAGGAGGTCGTCGGGGTCGAAGTCGACCCCGATCGGATTGGCCTCGAAGGCCCCGGACCGGAACCACTCGTCGAGGGCCTCCGGGGTGGCGAAGTTGTCGATCTGGAGCTCGATGTGGTTGCCGTCGGGGTCCTCGAAGTACATCGAGGTGGTCGGCCCGTGGTTGATGCACCAGAAGGGGTGGATGCCCTCGCCCTTCAGCCGCCGGTACGTGTCGAGCAGGTCCTTGATCGTCGCGTAGGTGAACGCCACGTGGTGGAGACCGGTGTGCGCCTCCGTCGGGCGCTCGGACGCCCCGGTGGCGACCAGTGCGACACGGTGGTGTTCGTCGTCGTAGGTCAGGAAGGCGAGGGCCTCGTTGGCGAAGGCGACACGGCCTTCGAGGACGTTCGCGTACCAGTCGGTCATGACCGGCAGGCGGCCGGTGCGCAGGACGACGTGGGCGAGTTTGTCGGGAGAAGCCATGGGGTGGCGACCTCCTTCTCGGGAGCACGACAGCCCTCTTGGCTGTCATACAAGAGAAACTTAGAAGTCTCTTGTATGACAGTCAAGAGGTGGCTCAGCGCGCCGCCGCGGCAGCGACCAGCGCTTCCATGAGGAGGTCGACGAGCTCCCCGGTCGGCCGGTCCAGCGTCCGCGTGCTGACCAGCAGCCCTTCGAAGAGCACGTGCGCCAGATCCGCCACCGGTGCGACATCCGCCCCCTCGGGCAGCCGGTCCGCGACGGCCGCGAGGAGGCGGGCCTCCAGCCACTCCTGCATGCGGTCGTAGGTGTCGGCCAGCGCCGGCGACTCGCCCATGCGGTCGTACGCCTCCCGGTGCAGCCCGCGGTAGGCCTCCAGGCCGACGAGGCACGCCACCAGCTCTCGGCGCGGATCGCCCCCGATCGCGGGATCCGCCTCGACGTGCTCCCGCTCGCGCAGGAACCTGCGGTCCAGCGCGGCGGCGAACAGGTCGTCCTTGGTCGGGAAGTACCAGCGCACGGCGTTCGCCGCGACGCCCGCGGCCCTGCCGACCTCGGCCAGGCTGGTCCCCTTGTAACCCTGGGCGGCGAAGAGTTCCCAGGCGCTCTCGACCAGGACGGCCTCGCGCTCGGCTTTCGGGATCTGTTGACGGTTCCTTGGCATGACAGCAAAGCCTAGGCGGCACCGCCGCACCCCCCGTCCGCGGCTCCGGGGCTCTTGGGAGCGGCTCGGGGAGGCGGGCCCGGGGAGTGGCTCCGGGGAACGGGCTCGGGGAACGGGTCCGGCGATCGACGGGCTCTTGACTCCGAAACAAGAAGGCTCTTGACTCTGAAGCAAGAGAAGTCCCTTCCCCGACCCGCGGGAGTCATTGATGCGCCTGTACAGCACAGCCCTGGGCATCGCCAGGGAGGACAGCCCCGGTGAGCTCTCCCTGCTCGACCTCCCCTTCGCCGACCTGGGCGCCCTCCTGCGCGGCCCCGGGATCACAGCGGCCCGCACGGCGGCGGTCGTCCGGCAGGTCACCCTCGACGAGGTCCGCGTGCACGCACCCGTTCCCCGCCCCGGGAAGATCCTGATCGTCGGACTGAACTACCGCAGTCACGCGCAGGAGGCCCTGGAGATGTTCGCCGCGATGGGCCGGCCCGACATCACCCTGCCCACCGAGCCGAACTTCCAGGTCGTGGCCGGTTCCGCGGTCATCGCCCCCGGCGACGACATCCGCCTCCCGGCGGTCGCGTCCCGGCAGGTCGACTACGAGGGCGAGGTTGCCGCCGTCATCGGCGCGCCCGCGACCGCCGTCGACACCGCGGACGCGATGGGCCGCCTCGCCGGCCTGACCATCGCCAACGACGTCTCGGCCCGCGACATCCAGCAGCGGGCGATGTCGGGCGATCCGACCGCCTCCATCGGCGTGTCCAAGAGCTTCGACACCTTCAAGCCGCTCGGCCCCTGCCTGGTCACCCCCGACGAATTCCACGAGCCGCTCGACCTGCGGCTGCGCACACGGGTCAACGGCGAGCTGCGCCAGGACGACCGCACCGCAGGCTTCATCCACGGCGTGGCCGAGCTGATCTCCCACCTCTCGCGCTACCAGACCCTCGAACCCGGCGACGTGATCCTCACCGGCACCCCGCGCGGCGCCGGCGTCTTCTCCGGCCGCCACCTGCACCCCGGCGATGTCGTCGAGGTCGAGGTCGAGCGCATCGGCACGCTCCGCAACCGCGTGGCGGCCGCCCCCGAGGCGTAGAAGCGCGGGCGCGCATCCCGCGTTGGTGCGCCGAGAGAGACCGCCGTCGGCTCGCCGGACAAGGGGATGGCCCTGCCGGGGAACGTGCCACAACCTCGGCCCCCGGTACGCGACCTGTCGCCCTCGGAGAGAACACCCGGCTATTGGAGCCCCTTTGGCTCCAGGCGGTACTCTCCGGTCTCGCCGTGGCCGTCGTGCTCATGGCGAAGGCCCGGTGGTCGGTCCTCGCTACCGGCCTGCGTCGGCTGGGCCGCACATGGTCGGTTCCCGCACGTGCCGTTCTCGCCGCCGCTGCCCTACGCCAAGCCGAACTCCGCCTCGACAGCCAGCACCGCAACGACCTGCTCGAAACACTGTTGACCATCAGCACCAACCACACCAGGGGCCACGACGCGGCCCTCCTGCCCGCCGAGCAGCTCGAAGGCCTGGGACCCGCCAAGGACCGCACCCTGCTGTGGGCCTTGCTGCGCACCGGGGCCGGGGTGGCGGTCGTCACGGCCGCGGTCTGGGCGGGAGAGTGGTTCGGCCTGTCCAACCCGGTCCTGATGCTGGGCGCGCTCGCGGTGTTCAGCTTGGCATTCCGCCGCCACGCCGAAAGGGTGCCCGACGCCGTCCTGGCGAGGCTGTCCGGCTGAAGGGCCAAGCAAGGCCACGCCCGGAGATTGAGAAGGTGCCGGCCACCAGGTGGCCGGCACTGCTACCGCGGGGGACGTCCTCGGGGTTGGGTGGCCGTGGTCCAAGCTCGCCCGCCGTGGGTCGAGGCCGGGTCGCCGTCCCCGGGGTGCTGCCCGCCGAGGCGGGGATCGACGGTTTGGCGGCGTCGTGCGGCGGGCGGGGGCATAGCGCGAGCGTGACCACGACGCCGGACCGCCTCGACCTGTCCGCCCGATGTCGCCGACCCGCCCGACCAGGAGGCCGTGGAGGTGGACGTGATGCTGTGTGTCCAGGTCGGCCTCACTGCCGCTGCGGGCCTGGCGAACGCTGGCGACGAGGTCGCGGCGCGGTGGCGGTGCGACCCGGAGTAGGCGGCCGCTGGCCGCGAGCTCGCGGCCAGCGGCGAGTACCTCGTGGCCGAGGTCCTCGACGCGGCGGTTGACGCCACCATGCAGACCGGCCCCGGCCCCGCGCATGCGCCGCCGGGGCCGGCGGCCTCCGCCCGCGCGGGAGAGGGCTCCGTGCGGGCCGACCGGCTCGACGGGTCCGTCCTGGTCCCCGTCGAGACCGTGCCTCAGGGTGTCCGGTTTAACCCGTTTCGCTAGGACGGTCCCAGCCGTCTTCCCTGGCGAGGGGCGCTACGCGACCGAGCTGGGGCAGCTGCTGGGACATCCGTCGTGCTTGGGCCGGTGGTCCTGCAAGCACCCGGTCAACGACGGAGGCCGAGCAGCTCGGCCGTCTCGGCGCGTCGGTTCCAGGCGATGACGGCCAGCGGCACCATGAAGAGGAACGGGGTCCCGGCGTTCTCCCCGTGCATTGCGGCGAGCTGGGTGACGAACGCGAACACCAGAAAGACGATGAGCGCCGTCGCGGCCGGCCCGGCCAGCCGTCCGACCAGTAGACCGATTGCCCCGGCGAGCTCCACCAGTCCGGTCAGGTACATGAACCAATGGCCCCAGCCGATGGCGTCGAAGACGGTCGTGGCGGCGGGGAGCGCGAGCAGCTTGGGCAGCGCGCTGGCCAGGGCGAAGAAGAGCGCGAGCAGGATCCGCAGCGTCCAGACCGTCCGGACGACGGCCTGGCTGGACTTCACGGCGGTGGCGGTGCTGGACATTTCAGGTCTCCCCGGGCAGCTGTCGTTGCTTTCTCAGGTTTGACTGCCGCCACCATCCGAACTCATCGGTCCGGTGAGAGGAATTTTCTCCCCTGGGCAGGTGGCGCCCTGCGGGCTCTGCTCGGCCGGCGCCGCGACCAGCCGGTGACGCTGACGGCCCTGATTCCGGCCGCAGGCGTGCGGGCCGAGGCGGTCGCCGCCGGCGGCACCCCATCGGCATCGCCAACCGCACCGGGCCCGGCGACGACCCCACGTTCCGGCCCGGCACCCGGCCGCGCAAGCAGGCGGGGGCCCACACCGACGGCAAGCCGACCGACCACCAGAGCACGCTCCTGGACGCCCTCACCCGGCACACCGAGACCGCCACCGGCTGACCGCCCCGCAAGCCCCCCCACCCGGCCGGGACGGACGGCCCCGCCTCCGGTCCGAGGAAAGGCGGCGACGCCCCAGCGATCTCCTCGCGGTAGCGCGGGCGACCGGGCCGCTGCGCGTCCCCGGCCCAGCCCGGCCCGACACCCCGGCCTGCGCCCGCCGCACCGCCCGGACCGTGCACGGCCGCAGCCCGGGCTGTCGGTGGTGCGTGCAAGGATCGCCGACATGACCGAGGAGACCTTCGACTGGCGCCCGTTCCTGACGCGGTGGAGCGAGGAATGGGCCGGTACGTACGGGAGCCCGGACGAGCTTCCGGCCGCCGGCGACGAGACGGCCTGGCACGCGCGGTGGCTCGGCTCCGGGCCCGCGTCCGGGGAACGGATCACGGCGGTCGAGGAGCGGTTGGGGCATCGGCTTCCGCCGTCCTACCGGGCGTTCCTGGAGGTCACCGACGGCTGGCGGCACGCGGGCGGCTTCGTCTACCGGCTGGCCGGCAGCGGCGAGGCCCACTGGCACGAGGACGCGTTCGGGCTCAGCGAGTACTACGGCGAGGGCGAACTCGAGGGCATGTGGGCGCGCGCTCTCCAGCTGGACGTCGAGTCGGACATGACGACCGTCCTGCTGGACCCGCTTGCCGTCGGCGAGGACGGCGAGTGGGCGGTCTACTGCCACAAGTCGTGGGCGCACAGCGCACCCACCAGGTACGGCTCCTTCCGGGAGTTCATGCTCGACATGTACCGGGAGTTCCACAGCCTCACGGCCCACCGCCAAGGCTCGGAGTTCGTCAACGACACCACCCGCCGACTGGACGCCCAGGTGGAGGCGGCCCGCCTGGACGCGCTGCGCGGCGAGCACGAGCGGGCGGCCGCCGCGCTCACCGAGGCCGCCGGATTCGGCCGGCCCCGGGCACTCGGCATGGCCGACCAGCTGCGCCGCTTCCACGGGCAGACGTACACCGTGTACTACGGCGGGTTGGCCCAGGACCCGCTCTACTCCGGAGAGTTCGTCCCCCTCCTGGCGGTCGAGCACATGGAACGGGGCTGGGACGTGGCCTCCTGGACCTGTCAGACGAGCTCCGGGTCCGACGAGCTCCGGGAGGCGGCCGAGGAGATCCTGCGCGAGGTCACGGAGCGCACGTTCCGCTACACCGCGCGGGGTCCGTTCGGCGAGGCCGTCGAGCGGGCCCGCGAACAGGCCCGCTGGGGGCGGACGGAAGCGGCCTGGCGGACGCTGCTCGCCGCGATCCCCAAGTGGACACCGCTCGAGCCCGACCACCTCGCGCCGGTCGGCCTGCTCGCCGACCCGCTCCTCGGTCCGTTGATCACACCGGACCGGGGCCGGGAGCTGCTGGCCACCGCCCGGGGCCCGGAGGCGGCGGAGCACAGCGGTGGGGCCGACGGGACGTGGGCGGCTGAACCGGCGGACGGCCTCGTCTGGTTGGCCGATCCGCCACCGGGCAACGACCGCCCCGAGTCGTACCGTTTCGTCCTGGTGGAAGGGGCCGGACCGGCCGATCTGCCCGCGCGGCTGGGCGGTCGGGACGCGGCACTCGACGCCCCGGTGACGCGCTGGGAGCTCAACCGGCGCAGGTTCCGGGGAGGGGTGAGCTCGGCCTACGAGGACTGCGCGGTCGTCACCGTCGGCCACGCGGGCGACTCGGGGTGGAGCTTCGCCCTGGACCAGTTCGCGGCGGGCCACATCACCTCCCGCTTCGTGTCTCCCGCCGTCGCCGCCTCCCTGGGCGCGGCACCGCGGGGCGCGGCCCTGCCGGACGGCGCCGTGCCGTCCGGCACCCGGGCCGTGGTGGTGTGGTGCGAACCGGAGCGCGGACTGTTCCACCTCTCCGTCGCCGAGCGGGGCATCGAGCAGTACGCCTTCACCGTCGACGGCCCCGAGGTCAGCCGCAGCTGCGGCCCGATACCGCCCGGGCTCGACCCGGACACCCTGTTCGCCGCCCCCGCGGTCCCCGGCGAGAACGCCCCGGACCGTAGTGGCGAACGGCGGGCGCTGACGGCGATCGCGGCCGAGTTCGGTGTGAGCCTGCCCCGGTTCGCGATCACCAAGGGGCGGCTGCACACCTTCACCACCCGCTCCTGGACCCGCCCGCCGGGGCCGGACGAGATCTACGTGGTCGCCACCGTCGGGGGCGCGCCAGAGTAGGCCCCTGCACGGCGGCGCCCTGGATTCCCCCCGGTGCCGCCCTCCCGTCAGGACATCGTGGACGAAACTGTTCTGCTGGGGCCGGGCCGCGTACCCCCTGCCCGGCGCCACCGGCACCGTGATCATCACGGAGGAGGCCGGCGACGACCCTGAGGAGGCCTGCGTGTGGAACCACGACGAGTTCCGCCTGCTCGGCCCCGCGCTTGATCCTGTCAGCACGCCCTTCGACATCGGCTGCGGCCGCCTTCCTTCGGACGGACGTTCCCCCTCAACCACCACCGCGCCCGCCGCCGAATCCGTGCGCAAGTGCCGCGGAAAGCCCCGCACCGGGTGGTGGCGCCCTTCGTCGCCGACCCCCGTGTGACACACTGCGCGCGGCTCGACTGCTCGTGGCCACCGTGGCCCGAGACCTTGGTCGGCGGCCTGTGGGCAGGACGGCCGAGTCGGTCTAACTTTCGCTCCATGGAGCGGACTCCGAACCCGGCGCGCTGGCAGCCCCAGGACGGGCTGCCCGCCTCCACGGTGTGACGCCCTCTGCGGCACCCGGTGGCCCGCCGCAAGGCGGCACTGCCGCGCCGGAACCTGACCGGGGAGCAGGTGGAGGAGATCATCGCGCTCGGCTTCGCACGCTCGCTCGCCGCCAACCGCTGGGTGCCGGCCCCGGCCAAGGGGTCCCGCTTGGCGCAGCACCAGGAGCCCGCTGCTGCGCCGGATCCGGGCCACGGCCGGCGCGGGTCCGGCGCAGGCCACCGATCTGTGGCCAGCGCTCTCTGGCGAGCGACCCAGCCACCGGAGCGGGTGCGTGATGACCATGCAGACCCAGGACCGCCAGTGGACCATCCACGACAACGGCCGGCGATCGCACCGCACGGCAGCGGACCTCGAGGCTCTGTCCAACATCGGTAACGCCTGGGCCTTCGGGCGACGCCTCGCTAGGCTGCACCCGAAGCCGCACGGGCCTACGGGGGGAGCGCGCACATGGCGGAGATCGTCGTACCGGGTCCGGAGCCGGACTGGCAGCCCGCCACCACCCCGCCGTACCACGTCGGCAAGAACCCGGCCTCGCAGTTCAGCCTCTGGGAGGCGGCCGCGAGTACCTTCCGGATGATCGCCGGTCTCAAGCCGCCGCTGGATGCCCTCGCCGCCCGGCTGCGCCTGAGCGTGGAGCGCAGCTGGGAGGACCCCGGCGAGGTGGACGCCGCCGTGTTCACCATCGACCGGCGGCATTTCGCGCTCAGCCTCATGCCGTACGGGCAGAGCGAGACCTGGGTATGGCTGCACCGCTCCCACGAGGACGCCGACGGCGCGCTCCAGGTGCTGCTGGACGCGCTCGGGCTGAGTCAGGACGCCGTGGTGTTCACCGGCAGCCCGGACACCGGCTTCCACTACCGCGGCGCCGACCAACCCACCTGAAGCACGCCCACCGGCCGACGGCCGTCCCGCCTGGCTGGGTGAAGGCAGCAGGGCGGCGGGAGACGTAGGTCGGTGGTCGACAAATCGGGGTGACAGGTCTCGACCTGGTCGGCATGATCGGTCAGTTGTTCCGTCATGTCCTACCTCGGGGGTACGCCACGTCCATCCACCGCGAACGAGCCTGGGACCTGCCGTGGTCCGCGGCTGACCCCGGCCGGAACGCTTTCGACTGGGACGACGAGGAGGCGGCGCGGCTGACGGCGCTGGTCGTCCCGATGGTGCCTCCCATCGATGCCGAGCGGATGGCGGGCTTTCGATTCATCGATGAGGTCACCGCGCTTCTGGTCTCCCGTTACGGCCGGTGGGCCTGCGGCTGGGATCATTCGAACCACCACGGTGGTCCCGTCGAGACTTGGTGCTGCGATTCGCACTCGGTCGGAGAGGCGGAAGAGACCGCCGAACGCGTCGTGACCTGCCTGTTGGAGTGGCGTGACTGACTGGAGGACATGGCCGAGCGGTTCGAGCAGCTTGCGCCCCTTCCCGGCGCGGACGCCGAGGACCGCAGCTGGCACCTGGAACGCGCGGTGACCCGCCTGGTCAGCGCAGTCGTCAACAGCACCCACGCTGAGTCGTCCTGGTACGGGATCTGCGAGACGACGCTGACCTGGTTCCTCACCTCCACCGGCCTGGGACCGAAAGAGGCTCAGAAGGCGGTGGAAGCCGCGATCGGCGGCCGGTTCAAGAGCCACATCGCACCCGCCCCGACCCTGGTGGACACGGTAGGAGAGAACCTGGCGATCCACCTGACCGGCCGAGGGTTCTACCGTGAGCGATGACGCGCTGGCCGCGTGGTGCAAGGTCAGGGAGCAGGTCGACTGGTCCTCGGCCGCGAGCGTGCGCCCGGCGTCGGTGCGCCCTGCCGTGGACGGACTCGCCGCCTGGTTCGACGGTCCGGTCCGCCTCCGCGACCCGGACCGCGCCGACCGGCTGCTTGCCGCGATGACCCTGTCCCGCGCCGCCGCCTCACACGGAGAGCCGCTCACCCCGACCCTTCTCGCCGGCTGGCAGAAGCTGGTCCTGGGTGTGAACGAGGTGCGTCTGCGTCAGGGCGACGCCTTCGCCAAGGACGGCCGTGAACGATACGGGCTCACAACCCACACCTGGCAGGACTTCGCCGCCTGCCTGCACCAGAGCGCCGAGCCGTCGGTCCCCCTGCCTGCCCGCGCGGCCAGGGCGTACCTCGACATCGCCTTCTTCCACCCCTATCCGGACGGCAACGCCCGCCTGGCACTGCTGGTCCTCGCCCACGTCCTGGATACGGAAGGAGTACGCCTGGACGAAGTGGGGCCGCTGCAGACCACCCGCTACGCGGACGACCCGGACGGCGCTCTCGACCTGGCGGCTCTGGTCACCGTACTGATCCGCGCCTCTCACCGCCGGGTAACCGCGCGGTGAGAGGAGCTCCGCCGAAGCGGACAGGCGGGTACGTCCGGTGCGGCACGGCGCCCTCCGACACGATGTTCACGCCGCCCGCGGGAACCTGTGTCGGCGGCCGTGGCAGCGACGCAGGAACCGGCGACACTGGGAACTGGCCGATCACGTCCTGGGCCGGCTGGACCCGCACTTCCACATCGAACGGGAGGTGCCCGGCCGCTACCCCGGAGGGGAGGGCGTCCGTCTCGACGCTGTGCTGCGCCCCCGTGACACCTCGGGGTGGTTCGACGCGGATCCGGTGTTCGGCGTCGAGTTCAAGCACCCAGAGAAGATCACCAGCTTCGGGTAGTTTGGCGCGCAGATCGCGCGGGCTTTCGACTACAACCACTGCACCTTCGACGCTTCGACGGACACAGGCGCTTGTCCGTGTTCCTGTGCCCATCGCCGGTCGCGGATTTCCTCGCGCAAGCCGAGCAGGTCATCGCCGCCAACCGCCGAATGTTCGAGCAGTGGCAGGAGCACCTGTCGGGCATCGAGTGCTCCACCGGGTCCCGGACACCGGAGGAGATCGAGGTGATGGCCCGCGAGCACGCGCGGTCCGGCGTGCGCAGGATGGCCGCCCGGACGCCCTCGCCCGGGAGGCCCGCCACTGGACCGACGACCACCGCGAGCGGGAACTCGCCCACGAGAAGGCTGTGTTCGTGACCCGGCTGCTCGGCCAACTCGGCGTCGGCGAGCTCATGCCACACCAGTTCAGAGGCTGGATGCTCCTGCGCTGTGGCCAGCCGGTGTGGAACGAGACGACGGGTCCTTCCCGGAGCATGGGAACCCTCCGGCCGAAGATCGGCAACCGGTAGCAGTCGGCCACCTGTCCGCTGCCGGCCCGTTCTCCGTGGCGCCCTGACGGGTTCCGGTGGGCAGGGTGGTGCTGATCCGGTGCGGTGTCGGTTCCTCCAGCCGACGCACCGGGGCTGCGGTCCCGGCCGGCCTGTCCCGCAGCGCCGGGGAGGTCGAGGCCTGGATGGCCTCGCTCGCTGGGTCGTGGAACGGTGAAGGGCCAGGCCTCCCGGGCAGCGGGAGGCCTGGCCCTTCGGTGTCAGTGCTGGATGGTGGGGTGCAGGGTGGTGACGGCGCCGTAGTGGCCGTCCGAGGCGCCGCCGACCTCGATGGCGACCGGCGCGGCGGGGGCCCGCTTGAGGCCGACCCGGAAGGTGTACGCGACCGGGTTGCCCTTCATCACGCCCTCCAGCTGGGCCGGTGCCACGCCGAGCCGTCCGTTGCAGTCCTCGGTCACCTCGAAGGACTTCCACTCGTTGCCGACCTTGGCCTCGACCGTGACGTCCTGCCCGGTCAGGCCCTCGCTGGCGGGCAGGGACAGGTACACGGTCGGGCGCAGGCGGCCGGGGCCGTCGGGCGAGGTGACCTTGAAGGTGAACTCGGTGGGGGTCTTGCCGATGACGAGCGGGGAGGGCTTGGAGGCGGAGGCCACGACGGGGCGGTGGCTGTCGACGACCGAGGTGGTCACGACGCCCTTGGTCAGCACCTGATAGGTGGACGGCGTCACGGCGTCGGCTTCGACGAGCAGCCGGCCCGGCTGGTTGCTCGCGTCGAGCACCATCCGGTACTCGACGGTGCGGCTCTCGCCCGCGGCCAGGGTGAAGGCCGCGTCGTTGCCGGTGCCCGCATAATCCATGCCGCCGCCCTGGCTCAGCGCGGGCATGGCCTTCCAGCCGGAGGCGTCCTTGCGCTCCAGGGTGCCCTGCGCCATGGAGAGCATCCGCCGGCACTGCGCGCCCTCGTACTGCTGGGTCGCCACGACCGGGGCCACGGCGCGGCTGCCCGAGGCGTCGTTGTTCTTCCAGGTGACCGAGAACGAGACCTGGTTGCCGACCTGGATCTTCTGGCCCTGCTGGAGACCGTTGAAGGTGATCCCGATGCCACCGGCGGGCTTGGCCGGGGCCTTCGCGGCGGGCTTGGTGTCGGCCTTGGTGACGGCGGGGCCCTGCCCGGCCGGGGCCTGCGCCGCCGGGGCCTCGGTGGTGGGCGCGGCGGCGGCCGGCGTCTCGGCGGTGGGCGTGGTCGGGGCGGGGGTGGTCGGGACGGCGCCCGCGCCGGGGGTGGCCGAGGAGGTGGCCGAGGGGGTGGGGGCGGAGGCGGCGACGGACGATCCGCCGTTGGTCGGGCCGCAGGCGGCGACACCGACGGCGGCGACGACGGCCAGCGGGACGATCTTCGCAATACGGGCGATAACGGACGCGTTCATGTGACAGTCCCCCCAAGGACACGGTGATGGTGGTTTCGATCGGATGAGCGGGCGCCCACTGTCGCGCCCCGAGGAGCCGGCCCGAGCCCCCCGGCTTCGCCGGCTCGCTCTCCCCGCCTCTCACCCTGATAGACGTCCATCCCGCCGGGGGGTTGCACCCGGGTTCGAAGAAATTTTTCGTGACCCTCCCCGGAACGAACGCCCCGGCCCGCGAGCGGATGGCTGGTCGGACCGTTGATCGCTCTGCGGAAGGCGTTCTACGGGCTGCGGGCCGTGCAGAGCCCGGCCGGAGATCCAGCAACGAACAAGGGAAAGGAGCGTTGCCGTGAGCGATACCCCTGCAGACCCGAGCCGTGACCCGCACTTGCCGCCGGGTGGTTCGCGGGATGACGCTGGAGGGAAGACGGCAACGGGTGTGGGAGGCGTCGCTTGTGGACGGAGGCGAGCATGCGGGGCGGCCTGCCGGTGGCCACCGGAGTGTGCCGCACACGGCTGACCTGCGGGTGGAGGCCTGGGCGCCGACGGCCGAGGGCTGTATCGGCGAGCTGGTGTACGGCGTGGTCGGGAGCTTCGCCGACCTCTCCGGTGCGCGGGTCGTGGGCGAGCGGGGCTGCACCGTGCTGGCCGTGAGTGACCCGGACCTGCTCGCGGGCGTGCTGGAGGAGGTCGTCTACCGGATGGATGTCGACGGCGAACTGCCCGTCGCCGTCGCGATCGGCCCGATCGAGGGCCTGGACGGTGCCCGTCGGGTGGCGGTCCGCTTCCGGATGGCCGATGCCGCGACGGCCGCGCTGGTCGGCGCGGTGCCGAAGGCCGTCTCACTGCACGACCTGGACCTGAGCGCCGGGCCGGACGGCTGGACCTGCCGGGTCACCGTGGACGTCTGAGCACCGGCCCGGGTAGGGCGGACCGGACCTGCGGGAGCGGGGTGAGCGAGGTGGAGATCGCACTGGCCGAGGCGGGCCGCAACCGCTGGCGGATCGAGCCGCGCCCGCCGATGCGGGTGCCCGGCGTGGTGTTCGCGAACGGCGCGCTGCTGCCGCAGGCCGCCGGGGACAAGGCACTGGAACAGGTGGCGAACGTGGCGACGCTGCCCGGGATCGTCCGCGCCTCCTTCGCGATGCCCGACGTGCACTGGGGCTACGGCTTCCCGATCGGCGGGGTCGCCGCCACCGACGTCGAACGGGGCGGGGTGGTCTCGCCCGGCGGGGTGGGCTTCGACATCTCCTGCGGGGTCCGGCTGCTGGCGGCCGGCGTCGACCGGGACGAACTCGACCGGGACCGGATCGGCCGACTGATGGACCTGCTGGACCACACCGTCCCGCGCGGCCTGGGCCGGGGCGGCCTGTGGCGGCTGTCCGGGCCGGAGGAACTGGACGAACTCCTCCTCGGCGGCGCCCGCTACGCCGTCGAGCACGGCCACGGCGTGCCCCGCGACCTGGAACGCTGCGAGGACCGCGGCGTGCTGGCCGGCGCGGCCCCCGGGGAGGTGAGCACCCGGGCCGTCGAACGCGGGCTGCAGCAGGTCGGCAGCCTCGGCTCGGCCAACCACTTCCTGGAGGTGCAGGCCGTCGACCGGGTCCACGACGCCGAGACCGCCGCCGCCTTCGGACTGCGGCCCGGCCAGGTCTGCGTCATGATCCACTGCGGTTCGCGCGGCCTGGGCCACCAGATCTGCACCGACCACGTCCGCGCCATGGACCGCGAACTGCACCGCTACCGGATCGAGGTCCCGGACCGCCAGCTCGCCTGCACTCCGGTCGACTCCCCGCGCGGCCGCGCCTACCTGGGCGCGATGACCGCCGCCGCCAACTACGGCCGGGCCAACCGGCAGCTGCTCTCCGAGGCGGCCCGCCGCGCCTTCGCCACCGCGCTCGGCGTCGGGCTGGAGCTGGTCTACGACGTCTCGCACAACCTCGCCAAGCTGGAGACCCACGAGGTGGACGGCGAACCGCGGACACTCTGCGTGCACCGCAAGGGCGCCACCCGGGCGCTGCCGCCCGGCGACCCCGACCTGCCCGCGGACCTGGCGGACGCCGGGCAACCGGTGCTGGTGCCCGGCACCATGGGCACCGCCTCGTACGTCATGGTCGGCCTGCCCGGCAACGAGGCCTTCCGCTCCGCCTGCCACGGTGCCGGACGGGTGCTGAGCCGTCACCAGGCGCTGCGCACCGTGCGCGGCGAGCGGCTGAAGGACGAGCTGGAGGCGCAGGGGATCGCGGTGCGGCCGGCCTCCTGGCGGGCGCTGGCCGAGGAGACCCCGCAGGCGTACAAGGACGTCGACGCGGTGGCCGCCGTCACCGAGGCCGCCGGGCTCGCCCGGCAGGTCGCCCGGCTGGTGCCGCTGGGCGTGTGCAAGGGGTGACGCACGGGAGACGTGCGCAGGGGTGGGGCGTACCGCGGGTGAGTTCGTCGGACCGGTCCGGGCGCGTCCCTCGACTCGCCCGGCCGGGCGCGCTTGGATGTCGGACGCGTCCGTCACCGGATCGCAGCCGACACCGTAGCCGTCACCGCAGCGCATCCGCCACAGGAGGTGGTCATGCCGGGCAACCCGGACCCAGCCGTCGACCGTCGGGGCACCGGAACCGGCCCGGTGATCGAACTGCGCTCGCTCACCAAGCGCTACGGCGAGACGGTCGGCATCGAACGGCTGGACGTGTCGGTCGAGGCCGGCGAGGTGTTCGGCCTGCTCGGCCCCAACGGCGCCGGCAAGACCACCACGCTGCGCTGTCTGGTCGGCCTGCTCAGCCCCAGCGACGGACAGGTGCGAGTGCTCGGCCTGGACCCGGTCGCCGACCACGGCCGGCTCGCCCCCTCCATCGGCTACCTGCCCGGCGAACTGCGCCTCTACCCCGAACTCACCGGGCAGCAGACCCTCGACCTGCTCGCCGCCCTCCAGGGCGCCCCGGTGCCGCGCCGGGACGAGCTGTGCGAGCGGCTGAAGCTCTCCCGGGCCGACCTGGCCCGGCCGGTGGGGGAGTACTCGCGCGGCATGAAGCAGAAGCTCGGGCTCGTCCAGTCGCTCCAGCACCGGCCGCCGGTGGTGGTGCTGGACGAACCGAGCGAGGGGCTCGACCCGCTGGTCCAGGAGACCTTCTACGAACTGCTCGCCGAGGAGACCGCGGCCGGGCGGACCGTCCTGCTCTCCAGCCACGTGCTGCCCGAGGTGCAGCGGACCTGCGGCCGGGTCGCCATCGTCCGCCACGGCCGGCTGGTCACCGTCCGCTCGGTGGCCGAGCTGCGCCAGGCCCGGGCCCGCCGGGTCCGGCTGCTGTTCCGCGACGGGCGGGGCGCCAGGCCGCTCGGCGCCGCCGAGCGGTGGTCCCCGCGCTGGGACGGCCCACGGGTCGAGCTGCTGGTGCCGCCGGACGACGTGGTCGAGGCGGTGCGCACCCTGCTCGCCGAACAGCCGGTGGCCGACCTGACGGTGGAGGAGGCGGGGCTGGACGAGGCCTTCCTCGACCTCTACCGGTCCGTCGGCGACGAGGTGCTTCCGGACGGCAGCGGCCCGCCGGAACCGAGTGGGCTACGGGAGGCGAGCGGGTTGTCGGAACCGAGTGGTCTGCCGGAACCGAGCGGCGCGCCGGGACCGAGCGGCCTGCCGGAACCGAGTGGTCCGTCGGAACCGGAGGAGAAGCCGTGAACCCGGGCACCGTCAACCGCCGCCTCCCGCTGGTCTGGCTCGCCCTGCACCGGCGCCGCCGGATGCTGCTCTCCCTGCTGTTCGGCATGGTGGTCTTCGAGACCCTGATCGTGGTGATCGCCGGAACCGTCCCGACCAGTGACCTGTTCGGCGAACGCCGCACCCCGCCCGGCGCGTTCAAGGCCTTCAGCGGCTCCAACGGCGACATCTCCATCGCCAGCTACCCGGGCCTGCTCGGCGCCGGACTCACCCACCCGTTCTGGATCGCCCTCCAACTGACCGTGATCGGCTCGCTCGGCGCCGCCGCCGTCGCGGCCGACGTCGAGTCCGGCACCATCGAGCTGCTGATGACCCGCCCGGTCTCCCGCCGCCGGCTGCTCGCCGAGCGGGCCGGCGCCCTGATCGCCGCCACCGTGCTGCTCAACGCCGCCGCCACCCTGACCCTCGCGATCGGGGTGGCGGCCTCCCCGAAGCTGCGCGCGGCCGTGCCGGAGAGTGCGGTGTTCACCGCCGGACTGCTCGGCTGCGCCCTCGCGTTCTGCCTGACCGGACCGGTGCTGGCGGTTTCCGCGATGAGCCGGCGGCGGGCCCATGTGATCGGTGCGGCCGTCGCGTTCGGCGCGGTCGGCTTCGCGCTCAACTTCGTCGCGCTGGCCTGGTCCCCGGCCAGGTCGCTGCGCTACCTCAGCCCGTTCCACTACTACGCGCCGGGCGACGTGCTCGGCCACGGCGGGGTGCCGTGGGCGGCCTTCGGGGTGCTGCTCGGGGTGGGACTGCTCGGACTGGCGGCGGCCTTCGTGCTGTTGGAGCGGCGGGACCTGGCCGTTTGAGGTGGGGACGTGGCAGACCGTGGCGGTCCGCGGCTGGCAGCCCGGTCAGCCCCAGGTATGGGCCGCGGCCAGCAGGCGCTCGCGGACCAGGGCCACGTGCGGGTTGGCCGAGCCGGCCGGGCGGCGGACCAGGTAGGCGGTGTTGATCGGCGGATCGGCCGGCTCGTGCAGCAACCGCAGGGCCCCGGAGGCGAGTTCGGCCCGGCACAGGTAGCCGGGCAGCACGCTCCAGCCCGCGCCCGCCGTCACCGCCGAGAGCACCGCCCGCAGGTCCGGCACGGTGACCGCCGCCCGGGCGTGCAGCCGCCGGTCGAAGACGTGTCGCCAGTAGCGGCGGGCGATCGGCAGGTCCTCGGCGTAGCTGAGCAGCGGGACCTCGGCCAGCGCGCCGGGCAGCTCCCGGCCGGCCAGCCGCTCGGCCCAGACCGGGGCCGCGACCAGGACGAACTCCTCGTCGGCCAGGGGATCGGCGAGCAGCGTCCGGCCGCGCGGACGGCGGGTCGCGACCACCAGGTCGTGCTGCCCGGCCCGCAGTTCCGCCAGCAGCGGGTCGGTCAGCCCGGCCGTCACCCGCAGCCGGACGCCCTCCGCGACCAGCGGGGCCAGCTCCGCCAGCAGGACGGTGCCGAGGAACTCGGCGGGCCCGGCGAGGTGGACCGGCTCCGGTACGCCGTCGCCGTGCCCGTCGGCGAGGCCCGCGAGCTGGTCCAGCGGTACGGCCAGCCGCCCGGCGAGCTCGTCGGCGTACGGCAGCGGGCTGACCCCGCGGGCCCGGCGCTCGAAAAGCTCCCGGCCGAGCCGCTGCTCCAGCGCCCGGATCTGCGCCGTCACCGTGGACTGGGACAGGCCCAGCAGGTGCGCGGCCGCGGTGAGGGAGCCCGCCCGGTGCACGGCGAGGAAGGTCCGCAGCTGGTTGAGGTCCAGCGGGCCTGATCCGGTGGTCAGCCGATCGCTCATGCCGCCGAGCGTACGGGATTCCGATGGCCGGACGGCGGCTGGACGATCCGGGTGAGGTATCGGAATTCCGATGCCTCGCATCGCGTGGCCCATTGGTTTCCGGGGGCCGGGCGCGTCTAGCGTCTCCGGCGTGAGCGCCGCGGCGGACCGTCGCGGCGAGGACCGCGGCACCCTTGGAGGCACACCTCATGGCCGACATCCTGTTCGTCGTGACCGGCGCGAGGTTCTGGACCCTGGACGACGGCACCGCGCACCCGACCGGCTTCTGGGCGGAGGAGGCGGTCGTCCCGTACCGCGCCTTCACCGAGGCGGGCCACCGGGTCACCGTCGCCACCCCGGCCGGAGTCGTCCCGGTCGCGGACGGGGCCAGCCTGACCGACCCGGCGATGGCCGAGGAAGTGGAGAAGATCGCCGAGTTCCGGCAGCCGCTGGTGCTGGCCGACGTCGACCCGGCCGACTACGACCTCGTGTTCTACCCCGGCGGCCACGGCCCGATGGAGGACCTGGCGGTCGACCCCGACTCCGGCCGGCTGCTCACCCGGGCGCTCGCCTCCGGGTGCCCGCTCGGGGTGGTCTGCCACGGCCCGGCCGCGCTGCTCGCCGCGCGGGCCGAGGGCAGTGGCTCGCCCTTCGCCGGGTACCGGATGACCGGTTTCACCAACGCCGAGGAGACCCAGGCCGGCCTGGCCGACCGGGCGCCGTGGCTGCTCCAGGACCGGCTGGTGGAGCTCGGAGTGGACTTCGAGGAGGGCACGCCCTGGGCGCCGCACGTGGTGGTCGACCGCAACCTGGTGACCGGTCAGAACCCGGCCTCCTCGGGGCTGGTGGCCGCCGAGTTGCTGAAGCTGCTGGACGCGTCGGCGGCGTAGCGGCCGAACGGGCCCGCCGTTCGGCTGCCACGCCATCGGTGTCCGGACCTGCCACGCCAAGGGTGTTCGGGCGGCCCGCACCGCGGGCCGGTGCCCGCCGTCAGGGGAGGTCGTAGGCGGTGAGGGGGTGCCCCGCCCAGATCCGGCGGGCGGTCTGCTCCGGGTAGCGGACGGTCTCCGAGTGGGCGTCCAGCACCCGGGTGAGCTGCCCGTCCGGCTCGAAGGCGGGCCACCCCGGGTCGCCGGTGGTGGCGAACCGGACCCAGGCCTCCCGTAGTTCCGCCGAGACCCGGACCGCCTCCGGCGGGGGCGGGTCGCCGAGGAAGTGCCGCGCCGCGGGGCTGTCCAGGGTGCCGAAGGCGAGCGGCACGTCCAGGCCGTGGCAGGCGCCGAAGACGCCGCCGAGGGCGGGGGCGGGCAGGGCGAGCTCGAAGAGGTACGAGGTGCCGCCGGCCGCCGCGTTGACCTCGGCGAGCCGGAGGGACGGCACCCGGAACAGGGCGTCGGAGCTGACGGCTTCGAGGAGGTCGGAGGGTGTCGCCCCCGGGAGGGCGGCCCGGTAGGCGTCCGGGCCGCCCGGCGGCGGGGCGAACAGCTCGAGCGCCAGCCGGGCCTCCTCCTCGGTGAAACGGCCGTGCCGACCGCTGAGGACACCGAACAGCCGGAACTCGTCCCGGGTGTGGCCGACCAGCAGGTCGACGCCCTCGGTGAGCGCCGACCAGGGCGAGCCGGGCAGCACCTCGCCGTCGACCACCGGGACGGTGGCGAGGCCGCTGTGCGCCAGCCGGCCCCAGCGCGCGAGATGTTCCGGCAGCGCGGCGCCGAGTTCCGTGACGGCCGAGGCCAGGCGCCGGGGGTGCACCTCGGCCAGCGCGGCGGCGGTGGGGGCCGTACCGAGCAGCTTCGCGAGCTCGGCGGTGACCTCGGCGGCCAGCGCGGGGGTGCAGTGGGTGCCCGGCACGGTGTGGGCGACGGCCCGCCGGAACAGGCCGCGGGCGGCGTCCGTCGCCAGCAGCGCGGCGACCGACCCGGCGCCCGCGGACTGCCCGGCGACGGTCACCAGGGCCGGGTCCCCGCCGAACCGGGCTATGTTGCGCCGCACCCAGCGCAGGGCGGCGATCTGGTCGAGGAAGGCCCGGTTGGCCGGGGCGCCCTCCAGCAGGGCGAAGCCCTCGGCGCCCACGCGGTAGTTGACGCTCACCACGACCAGCCCGGCGGAGGCCAGCGCGGTCGGGTCGTACAGCGGGTCGTTGGCGCTCCCGGAGATGAACCCGCCGCCGTGGATCCAGACCAGGACCGGCAGGCCGGCCGCGCCGGGATCGGGCGTGCAGACGTTGAGGGTCAGCCAGTCGGAGTCCTCGGAGACGACGGTGCCCTCGCCGGATTCGCCGGATTCGGGGGACTCGGCGGGCAGCGGTCCGGACTGCGGGACCATCGGGCCGAAGGCGGTGGCCTCGCGGACGCCGTCCCAGGGCTCGGGCTCGGCGGGTGCGGCGAAGCGGAGGACCCCGACGGGCGGCTGGGCGTAGCGGATGCCGCGGAAGACCGCGAGCGCGCGGCCCGCCGGCTGTTCCTGCCGCTGTCCGTGCTGCCTCCCGTGCCGCTGTTCCGGTCCGCGCGGCCGCTCCCCGCGGCCGCGGACGAGTCCCTCGGTGGTGCGGATGACGGGTTGCTCCGACATGTGGACGCTCCTCCCTCGGAAGGCTTTCCACGTTATAGGTCAGCTGTATTATGTCAACTGTATGGAAAAGACTCCGCCGGGTGCGGGGAGAGCCGAGGGGCCGCCGCCCATGCCGAAGCAGGTCGACCACCGGGAGCGCCGGGAGGCGATCGCCCGTGCGCTGTGGCGGGTCGTGGAGCGGCGCGGCGCCACCCACCTGACGATGCGCGAGGTCGCGGGGGAGGCCGGCATCTCGCTCGGCCAGCTCCAGCACTACTTCGGCTCCCGGGCGCAGATGCTCACCTTCGCGATGGACTTCGCCGCCGAACAGGGCGCGCTGCGGGTCGGCCGGGCGCTGGAAGCGCTCGGCGAGCGCCCGCACCCGCGTGACGTGCTGCGGGCGATGCTGGTCGAGCTGCTGCCGCTGCACGCCGACGCGCGGGCGACCAGCCGGATGAGCGCCGCCTACGTGCTGGAGGCGCTGCACGACGAGGACGTGCACGCGCGGGCGCGCGGCGGCCTGATCCAGGGGCGGGCGATGGTCGAACAGGTGGTCCGGCAGGCGATCGCCGACGGGCACCTCGCGGCCGACCGCGACCCGGCGGTGGAGACGGACCTGCTGCTCGCGCTCACCGGGTTCACCACGCTGCTGGAGCTGGGCGTGGTCGAGCCCGCCGCCGTGCTCGCGGCCGTCGACCGGCACCTGGAGCGGCTGTTCGCGGCGCCGGGCGGCGCGGGCGGGACTGCCGGCGCTGCCGTCGGCCGTGGGTGAGGCGGCCGGTGGGGCGGCGGCCCGCCCGGGGAGCGGGTCGGGGAGCGAGCCCGGGCGTGGCACGCTACCCGGGTAGCACCGCCGTCCGCGATCAGGAGCACCGCCATGGACCGACCCGCAGCCCTCCGTCTCGACGCCACCGCCTCCGGACACCCGGCGGGGATCCTGGACGCCGCCGAGCGGGCCGAACGCCGGGGCATGGACCGGCTGGTGGTCGCCGAGACCGCGTACGACCCGTTCCTCCAGCTCGCCCGCGCGGCCGACCGGACCGAGTCGATCGAACTGGCCACCGGCATCGCGGTGGCCTTCGCCCGGACCCCGATGACGCTCGCCTACCAGGCCTGGGGGCTGCACGCCGCCTCCGGCGGACGGGCCGTCATCGGGCTGGGCTCGCAGGTCAAGCCGCACATCGAGAAGCGCTTCGGGATGCCCTGGGACCGTCCGGCCGCCCGGATGCGCGAGTACGTGCACGCGGTGCGGGCGATCTGGCACAGCTGGCAGACCGGCGAACGGCTCCGCTTCCGCGGCGAGTTCTACACCCACACGGTGATGACGCCGGTGTTCTCGCCGGACCCGGTCCCGTCCGGGGTGCCGCGGATCCTGCTGGCGGGCGTCGGACCGCTGATGACCCGGACCGCCGGGGCGGTGGCCGACGGCTTCCTGAGCCACCCGTTCTCCTCCACCGCCTACCTGGCCGAGCAGGTGCTGCCCGGCCTGACCGAGGAGCGGGCCCGGGCCGAGGCGGAGGGCGCCGCGTGGACGGAGCGCCCGTTCGAGATCGTCGGCAACGTGCTCACCGCCACCGGCCGCACCGAGGAGGAGCTGGCGGCGAACCGCGCGGCCACCCGCGAGCGGCTCGCGTTCTACGCCTCCACGCCGGCCTACCGTCCGGTCCTGGCGCAGCACGGCTGGGAGGGGCTCCAGGAGGAGCTGCACACCCACTCGGTGCGCGGACGCTGGGCGGAGATGGCCGCGCTGATCGACGACGAGGTGTTCGACACCTTCGCGGTCTGCGGTCCGGTGGAGGAGGTCGCCCGGGAGATCCACCGCCGGTACGCGGGCCTGGTCACCCGGCTGTCCGTCAACCTCGCCGAGGAGGCCGACCCGGAACTGGGCCTGGACGTCCTGGCGGCGGTACGGGCGCTGGGCCGACCGGAAGCGGACGCCGGGTGATCGTGGTGGGCGGTCGACCGGACACCGGGTGACGAAGTCCGGGCAGATTCGCGCAATGCGTTTCCGGTGGTGAGGGCGGGCGGCAGGATCGCGGTGGCGGGTAGGGGTGTCCGGCGAGGGTCGGCGCCCCGGGGCCCGCCTCGTTCCGGGGCCTGTCGCGCCGTGCGGTCCGTCGCACCGTACGGCCTGCCGTGCCCCGGCCACCCGTTGCCGATCGTGGGGGGTGCCCGCGTGCCCGTGTCCGACGACCGCCCGGCCGACTACGACCTGGCGGAGTGCTGGGACCCCGTCGCGAACAAGTACGTCGACGCCCTGGCCGACCTGGACGAGTTCCTGCGCGTCTGCGCCGAGCTGACCGGCTTCGACGTGCCCGAACTGCGCTCCACCGGCATGGCGGACGAGCACCACCGCACGACGCTGGCCCACCAGGTGCGCGACGAACACGCCCTGGTCCACCTCTGGTACGTCGGCGCCTGGCCGGGCGAGGCGCCCTCCTCCGCCCGCGCCCACGACCAGGGACTGGTCTGGCGGACCTTCCACGCCGCCCCGCCGGGCGCCACCGCCCCCGGACACGGCAGCTGGGCCGCGGCACCCCGAGGGGCCGAGGACCTGGGAGGTGCCGGGGAGCACGGAGGCGCCGGGGGCCTTGAGGCCGTCGACGCACCCGACGACGACCTCGAGGGCCGATGAGCCCCCGCTGGGACGCCGTCGTGGTCGGCGCGGGCTTCGCCGGGACACTGGTCGCCCACCGCCTCGGCGCACAGGGCTGGCGGGTCCTCGTCCTGGAGGCCGGACGCGCCGCGCCCACCGGCGCCGAGGCCTCCGCCGCCCACCGCGCGGCCGGCGGCGGACCACCCACCTCGCCCTACCCGCACAGCCCCGAGGCTCCGTCACCCGACGTCACGGACCTCACCGGAAGCCCGGACGGCGGCTTCACCGCCACCGGCCACCTCCGCCAGTACGGTCCGCTGCCCTACGCCAGCGGCTACCTGCGCGCCAACGGCGGCACCGGACTGCTCTGGACCGGGCTCACCCCGCGCATGCACCCCGAGGACTTCCGCACCGGCGACCTCGGCCACGGCCGCAACTGGCCGATCGGCTACCACGACCTGGAACCCCACTACCGCGAGGCCGAACGGGAACTCGGTGTCGCCGCCGACGCCCGGGAGCAGCGCCACGCCGTCGGACTGCCCATCCCGGACGGCTACGACTTCCCGATGCGGGCCGTCCCGGCGAGCTACCTCGACCGGGAGCTGGCCCGCGCCCTCGACGGCCGGACCGTCCGCGACCCCGCCGTGCCCGGCCCCGCCCGGCTCGCCGTCACCGCCACCCCGCACGCCCGCAACGGCGTGCCGACCAGGCCCGGCTCCGCCGACGGGCTGCTCTGTGCGGGCAGTGCCGGCTGCGTCCCGGCCTGCCCGAGCGGCGCCAAGTACACCCCGCTGCGCACCCAGGCCCGCTGGGCGGCCGGCGTCGAACTGCGCACGGAGGCCGTCGTCAGCCGGGTGCTGGCCGACCCGCAGACCGGGCGGGCCCGGGAGGTCGAGTACGTCGCGGGCGGCACGACCCACCGGGTGACGGCGGACCTGGTCGTCCTCGCCGCGCACGCGATCGAGAACGCCCGACTGCTGCTCCTCTCCGGTCTGGCCGAGCGCAGCGACCAGGTCGGCCGGAACCTGATGGACCACCCGGCCCTGCTCACCTGGGGGCTGATGCCCCGCCCGGTCGGCCCCTACCGGGGGCCCGGGTCCACCAGCGGCCTGGAGGCGTTCCGGTTCGGCCCCGGGCGCGCCCGCCGGGCGCCGTTCCGGATCGAGATCGGCAACTGGGGCTGGTCCTGGGCGGGCGGAGCGCCGGAGGCCGAGGCGGCGGCGCTGATCACGGCGGGCCTGCGCGGCAAGGAGCTGCGCGAGCGGCTCGGCGACCGGCTGGGCCGTCAGTTCTCGCTCCAGTTCGAGCTGGAGCAGCCCGCCGACCCGGCCAACCGGGTCACCCTCGACCGGGACCGGCGCGACCCGCTCGGTCTGCCGGGACCGGCCGTCCGCTACGACCTCTCGGAGTACGTCCGTGAGGGGATGGCCTCCGCCCGGGTCGTCTCCGACCAGCTGTTCGCGCTGCTCGGCGCCGAGGACCACACCGCCTATCCGGCGACCGGGTGGCCGGGGAGGCTCGAACACCGGGGGACCGTCCACGGCTACCGGGGCGCCGGTCACGCCGGCGGCACCCACATCATGGGCGACTCGCCCGCGAACTCGGTGGTCGACCACTGGCAGCGCTGCTGGGACCACCCCAACCTGTACGCCGTCGGCTGCGGCTCGATGCCCTCCCTCGGCACCTCCAACCCCTCGCTCACCATGGCCGCCCTCGCGCTGCGCAGCGCCGAACGGATGCACCGCGACCTGCTGGAGCTGCATCGCCCGGCGACCGTCCTGCCCCGCTCGCCCAACTCGTCGTCCTCGTCGCTCTCCTCCTCGTCCCCGGAGCCCTCATGACCGGCCTGCCGCTGCCTCCCGTACCGGAGCCGTACCACCTGCCCTTCCACTACGGGGCGCTGCACAACATCGGCGTCGACTACCTGGTCGACCGCGTGCGGGCGCGCGAGCTGCTCGCCAAGCGCCACCCCGGACTGAGCGTCGCCGCCTTCGACGGCGGGGCCTGTGTCTCGCTCAACTACCAGCTCTACTTCGCCCAGTACCCGAACGGCGGCGGCATCACCCAGGAGCTGGAGATCAACCTGATCGCCCACCCGATCTTCGCCGAGGACCGGATTCCGGTGGTCAACTACGGGCAGTACGCCCGGGGTTACGACCAGACCAAGCTGCTCGGGATCGCCCGGCTGCACGTGCTCTGCGACAACCCCCATGCCATCGACGCCGGGCGCCGGCTGTACGCCGAGCCCAAGCACCCGGGCTGGTTCGAGACCACCCTGCCCTCCCTCAACGCGCCCGCCGTGCGCGAACGCTGGTCGGTGTCCTGCCGCCGGGCCACTCTCGGGCCGGACGGACTGAGCCGCCACGACGAGGAACTCCTCGCCCTGGACGTGAACCTGATCGGCCTCACCCCCGAGTCCGTCAGCAACACCCCGATCACCGGCTACGGCACCGACGAGGAGGGCCAGCTGCTGGCCGGACCGCTCAACGTCCACCAGCCCTACCGCTACTACGCCCTGGACGACCGCACCGCCGACCGCGTCCGGCTCGACCTCGGCAACCCCGCCGAGGAGTCCGCCCGCGACCTCGCCCACCTGATCGCCGACGCGCCGGCCGCCGGAGTCTGGACCTACCAGTCCCCGCCGGTCGCCGCCCACAACCGGGCCTACTACGTCCGATGACGGCGCCGGTCTTCGCTCCGGGCGACACCGCGGTGCGGCGGGACGTCACCGACGGCCAGGTCTGGTCGGCCATGCCCTACACGGTCCTCGGGGACGACGGTGCGACCCTGACGCTGAGCGCCCGCCCGGGGACGGAGACCCTGGCCCCGGCCGGCTGGACCGCGGCCGCGCGCGCCGGAGACGACGCCGCACGCCTGCACTGCATCGACGACCTCGCGGCCGGCCGGTGGGAACTCGACCAGTGGACCTGGCGCGACACCGTGGTGCTCAGCCGCTTCACCGCCGGAGCGCCGTTCAGCGTGCACCGCTTCCTGACGCCCACCGGCCGACCGCTGCACTGGTACGTCAACTTCGAGCGCCCGTACCGCCGGACGGCCATCGGCGTCGACACCTTCGACCTCTTCCTGGACCTCGTGATCACCCCCGATCTGTCGGAGTACAGCTGGAAGGACGAGGACGAGTACGCCCATGCCCGGCGCCTCGGTGTCGTCGACGAGGCCACCCACCGGCAGATGGCCCGGGCCCGGGACCTCGCCCTCGCCCAACTCCAGGACCGCACCGGACCGTTCGCCCCGGATCCGGCCGCCTGGACGCTGCCGCCCGAGGGGCCGCTGCCTGTCCTCCCGGTCACCGCCCTCAGCACCCCCGTCGCCGCGGACCGGTTCGGACCGGCCGCCGGTTAGGGGCGTGCCCTGCACCGGCCCGGCGGCCTGCCCGGGGCTTCGGCCAGGCCGCGCAGGGGGATCACCCGGGCGCCGGTGGAGCGTCCGGGCCGGTGAGCGCGGCCGGGGCCGCGCCGGGTGGGGCACCGGCCGTCGGTGCCCGCGACCAGCGGCCGGCGAGGACGGTGCCGACGATCAGCTGGAGCTGGTGGTAGAGCATCAGCGGCAGCACCATCAGCCCGGCCTGTGCTCCGAACAGGACGGTGGCCATCGGCAGGCCGTTGGCCAGGCTCTTCTGCGAGCCGCACAACACCGCCGCGATGGCGGCCGGCCGGTCGAGGCCCAGCAGCCGCGCGCCGAGCCCGGTGGCCGCGAGGGCGGCGGCGAGCAGGGCGAGCAGCACCGCGAGCAGCCCGAGCAGGGCGAGGGGAGTCGCCAGACCCCAGATGCCCTGGGACACCGCCGCGCTGAACGCCGTGTAGACGACCAGCAGGATCGAACCGCGATCCACCGGGGTGAGCACCCGCTTGTGCCGGGACAGCGGACCGCCGAGCCACGGCCGCAGCACCTGCCCGAGCAGGAAGGGCGCGAGCAACTGGAGCCCGATCCGCAGCAGCCCGTCGGCGGACAGTTCGGTGTGCGAACCCAGCAGCCAGGCCGCCAGCAGCGGCGTCAGCACCAGCCCCGCCAGGCTGGAGTAGGTGCCCGCGCAGATCGCCGCGGGGACGTTGCCCCCGGCGGCGCCGGTGAGCGCCACCGAGGACTGCACCGTCGAGGGCACCAGGCAGAGGAACAGCACCCCGGTCTGCAGCGGCCCGGTCAGCGGGACGGGCGTGAGCAGCGCGGTGGCCACGCCGAGCAGCGGGAACAGGACGAAGGTGGCGGCCAACACCAGCCCGTGCAGCCGCAGGTGACGCAGCCCGGCGAGCGTTTCGCGGGTGGAGAGCCGGGCGCCGTAGAGGAAGAACAGCAGCGCCACCGCGAGCTCGCAGGCCACCTCGGCGACCCGTGCCGAGCCACCCGAGGCCGGGAACAGCGCGGCCAGCCCGACCGTCCCGGCCAGCGCCGCCATGTACGGGTCCAGCCAGCGAGGCAGCAACCTGCGGGAGCGGGGCCCGGGACCGGACGGCGGCGTCGGCGTGCCTTCCCCGCGCGCCCATTCCCCGAACGCTCGTTCCCGGTTCCTCCGGTCCCCGCGCGCCCGGAGCCCTGGTGGCCGCTCCGGGCGCGCCAGGCGGTCGGTCACGGGCCGTCTTCCGCTGCCGGGCGGACCGTGTGCCCGGACGAGGAACCGGGCCCGATCAGTCCGCCGACCAGCGAACCCTCGCCGTCGTGGTCGCTGCCCGCGGAACCGCTGCCGTTCTGGAGGTTGGCCGTCCGGTCGACCTCCAGCCAGGAGTCGGCGTGCGAGTTGTCCACGACCGTGATCAGCCCGCCACCGGCCGCCGCGGGCGACGCGGCTCCCGCGAGCAGGGCGCAGGCACCGGCCAGCCCCAGCGCGGTGGCCCGCAGCGCGGCGGCCGGCGACACCGGCGCGAGCCCGCGCGGCCCGCCGCTCATGCCGTCACCGCCATCAACCCTCGGGAGCGCGAGATGTTCCGCTCCAGCAGCTCGGTGGACTCCCGCACGCCGACCTGCTCCCGGCCCCCGACCGGGGCCGGCAGCCGCCCGTCGGCGTTCTTCAGCCCGGCCAACGCCTCGTCCATCGCCCGGTGCGCGGCGAACAGGCACGGGGTGCTGTAGATGGCCACGTCCACCCCCAGGGCCGACAGCTCCGAGAGCGACAGCCGGGGCGACTTGCCGCCCGCGATCTGGTTGAACAGCAGGGGCTTGTCGCCGACCACCCGGCGGATCCGGCGGATCCACTCCTCGCTGCGCACGCCGTCCACCAGCACCACGTCGGCGTCGGTGGCGGCGAGCGCCCGGGCCCGGCGCAGGATGTCGTCCTCCTCGGTGGCGTCCGTGCGCGCGACCACCACCAAGTCCGTCCGGTTGGCGAGGACGAGTTCCAGCTTCTCCAGGTATTCCTCCAACGGCAGCACCAGCTTGCCGTCCGCGTGCCCGCAGCGGCGCGGACGCTTCTGGTCCTCGAGGATCACGCCCGACGCGCCGATCCGTTCGAGCCTGCGCACGACGTGGCAGGCGACCTCCGGATCGACGTAGCCGTCGTCGATGTCGACCAGGAGGTGGTGCCGGGGGAAGGCCCCGCGCAGCCGTTCGACGAAGCCCACCATGTCGGGCCAGGCGATGAAGCCGATGTCGGGCAGCCCGTAGTAGGAGGCCGCGAAGCCGAAGCCCGAGACGAACATGCCGTTGTAGTGATCGGCCGCGATGGAGGCCGAGTACATGTCGTAGACGCCGATCAGCGGCGTCGTCCCCGGGCCCGCGATCTCCGCGCGCAGCCGCTGCCCGGGGTTGTCCGATGCCGTGTTTCCGTGGAACAAGGTCTTCTCCTCACTGGGGATGACTTTGCCTGAACTTGGTGTTCACCAGACCGAACTGAGGTGTCCTCACTATGCGCCCTTTAACGTTCCGTGGGCAAATCTTTAAATGAGATTCCCTCGTTAGAGTGAAACGGTGTCGATAATAGGAAAGGCCCAAAAATGCAAGTCAGATGAACGAGCTGACTCGTCGACAGTTCGGCAGGACGGGGTCGAACACGCCAAGACGGCGCCGGGGGGCGCCCCCGGGGGGGGGGGGCCCCGCCGGGGGGGGGGGGGGGGGGGGGGGGGGGGGGGGGGGGGGGGGGGGGGGGGGGGGGGGGGGCCCCGGGGGGCGGGGGGGGGGGCGCGG
>NZ_JBICYZ010000089.1:0-37068 GCF_043201465.1 Kitasatospora sp. NPDC048298
GGGTGGGCGGGCTGCACCACCAGCACCCCCCCGCCCGCCCCCCCCCCCCGCCGGCCCGCCCCCCCCCCCCCCCCCCCCCCCCCCCCCCCCCACGGGTCCGAAGAGGAACGCGCTACGGGTCGACGGCCGCTCCTAGCATTCGCTACCGACACCGAGCGCCTTTTCCCGTGCCGATCCGGCCGGTTCGCGGGGCCGGCCGTTGCCCAGACCAGGCCCCACCCCAGCTCCTCCCGTTGGTTTCCTCCCCTAGTCGGGCGGATTCCCGGCCATCACGCATGTGGCCGGATCCGGACGGTGGCGGCACGAATCTCCGGTCAGGTGCAGATGCTGTGCCCAGAAAACGTGTCCGGGAAGGGGATGCAGTGTGACCAGGGGTGGGAACGACGATGAACTGGCGGAGGCCGTACGGGCCCTGCTGGCTGATGAGCCGGATCCGGGGGTCGAGGCGCGGACACCGGAGGAGGCCGCCCGAGCCGTCCGGCTGTTCAACGAAGGCATCGCCGAGGTGCCGAAGCTCTTCCGGCGAGTAGCGGAGGGCGCCCAGCGGGGCGCCGAGACGCTCTCCTCGGACAAGCTGCAGGTCCTCTCCGAGATGGTCCAGAACGCCGACGACACGGGGGCCCGCGAGATCCGCTTCCACTGGCGGCCGACCGAGCTCCTGGCCGCGCACAACGGCAGCGGCCTGCGCCTGGCCGACATCCCGCGGCTCGGGCTGCCGTGGGTCACCGGCAAGAGCCAGGACTCCGGGAGCACCGGTCGGTTCGGCATCGGCCTGGCGACGCTCCGGATGCTCTCGACCTCCTGGGAGGTGCACGGGCACCCGTACCACGTCCGGTTCGCCGACGTCACCCTGGCCCCGGCCGACCCGCCGCTCCTGCCGGCGGACATCTCCGGGCGGGAGTGGACGGTCTTCCGCATCCCGCTCGGCCCCGGGGTCATCTCCGCCGAGGAACTCCTCGCCTGGTTCGAGAACTGGCAGGACAGCTCGCTGCTCTTCCTGCGTCGCCTCGAACAGGTCACGGTGGCGACCGACGGTACCGCCGGTCCGGGGCCGACGAGGGTGCTGCGGCTGAGCTGGCAGGACGTCACCACCCTGCGGCTGCCGGTCGACGGTGCGGAGCAAGCCGTCCGGGTCCGGGAGGCCCGGACCACCGGGGGCCGCCTGTGGCGCGTCTACGACACGCTGGTCCCGTCCCGGCCCGGGTGGCACCGGTTGCACAAGAAGCTCGGGGAGACCGTCCCCGTGGCCGTGGCGCTGCCGATGGACGAAGCGGCGACGGGGTACGTCCACGCGGGACTGCCGGTGGCCCCGCTCGCCGTCCCTGCCCGGGTGCACTCGCAGTTCGACCCGGTCGTCAGTCGCGAGGGCTTCGCCGCGAGCGCCTTGAACTCGGCACTGGTCCCGGTCGTCGCCGACCTGTGGCAGGCCGCGGTACTCGACGTCCTCGGACGGGTGGAGCCGTCGGCCTGGCACCTGCTGCCCTTGACCGCGGCGTCCGCCCTCGGCAAGGCGGGGCTGCCCGAGCGTCTCGTCGGCGCGTTCCTGGAGCGCGCCAGGGAGCAGGTGGCCGGTGCGCTCGCACTGCCGGTGCCGGACGGTAGGGCCGTCCCGCTCGCCGACCTCGCGGTCGAGGCCGAGGAGCTCACCGGGGTGATCTCGGAGTGGGACACCGCGCAGCTGGCGGAGCTGGAGCGCTGCTTCCCGGCTGCCGCCCGCGACCAGGACGGACGTTGGCGCGCGGTGCTCTCCGACTGGAGGGCCGTCGGTGCGGTGGACCTCCCGGACGAGGTCGAGGTCTCGGACGCCATCGGGCTGCTCAAGCGGCCCTCCTACGATGTCGACCGCACGGTCCGCCTCACCGCCGCTGCCCTCGACGCCGGCCTGGAGTACACGCTGTGTTACCGGGCCTGCCTCGCCACAGTCGACGGTCAGCGGCTCGCCCCGTACGAGCACCGGTTCGCCGGCCGCCAGGAAACCGGACTACTGGACCCGTTGGGCATCCTGCGGGACCTGCACCCTGCCTACTGGAACGACGATGAGGCGGCCCGGCGGGTCACCGGCTGGCTGCGCAGGAGCGGCTACCTGGTTCGCCGCGACGACACCGCGGCGGTCCTGGGCCGCATCGCACACCTGGGCGGTACCAGCAGCCGCCTGCCGACCCCCGAGATCTCCGGAACCGACCAGCTGGTCCTGCTCCAACGGGCCCTGGCCGAGCTCCCGGCCTCGGAGCGCGAACGACTGGGCCCGGGAATCGGCCGGACCGTGCGGCTCGACGCGTACGAGTACGAAGCGGACGGCGAGGAGAAGACCTGCCAGGCGGCGCCCGACCGGCTCTACCTCCCCCGGGCGCTGGAGAGCGCGGGCAGCGACCGGTTCGCGACCGCCGCGCGCAAGACCCCGGGACTCCTCTGGGCCCACCGCTCCTACGCCAAGACGCTTCTGTCCGTCTCGCGGAGCGGTGGCCTGAGCCCCACGGCGTTCCTCCGCCTGCTGGGTGTGGCGGACACGCCCCGGCTCGCCCCGGTGGTGCGGGGGTTGATGAAGAAGTACGAGAGGTCCCACGACAAGCGGATAGGGCTGCCCCATGACACCTGGCCGTCTCCCGCGGGGCGCCACGACGCGATGGCACGACTCCGGGCCACGCACACCCTGAACGACCAGGCCTCGCCGGACCTCGACCGAGTCGTCAGGAACATCGTCATGGAGCGGAACGTCTCCGAGCGCAGGCGGCGCACGGCAGCGCTACTCCACTCCCTGGGCAAGCCGATCACCAGTCGTGAGGCGACGGTCGAGGCCGCCACGGCCTATCACGGCTGGACCGTGAAGGGCTCCGTCCCCGCGCTGTGGGTATGGAACCTGCGCGACATCGCGTGGCTGGAGGACGAGAAGGGCGTTCTGCGCCGCCCCGGCCGGCTCCAGTTGCGCACCCCTGACGCCGAAGCGCTCTACGGACAGGACGAGCCGAACTACCTGCACGCGGAACTCCAGCACGCGCTGTCCAACCGGGCCGAGGTGCGCACGGCCCTCGGGGTGGCCGGCGACCCAGACATCCCGCAGTTGATCGGCCGCCTCCGGAAACTGCGCAAGCGGCCGCTGGGCACCGGTGCCGCGGCGGAGGAGCTGAAGACCGAGGTCTACCTGGTCTACCGGGCGCTTGCCCGGCGTCTGACGGAACGCCCGGCCGACACCCCTCGCGCGCAGGTCGAGAAGCGGGTCGCGGCGGCGCTGGGGGGCGACGACGCCCTCGTCCTCACCGACCTCGGCTGGCGCAGTCCCGACGACTGCTTCCGAGGCACCGCCATCCTGTACGGCATGCGCGCGTTCGTTCCGCCCGGAGCCGAGCTGCTGCCGCTCTGGCAGGTTCTGGGAATCGAGGAGCCGGGTCCCGAGGACCTGGTCGAGGTTCTCAAGGAGCTGGCCGCCGACGGAGTTCCTCCGGGACGGGACCAGCAGCGGCTGATGCTCGAGGCACTGCGGTCGCTGAACAGGCTGGTCGGTGGTGCAGGTGCGAGCATCACGCCGGGCCTGCGCTCGAAACTGAACTGGCTGCCGCTGTGGACCAGCACCGGCTGGACCAAACAGCGCCCGATCTACGCCGTCGCCGCCCACCGGTCGGTCGAGGTGGCCCTGGACGATCGTGTCCCGCTCTGGCAGCCGGGCGGCGACACGGAACAGTTCGCCGGACTGCTGGGCCTGCTCAAGGTGCAGCAGCTGGACATGGCCTCGGCCGAGGCCGTCGAACCCGACACGGCCATGCCCGATTCGGGTCTCACCGAGAGCTTCCGGCGGGCCGTCACCACCCTGCAGGACCGCCTGGTCCGCGACGAGCCGGAGGCCGCCGACTCCTTCACGGAGTGGGCGTGGCTCACGGGCCTGGAGGTCCGCGTCCTGCCGGGCCTGCGCGTCAGGGCCGATCTGGGCAAGGACCGCGAGCCGTCGGAGATCCCCGTCGGCGCCCACATCGACCGGTCGGCCAAGGCACTGTTCCTCTCCGCCCCGTCGGAACTGAGCACCCGACCGGGCACCGGGGCCGCCGTGGCCTGCCACTTCCGGGGTTTCCGCGGCCTGGTCGCCCGCCACTGGCGGGACTTCTGGGAGGAGGAGGCCCTCACCACCGGTCATGCCGTCCCCCTCACCTCGTCCAGTCAGCGGGACTTCGAGGAGCAGCAACGACGGAACGAACTGCTGCGTGACCGCTCCCTGCGGTCGGCAACAGCGCCCGCGAAACCCGACCTCTCGCCGAACCCGGCGCGGGTCAAGCGCCGCACCTCGGCGAAGCCCACCGCCCCGGTACCCGCGCCCCGGTCGGCCCCCGACGGCACAACGGCGACAGCACCCGCGCCGGCGCTGCCGGAGCCGCGCAATGCCGCCGTGCCCGAGCCACCACGGCTGGTCAGAATCGATCTGCTCGGCCAACCCACGGTCCGCCTGACCGGGTCTGCTTCCAGCACCACCGGGGGACCGGTACCGGCACAGCCGCGGCATGGGTCCCGCACCCGGGCCGGCGGCTTGTCGATGCCCCGGCCGGGCGGTGCCGTGCCCCGCGAGCAGTCCGCCCGGCACGGGTACCAGGACAGCAGCTCCAAGGAGGCCCTGGTCATCCGGACCCTCGCCGCGGTCCTCGGGGAGGACGCGGAAAGCCTCGACCAGCGCGGACAGCAGAACGTCGGAGCCGACGCGGTCGACAGCGCCGGCCGCTACTACGAGATCAAGGCACACGGCGGCGCCCGACCGAGCGACGTCACCCTCACCGCCGCGGAGTACAAGCGTGCGTGGGAACAGGGGGAGAACTACGTCCTGGTGATCGCCGAACACCTCAACGAGGGCAGCGGAGGGAAATCGGCCCTGACCCTGATCAGCGACCCGCTGGCCAAGCTCGACCCGGAGCCCGTGTCGGACGTCCGACTCAAGGGCCTGCGCGGAGCCGATCTGCAGGCCAAGGTGTGGGAATGGCCGACGACAACCTGACCCGACCGGAAGGCACACCCGGAAGCCCCCGGGCGGCCCGCTGCTCGGCCGCCCGGGAGCGCGGCCGAGGGCCTTCTCGGGTTGACCGGGGGCTGAGGTGGTTCGGATTTTCCGCGGAAAATCCGAACCACCTCCCGCCGGTGCCTGGTGCGGGGTATGGATCCGGTTCCAGCCACTCCCAAATTCGGCCCGGCCAAGGGACACTGGACCTGTCGAGCCGTCAACGGAGGACAGGCACCGTTGAGCGACTTCGAGGACCTGCTCCGGCGACCTCGGCACAGAGCATGAGAGACGGAAGCGTTCCTGAGACGGGTCGCACCCCGTCGCCGGAACCGGGCAGACCCGATCGCACCGAAGGCCACACGAAAGGCCCGTGAACACGTGAAACGGCGCCGGTTCCTGATCACATCCGCGGCCAGCGGCATGGCTCTCGCCCTGGGCACGGCCACTCCGGCCATCGCCACCGTCGGCTCCCGGGTCGGCGGCGGCCTGGCCACCCTTCACGAAGAACACCTGGATGCCCTGCGCCACCTCGACGACAGGATCGGCTCCGGCCGCGTCCACCAGGCCGCCGTCGCCGAGTACGACATGATCACCGCGACGCTGCGGACCGCGACCTACGACGAGAGCACGGGCCTGCGCCTGCTCGCCGCCGCTGCCGACGCCCAGCGAGCCGCAGGCTGGACGGCGTACGACAGCGGGAACCCGGAACGCGCGGAGCAGCACTTCGCCGACGCGGCGAAGGACGCGGCGGCCGCGCGTAACCCGGAGGTCCTCGCCAACACCCTCGCCTTTTGGGCCATCAAGTGCTACTCGACCGGGGATCCCGGGGCCGCGGTGTCCCTGGTCGAGGCGGCGCACGCCCACGGCGTTGCCACCGGGTCCGCGCGCATGCTCGCGATGCTCCACGCCCGCGCCTGCCGGGCCCACGCCCGGGCCGGCGACCAGCGGGCCTCGGACCGGGAGGCGAACGCCGCCCTGGCCGCCTACGGCAAGGCGATCCCGCTCGACGCCGACCTCCCCTCGCTGTACTGGGTCAATCTGGGAGAAATCCACCAGCTCCTCGGCAGTTCGGCACTCAACCTCGGCCACCCGGACAGGGCACTGCACCACTTCCGGCAGGCGGCGACCGTCGGCAAAGCCGAGGGCGACGACGGCTACGACGGCGACTCCTTCCCCCGAGGAGCGGCGATCTACGAGGCACGGGCCGCGGAGGCCCACCTCGAACTGGACGACGCCGAGCAGGCCGTAGCCGTGGCTCACCAGGCGGTGGAGCACCTGGGTGGTGTGGACTCGGCCCGCGGCAGCACGGCCCTGAGCGACCTGAGAACGAAGCTGGGAGAACACCGCAGGGTCCCTGCCGTCAGGAGCTTCCTGGAACTCACCAGGTGACCTGCTCCGGTGTGGAGCGCTCCGGAGCGCCGGTCCGGCAGACCCCCCCCGGAGCCCCCGCCCGGGGACAGTCGCCCAGCCGGCCTGACCTGCCGCTGTCCGGAACCTGGCGGTGGCATGAGCCGCGCATCGGGCCACGCCACCGCCGACCACGCGACCACCGGCCGCACCCACCACGCCCCGGGCAGGCAGCGGCCTGGCCCGTCCGCCCGTTCAACGCTCTGATCCGACGGTTCTGACAGGTAGGACCGCTGAGAGCGGAGCCGGCGGTCCTACCGGGCCTGATGTCCTCTTTCCGATGAATCCTGCGGCTTTTTGTCAACGATCCAGGCCAGGAGCCTGTACCTACGTGGTGACGAGCGGTTCCCGCCGGGGCTGCTGACGGAGAGGGGCATGGACAGTGCGCGCATCAGGTGGGGTCACCGCTCTTGTTCTCACGGCCGTTGCGGTGCTGGTGCCGCCGGTCGTCGCGCCCGCCGTGGCGACGGCCGCGCCGGCCTGTCACGGCAACGCCTGCGACGGCAGGAGCCCGAAGGCGACGGGGTGCGGGGCCGACGCGCGGACCATCCCGGGGACGGTGATCGACCCCGGGAGCAACCGGCACCCCCAGGCGTGGCTTCGGTACTCGAAGCAGTGCGACGCGGTCTGGGCGCAGGGTGAGGAGTCGGACGGCTCGACGATCCGGGTGCAGATCGACGGTGGTGCCTCCTACGACGCCCCGACCGTCGCCCCGGGCCCCGCCTTCACCGCCATGGTCGGCGCCGATCACCGGCATCGGGTCGGGATCCTGGACGTCGACGGCCAGTGGTCGTACGGGAAGTGGCGCAAGGGTGGTGTCTGACCGGCGGGGTGGGTCGCGACAGGAGCTCGCCTGGATCACCACGGGCGGTCGCCGCAGGGGAACGACCGGTTCGAGTGGTGGCGGTAGCCGGGCGGCGGGGCGGTGTGGGGCGTTCAGGGATGGCGCAGTCGCAGTTCGACCAGACCGTTGCTCGTCCCCGCGACGACGGTGGCCGGCGGACCTGTGGTCAGGGCTCGGACGGGGGAGTCGAGGTCGATGTCGTAGAGGGGGAACCAAGCGGTGGCGCGGTCCAGGGCGTCGAGCGGCCAGATCCGCAGGATCGTGTCGGCGGTCACGAGGACGGGGGAGCCGTCCGGCAGCGTCACGCAGACCGCTTGGTGCGTCCAGTCGGTGGCGATCGCCGTGGTGGCGGCGATGCGGCAGGTCACGAGATCCCATGCCGCGACCGTCGCATCGGTGGTGTCCTCGCTGCACGCGATCGCCACGACGCGTCCGTCCGGGAGACGGGTGCAGGCGAGGGCGCAGACTGCGGCCGGGCTCGGCTGTTCTGAGCTGCGGCAGTTCATGCTCACGCCGACGCGTCGCCCGGTGCGCAGATCCCGGATGCGGATGGTTCCGTCCGCGCTGCCGCTGACGACGACCGACCGCCCGTCCGGCAGGGTGGCGGTCGTGATCGCGGTGACCTCCAGGGGACGCCGGTTGCGGTTCTCCCATGTGGTGCGTTCCCGGGTGCGCGCGCGCCACAGCCGTTCGCCGGTCCGCAGTCGTATCGCCTCGACGACGTTTTCCTCCCCGCCGACGAAGGCCACCGCTTCGCCGTCCAGTTCGGCGACGCAGGCCACCGTCCCCGTCGTGCGGAGCTCTCGTGGCGTCATGGTCTGCTGCCCGTCGGCCAGCCGCCAGACCCGCAGGACGTCCTCCTCGTCCTCCTCCTCCCGGCGCCCGGCTCCGATGACGAGGTCGCCGTGTTGGGCCAGGACCGCGGAGGCTCCGGCGAGCTCGGCGACCGCCTTGTCGGAGTCCCAGACCCGCAGCACACCGTCGGTGTGACCGCTCACCGTGCGGCCTGCGGCCCGGAGCACGCTGGTGACGGGTGGCAGCACCAGCTCGCGGTGCGACCGGCCGTCGAAGGCCTGTGACTCCCACGACCGTGCGGTGTTCTCATTGCCGCCGGTCACCAGGACCGCGCGCCCGTCGGCCAGTTCGGCCCAGGCGAGTGAGCGGACGGAGCTGTCGTGCGCGGTCAGCGGTCCTCCGCGGGGCTCTCCCGTGGACGCGTCCCACATGCGGACCGTGCCCCGTCCGCCACCGCTGATCACCACGTCGGTGCCGGCCGCGCGTGTGCAGAGCAGAGCGGAGAGGTAAGGCCCCTGGCCGGTGGCGAGCGGAATCCACGTCGCCGCTCTGGTCGAGGCGTCCCACCGCTGAACCATGCTGGAGTCCCCGGCGGTGAACAGACCGCTCGGCCCCCAGGCGATGAGCATGGTCCTGACCGGGTCGCCGGGAATCGTGTGGTCGCTCGGTTCTCCGCTTTCCAGGTCCCACAGCCGGACGGGGGCCTTCTCGTTGGCGACAGCCACCGCGAGGTGACCGTTCGCCAGGGTGCCCGCCGCGACGGTCCGGAAGGGGGCGCCGCCGTCGTCCGGGAGGGAGATCTGCCGGCCGACGTGCCGCCCGGTCTCCGCGTCCCAGGCGCGGACGGTGCCGTCCCAGCACGCCACCACCACGACGGTGCGGCCGGCATGGTCCGTACAGACGATCTCGCTGACGCCCCCGACGTCCTCCTGGCCCTCGAACTCCACGTCCTCCCCGGACACCAGGTCCCTGACCCGCAACCCGTCGATCCAGTCATGTATGACGACGAGGTGGCGGCCGTCCGGCAGCGCGACACACCGGACGGTGCGCCACCGCCGGTCCGGCAGGAGCCAAGGGGGGTTGATGCTCTCGTTGCTCACCAGGTCCACGACGCGCACGTCACCGTCGAGATCGGCGCTGACGGCCCAACTCCGGCCGTCCCGCAGGCACGCGACGGCGACGTGGACGACGGCGCTCTCGTGCCGGGCGAGGACGGTGTGTTCCGTCTCGGGGTTCCAGCGTGCCCACGAACTGAGCCAGGACGCCTGCTCCGCCCGTGCGGAGGCCCCGGCGGCGAGAGCCGCGGCCCCGGCCCGCTGCGCGGCGAGCGCGAGATAGGCGGGCCGGTCCGCGGCGGGCGCGTCGCGCAGGTGGTGCGCGACGCGGCGGTAGACGCCGGCGGCGGCCCGGGCCTCGTCACTGCGGGCGGCGTCCAGGCAGGCGGACAACTCCGGTTGGGCCGCGTCGAGCAGGAACCCCGCGTCCAGCAGCAGGGGGTCGAGCAGCCCGGACTCGGCGGCGTGGCCCGCCAGGTGCCTGCGGGTGTACGGGAGCGCCGTGGTCCAGTCGGCCGGTGCGCCGGGCTCGGGAGTCGCCTGCGCGCACAACGCGTGGAACATCGCGGCATTGACCTCGACGACCCCCCTGGGGCCGAGGACCTGCCGCAGGTAGGCGCGAAGTACGTCGTGCACCAGGACGGCGGTGCCCGTGACGGTGATCAGCGACAGGTCGGCGAGCCTCCTGATCAGGCGTCTGCTCCCGGCGGGATCGAGGCCGCCCGTCGCCCACAGCAGACCGATGACCTCGGTGGGGACGGCGACATCCTCGGGGAGGACGCCCAGCTGCAGGCAGCATTGCCGGCCCGGGCCGTCCAGCCGCCGCAGACTCGCCTCGACGGTCATCGCGACGGCCTGCTCCCTGCGGTCGGAGCTGTCCAGATCGAGGCTGTCGGGCCCGTCCTGGACGAGCTGGTCGCCGATCAGCTCGGCGGCCTCGTCCGCGGTCAGCCCGTCCTCGATCCCCTGCCGGATGGCGCTGTTGGTCAGGGACAGCAGCAGCGGCCAGCCGCCGGTCAGGCGTGTCAGCCGTTCGGTACGGGTCAGCCCGGGCACCCCGCTGGACAGGAGCGAATCGCTCTCCCCGGGGCTCATCCGGTCGACCTTGAGGATCTCGCAGGCCGTGTGGAGCGTGCCGCGCATCCGGCTGGTCACCAGGCGCGCCAGGTTCGGGCCGACGGGGAAGGGGTCGAGCCGGCTCGCCGCCCAGAGGTCGTCGACGACGAGCAGGGTGGGCTCGCGCTCGCGCAGCAGCTCGCCGAGCGCGTAGCCGGCCGTGGACGGGTCGGTCAGGGCCGGCCGCCGGCCGGTCAACAGCTCACTCAGGTCGTTGATCTTGTCCGCGAGAACCGGATCCGGAACGTTCTCGCCCAACGTGACCCACAGGACACCGCCGGGAAACGTCGCCCGCACCCTGGAGCAGGCCTGGGCGACGAGGGTCGTCTTGCCGAAGCCGCCGGAGCCGACCACCCCCACATCCGCCCCGCCCGGCACCAGCAGGCCTGTCAGACGGTCAGAGAGCTCGGCGCGCTCGACGAGCCTGCGGGTCGGCTCCGGTGCCATCCACACACTGCGACGTGGGTCACGTCCGGCCTGTCCGGCATGTCCGCTACCGAGGATGACGGTGCGGGCCTGAACGGCAGTCCCGTAGACCGTCCCGCTCATGTCGTTGCGGGTCGAAGTCCCGTCGCTCATGGGCTCAGTATCGCGGAGCACGGCCTGCCGACGGGAGCCCCGAGCTCGTTCGCAGGTGAAGCGGGCGCAGGTCCGGGAGCGGTGAAGAAGTCCCTCGGGTGTCTGCCGACCGCGCGAACCACGGTGACCAGTTACCAGAATCCGGAATCAGAACAGAGGACCGCCCCGATGCAGGAGCAATGGACCGATGGCGGGGGAGACGAATCCCCGCCCTGGCGTTCACCCGCGCTGGCGCTCGAGGTAGGCCTCACGGTCGTTGACGTTCCTCCGGAGTCGTGGCCGGAGGCGGCCCGAGCTTCAGTCTCTGCCGGCATGAGGCGGTCCGTTCGGCCGCCCAGCTCCGGAGAGCCTCGGTGTCGTCGGCCATGTCGCGGAGCTGCAGGGCGGCTCGGTGGGCTTGGACCATCCAGGGGATGTCCGTGCCGGACAGTTGCTGCGCGGCCCGACCGAGCCGGTCATGGGCCGTGTGACTATCGCCGACGAGCCCTGCGGCCAGGCCGGCGTGGTAGTTGTCCCACGGGTTCCCGCGCCGGGCGGGACGGGCTGCCAAGTACTGGGCTGTGCTCTCCAAGCTGGCGAACCGGTCGCGATACTCGATGATCTCGTCTGCGGCCACCCGCGCGAGGTCCATCGCGAGGGGCATGAACTGGGCTTCGTCCTCGAAGGACTCGTGGCCGGCTTGCCGACCGCCGACGTGGAACTCCACGTGGTCGGAGTCCTGCCAGAGCCACATCACACCGACGTTGAGGTAGGAGCCCTGGCTCCAGCTCGACGGCTGGAACTCGACCACACCCAGCCACCACCCGTGGTCGTCGATCCACGTCCGGGACCTGCCACGCTGCCGCAGGCCAAGGGGGCGAAGAACGTCACGAGCGGCCGCCGTGACAAGGCGTGATGCGGGAGAGATGGCAGCCATGCCGAGCATTCTCCGTCGCGCCGCCGACATCCGCGGAAGCTGTGACGCAGATGCTTTCCGCGGACCGTCGTGAGTACGCACCACCGGCCGTCCGGCAGCCTCAGGATCTGCGCTGTCGGACGCCGGTGACGGCCACCAGCGAGCTGCCATCCGCGGATATGAAGACAACGAAGTGCCACGAGCTGTCCGGGCTGTCAACGAACCCCAGCCGGACCGGCTCGCCGCCGTACTCCTTCAGAGCCCTCAGCGACTCGGGAAGCCCGACTGTCTCGATGCCCTTGGCCCGCGTGTGTTCGAGCCTGACGGAGTAGGTGCCGGCCAGCGATCCGGCGGGCACGAGCCCGCCACCGATCCGGCAGGCGCCTCCGGCAAGCACCGCGTCCCGTGCCGCATGGCAGGCCGGAGTCCGGCCGACAAGAACGCCGAGCAGTATCGAGGCCGACCGGTCTGCGTCGTGCGGACCAAGGACCAGGCCTTCCTCCTCAGCGTCGGGCAACCGACCTGCCGTCACGGCCTGGTCGTCCGCCGGAGCGAGGATCCGGACGCGCTCCGGCTCGCTGCGGGCATCGTGGGCATGGAACAAGGAGCTCCTCACCTGCTGCACGCGCTGACCGACCGAATCATCAGGGCTCACCACCAGACGATCGTGTCAGCCCAGGTAGCGAGGATCAACGGGAATTCGACCGACACCGGTCGCCCTGGCCCAGGCGGGAAACGATCACGCCGAGCTCGGGAAACGATCTTCAGTCGATATCGGCCGGTCCTGCTCGGTCGCACTCATGAAAGTTCCGTTCACTGAGCCAAACCGAGCCACCACTCCGCGACTTCGGTATCCATCCGATAGATCATCTGGGTCTTGCCGGTGTCTCCGTCATGTCCACCCTGCCAGTTCTCGATCGGCCAACGCTTCTTCCCGAACAGGTCGGCAGCGATCCGGCTGAGGCGTGCGTGCTCATTCCGCTGCTGCTGCTCATCGAGCCCCGAGCGATCAAGGAGCTCCGCGAACGTGACCGTGTCGCCCGGCTTTGCGGCGGTGGCCTCGAACAACGCGCGAACTCCGGCCAGGTGCTTGACCTTTCCCCACAGCAGTTCGACCTGTTCGCGAGTCCAGCGGCCCTGCCGAGGGATGTTCACCGCAGCCTCCGTGCCATCAATATCGGCAAGGAGACCGGTGAGCTTCTCCTGTGCGGCAGCAACGTCGGCGAGGGCATCGACGACCGCCGCCCTCAAGGCTTCCCGATCCATGGCTTCCTCCGGTGTCGTATACGACTCTACAGAGATCATATGGACTCGTATACGACTCTGCAAGGAGGATTGTTGTTCGGGCAGCGGCACGCATCAGCCTTGGAACACGTGCAGACCCGCAGGAAAGGACCGGGCATTCACCCCTCGGGGATCTCGTCGTCGCCGACGAACTTCACCGTGCCGACGGTGTCCTGATCCTCGGCGGTCGTCGTACTTCCGTGCACCTCGAACTGGCCGACTGGCTGTTGCCTACCGGCCGCGCCACCATGTGGCTCTGGATAGCGTCTCGCCCCGATGCCCTGTTGCAATGAGGCCACCGACGCCTGCCGAGGCTGCGTGCGTAGCCCCGGCAGGCACCGGCTCGCCCCTTAAACCCGTACGAGGTCGGTCGCTGTCGTACCCCGGCGCACTGTGTAGATGCCGGAGCCGACGGGGGTTTCCAGCGACTGCTCCCTCAACCGTCCGATGTCCATCGCAGCCGGCCAGCGCGTGGCGTAGTCGGACCACCGAATCCCTTCCAGGTCGATGCCGGCCAGATCCACGGTGCTCAGATCGGCCTGAGTGAAATCGTCGAGCAGGTCGTAAAGCGCCTCCGGTGCGATCTCGCCGGCGACATCCAGTCCAAGCAGACCGTGAACGGCCTGGTTGAGGGTGCTGTCAAGGTCGCGCGCGAGGGCTTGGCCGTGGGCGAGGTCCTGGCTGAGGGCGAGGCGCTCGCGGCCGGTGGCGATACTGGGGTCGTGGTCCTGGGTGAGGCCGCGAACGGGGTCGAAGGCGTGATTATGGCCGAGCTCGTTGGCGAGCTCGCGGGCGCAGGCGATGACGCGGACGACATCGGGGGAGATGTGGAAGGCGCGGTTGCGGGGGTCGACGAGGCCTAGGCGGAGATCGTCGGCGATGTAGAGGACGAGGCTGCGGGCCAGCTCGCGGGCTAGCCCAAGACCGCGAGCGAGGAGGTCGACGAGGTTCCGCTCGACGGTTCGGCCGAGGTTGAGGTTGGGGGCCACGCTGAGGTTGCGCGCGAGGCGGTGGCTGCTCTCAAGGTCGTGGGCGAGGTCGCGGACCATCTGGGAGACGTAGTTGCTGGCGCGACCGAGAGCGCGGTTGAGAGCGTTCGCTCGGTTCAGGGCAGGGTCGATGACGTCCTGGTTGAGGCTCAGATTGAAAACACCGCCGGGACCGCAGACGTAGTCGAGGTCGCGACCGAGGGCGCGAAGGAGGGCCAGGTTGTGGGCAAGATCGACGACGCGGTCACGGTCGAAGTCGAGGCTGCGGGCAAGATCGAGGCCACGGGCGAGGGCTTGGTTGAGTTCGAAGGCCAAATCGAGGACGCGGACAAGGGGTCCCACTTTGACGCTGGCGGAGATCGCGGGCTGCGGGCGCAGCCAGAGGCGCTTCCGAGGGGTTAGGGCGACGAGGCCCGAGTGAAGGTCTTCGTCAATGGCTGACCCACTGTTGGCGGGGGCGGGCTCCGTGTTGGCAGGCGCGGGCGTTGCGCCCGGGAGGATCGCCGCCAGGCCGCCCTCGATGTCCAGCGTCTGTGCCAGGTCCTGGACCATTGCGTCGTGGCGTGCGTAGACGAGCGCCTCCCGCAGGCCTGCCTCCACGTCCAGGAAGCCGGTCAGGCCGTTGACGTGCCTGCTTTGCTGCGCGGTGAGCCACCGGTCCACCGCGTCGTCGTCGGGGTGCGGCATCGATGCGTCGGTCATGAGTCCTCCTCTCCGGCTTTCATGTGCCGAGCGACCGCGCGGCGGGCCTTCAGCAGGTTCGCACGCACCGCCGCGGGATCGAGGGCCAGTTCTTCGGCGATCTCCGACGGGCTGTAGCCCGACACGCTCCAGGCCAGGACCTGACGCTGGCGTGGCGGCAGGCCGTGCAGGAGGTCCGTGAGGACCTGCGTGTTCTCCCACTCCGCCAACTCGTCGGGACGCGGCAGCAGGGCGTTCACGACTTCGGGCACCTGGCTGACCGGGTCCTCCTCGACCCGGCTGAAGTGGCGCACCAGTCCTCGGGAGGCGACCTTCCGCGTCCAGGCCTCTGGTGACCGGATGTCCCGCCACCCTCGGTACGCACTGATCATCGCCTCCTGGGCGAGGTCGGCCGCCACCTGCCCGGGGGCGCCCTGCCACATGAGGAAGCCCACCAGCCTGGGTGTGAAGCCGCGGTAGAAGGCGGCGAACTGTTCCTGCACCGGCAGTTCGGTGCCGGTCGCCGCCTGCGGGCCTCCGGGACCGGGCAGAGCCGATAACCCCGGGGCGATGCCGCCCTCCGAAGGCTCCCTGTCGTTCACCTGTTCCGTCCTCCCGGCCGCGTCGACTGCTGTGGGATCGTCAGGCTCAAGCTGCTGCCGTCGCTGCGGACCTCACGGAGGCGGCTTCCCCCGGGCAGAGACCGGGCCAGGGCCACCAGGGTCTGCCGGTGCGCGTGCTCCTGACGTACCCGCCAACGTAGCCTCATGCACTGGCACACCGCAGCGACTACGCGAACCCCCAGGCCCGATACGGTCACCACCGCCGAAGCAGCGAGCGGATCCATGCCATCCCTCACCTCATGTCGCCGGCCCGATTTGGGCCCTTCACAGGTAAGTGGCGAAGAACCCCCTCGGCGTGAACTTCCCGATCCGGAAAATCTCGAAGACGGGGGACACGATGCTCCGTCGGCTGTCCGGTGGCTACCCGGAGGTGCGGTTCAGCGGCACAGTGCGGTGTCCTTGACGCCGTCGAACGGTGCCGAGTTGCCGTCGGTCGACTGACTGGTGAGAGCGACTGTGGCGTTCAAAACCGAAACCGGTTTCAAAGTCATCGAATGGGACAAACGGTCCTACTCGTCGGCTGTCGGCGTTGGACCGCTCCGGTTCGGTATGACCGTCGACGAAGTGGTCGAGGTAACTGGGATCTTCGGCCGGACGAGGGCAGCATCACGAGAACCGAGCCGATCAAGAGCAGGGCCGGGGCCGAGCCAACGACTGGAAGCGCCGCAAGGGCCACACCCGCAGCAACGTGAAGCCGATGCCTGCGGCTCCGACGCGCCCGAAGGGACCTCACCGTACGTCAGGCGACCCGGTCGAACCTCCGGGCCTCCCACCGCGGACGCGCCGCCCCTCCCGGCAGCTCCCGGCCGAGCGTGCGGAGCGCCGCCTCCGGGACCCCGTACGAGAGGACCCGGTCGGCGTCCCTGGTGTGCTGGACCGCGCTGTCCAGGACGCCGGGGAACCGCGTCCGCGTGCAGGTGCGCCACTGGACGGCCGCGACCCAGCCCGTGGCCATGCCGATTCCGGCGTAGCCGCAGGCACGCCCGTCGGGCCAGGTCGGGTCGAGGGCGCGGCCGTGCTCGTCGGTGCACCAGGCGTGGCGGGAGACCGTGCCGTCGCCCTCGATCACGTACCCCTCGGTGTACGTCAGGTGGGGTGATCCGCGGCGATGCGCCAGGCGTTGGGGAACCCGGTGCCGCCGTTGCCGCGGCGGGGCATGCCGACCGGCCACGGGGACGGGGTGTGGAGGCACCCCTGGGTGAGGACCACGGCTTCGGCGGTGAGCGGGCCGCGCGAGGTCCTCACCTGCAGCGCGCCGACAAGGACCCGCTCGTGCAGGGAAGTTCCGCCGTTCTCGGTGGAGGACACGCTGGTCAGTCTTCTCAACGCCCGGGCGACTCGCGAGGAGGGCTACGCCATCCGGTGCGCCAAGGCGCACCCGGAGCGCCACGCCCCGGGTGCGCCTTGGCGCACCGGTCCGGGGAGCCCTACGCCGCCCCGAGGAACCCGGGGTCGGACAGCCCGAGCAGCCCCGAGGACTCGGCCGCGGACCTGAGGACTTCGTGCATCGGCTCCGCCCGCCGGGATGTGGCGGCCAGGTCCGCCCGTGCCTCCTGCGACCAGAGGAACGGGTACACCGCGATCCCCTGGGACAGGGCCAGTTCCTCCGCCTCCGCGCGCCCGGGCCAGCGCAGCCCGTCGTAGAACTCCTCCAGACGGCGCGAGAGGAGCCAGGACACCCACGCGGAGTGGCCCACCTCCAAGGCCTCCCACTGCAGGGTGTCGGGGGCGAAGTAGGTCATCTGCCCCGGTGCGCCCGGACGGACCGCGCCGGCGGGGTCATGCCCGGTGCGTCACCGCCGCCGCGATCTCGCGAACGCGCTCGCGCGTGATCCCGGTGCGCTGCTCGACGGCGAGCGGGTGGTCGGTGGGCTCCAGCTCGATGAAGGGGCGTTGCCCGACCGGGCGGGTGTGGACGCGGGTTTTGAGATTGACGGTGTCTGCCCCGTAGACGGGGAGCCCGGTGCAGAGCCAGCCGAAGTACGGCTCCTCCGCCTCGCGGCCGTCCGTCTCCCACAGGTCCAGGGCCCGGGCGAAGTTGGTTCCGCTGAGGGAGACCCACACACCCCAGGAGAAGACGTCCCCGCTGCCGATCACGGGTATCTCGATCAGCCCCTTGACGAAGAAGTGCTCGCCCCCGATGACGCATTGGTCGGATGACAGCATGCTGTGCGGGTCGGTCTCGAGGGCGGGATCCCAGGCGTCGGGGGCCATGGTCGAGTAGTTCAGAGGAAGTTCGGCGTGCTGGCCGCCGCAGCAGGTGCAGGTGAAACCGGGGTCGTCGGACATGGTGCGAGCCTAGAGGTTGCCTGCGACATCGCAGTTGTCCGCGTCGGCGGTGGGCGGACAGGAGACCGGGCGCTCGTTCGTACTGCCTTGGGCACCGTGGCGGCGTGCGGCCCTGTCCGGCAGGGTCGCAGCGGAACGGGGGAGATAGCAGTGGAGATGGGATGGCGACACCATCCGCGACTGGTTCACGGTCCTGTTGGCGACCACCGAGGACCCGGCGCAGGAGCGCCGGTTGGCCACCGTGCTACTCCACGCCATCAAGCGACGCCACACATCCTGTCACGGCCACGCGGCCTGACAAAGTGCTCAACATCCGCGCTGCACAGTCGAGGTAAATGACTCTGTGCATTAGTTCCCCCCTCCGGAACCTGGACATCACCACAGGTGGGAAACCTGAAAATTTGGGAGCCTGCCGGGAAACAAGCCCCCATCGCCCCGCATTCTGTGCTCCATGACACGCGGGTCGTGTCAGGCTCCGGGCTGATCATCTGGAATGCTGTTCCCCGTCCGCCGTCCACGGCTTTGAGCGGCGGGCATCCGCAGTACCGGGCAGTCCGCCCGGGAAGCCCACGGAGAGAACGGAACATCATGAAGCCATCCGTGCTTGTCGTGTCCACAGACCCCCAGGGGTCCGCCGTCGTCTGGGCCGAGCGGGTGGGAGACAACCTGCCCTTCGACTTCATGGCGGCACACGACCACGCCGAGCAGCTGATCCACCTGAAGAAGACCGGCGCGAAGATCCACGTCATCGCCAACCAGAAGGGCGGCGTGGGCAAGACCACCACCACGGTCAACCTCGCGGCGTGCACCTTCGACGTCCTCGGTGAGAAGGACGAGTACCAGCACATCTTCATCGACACGCCGGGCACCCTGGCCGACGAGGAGATCCTGCGCCGAGCCCTGGAGATCGCGGACGACGTCCTGGTCCCGATGATCACCGAGCCGCTCTGCTTCGACCCGACGGCCCGGACCATCCAGAAGGTCATCGAGCCGATGGACATCCCCTTCCGGATCGTCGTCAACAACTGGGACCCCCGGGACGGTCGCGCCGACCTGGAGGACACCGAGGCGTACATCACGGCGAAGGGCTGGCCCCGCGCCAAGACCGTCCTGCGCCGGTACAAAATCCACTCGCGTGCGGTGGCCGAGGGAACGGTCGTCACCCAGTACAAGGAGAGCGGTACCGCCTACCGGGCCCGCGAGGACTTCTTCCGCCTGTCCCTCGAGCTCGGTTACGGGGGCCGCTGATGGCAGGCCGTCGCGTTTCCTTCGCCTCGATGGCCGGCGACCCGGTCGTCGACGCCCCCGGCGTGGACAGTGCCAACAACAGTGCCCCGGTGGCCAAGTGGATCCCCACCGTCAGCTGCCTGCCCAACCCGCGCAACCCCCGCGACGAGCTGGGCGACCTCTCCGACCTGGCGAGCATCAAGGACCGCCAGCTGCAGAGCTGCCTCGCCGTCACCCCGGCCGCCTACCTGCGGCTGTGGCCGGAGGACCGGCAGACGCTGGGCGCGGGCCCGCAGGACGTCATCGTCGTCAACGGCAACCGCCGACGGGCGGCCGCGGAGCTGTACGGGCGCGAGCAGCTGCTCGTCGTCGTGGACGACGCGGTGGCGGAGTCCAAGGCGACCCTGCTGCGGGCCGCGCTCGACGAGAACATGGCGCGCAAGGACTTCGACCCGATCGAGGAGGCCAACGCGGTCCTGCTCATCGTGGCGCAGTACCCGACCGCCAAGGAGGCGGCCGAGGCGGAGGGCTGGTCCCAGAGCTGGATCTCGCACCGCAAGAACCTGCTGAAGCTCCACCCCGAGCTGCAGCGCCAGGTGCGGGCCAAGGCGCGCGGCGAGGAGGGCATCTCCATCAACGTCGCCCGCCGGCTCGGTTCGGTCAAGGGCATCGAGGCGATGTCCCTGGCCGGTCAGACGGCGGAACTGGAGCAGCTGCTCCAGGCCGACGCCGACGCGGTGGCCGCCAGGCGCGCAGCGAAGCTGGAGGCCAAGGCCGCCGCCAAGGCACCGGCTGAGGCTCCCGCACCGCAGCCCGCTGCCGCGCCCGCGGTTCAGCCGGCTGCGGAGGTGGCGCCGGCAGCCGTGGAGATGCCGGTTCCCGTCGCTCCCCGGCCGGAGCCCACTCTCCGCAACTCGGTCGCGAGCGCTGAGCCTGTTCAGAGCACCGACCGATTTTCCGCGGAAAATTCCGAGCCTCTCCCGATGCCGGAGCAGCGGGCCGTGGCCCCGTCGGACGAGCAGCCGTCGGCCGTCCTGCGGCCGGAACTCGGCGACGTCGACTGGCACAACGTCGAGGAACTGGCAGATGCCATCTGCCGCACCCTCTCGGCCGACGAGGCCTACCGCCTCGCCGACGCCCTGGCCAACCGGTTGCTGACGACGGGCGGCTGACGCGTCCCTGGTGTTCCCGCCCCGCTCAGAGCGGGGCGGGAACACCAGGGAGTATTGCGGAAGGCCAGTCGCTCAGGTGCCCCGGCACCCGGTTCCTCTCGCGCACGCTGACGAGCCCGCCATCGGGCCCGAACCCGCCGTCCGCGACCTCCGTCCGGATGCGACGGTGCGGCCGGTTCTCGCGCCTGGTCGACACCACCGGTCCGGCCGGGGTCGGGCAGGAGCCCGGAGACGGTCACCGCGGCAGTGCGACGATGCCGGTGAGCACGGCGACGGCTGCGGCGTGGGTGCGGCTGCCGCGCCACGAGAGTGCGCGGACGACCCGCCGTTCGATCGCGCGGGCCGTGGGCAGGGTCAGCCCGATGCCGTTGGCACCGGCTTCGCTCGACGTACCGGTGCAGATGAGGACGGTCACGGCCCGACCCGTCCGGTCCAGCTCGGGCACGTGCTCGGGCAGTTCGCGCCGCAGCGGCCCGGTGTCGATCAGCTCGGCCGCGATCAGGCGCGCGACCAGGTGGGCGTCGTCGACGGTAGCGGCGCGTCGGCGGAGGTCGGCCAGACGGGTCCGGACCAGGTACTCCCCGGTGTGGACCCGGACGCCGATCTCGGGGATGCTCAGCCCCCGGGCGGCCAACTCGGCGATCCGGCGTTCCAGCGCGTTCAACTCGGGCCGGGGAGCACGCCGTTGCTCCGTCCTCAGCGCGATGCTCGTGGCCGTCAGGACCCTGCGGAACCCGGCTGCCGCCGCCACGGGCGCCTGGTCGGCGGTGCAGACGGCCAGCACGTCCTCGGCCGGTACTCCGAGGCGGTGGGCGGCTTCCACGTAGGCGGCGGTGCCGTCGTACGCGCTCTGGCGCACGGCGCACGACCAGGCCGCTCCCAGACCGACCGTCTCGACGGCACGTCCCGGATCGACCGCGGCCGCCGGGAGGACCAGTGCGCACGGGGCGCCGAGGGCCAGCGCCTGGTGCACCAGCCGTACGGCGGCCGGTGTCGCACCGCGGGGCGCGGTTCCGGCCAGAACCTGCTTCAGCGAGGGCACGTCCGGGAGGCAGTCCAGCGCGCCGAGGTGCACGGCCAGACCGCGCGCGGATCGCAGCACCGCGACGGCGTGCTCCAGCGGGGCGGAGCGGTGGTCGGGCTCCGCCGGCGCGGCGACGGGGCCGGATGCACCGCCGCCTCCCGTCGTCCGGTGGTGCCCGGTGCGGCCCTGACCCGAATCAGCCGCCATGGGTGTGGTGAGGTCGGCCAGGGTGTCCCGGGCCGGATCGATCAGCTGGTGCTCCAGCGCCTGGCGGACGGCGACGACGCGCTTGCGCGTGCGGAAGGCGTCCAGCACGGCGTCCTCGTAGAGCTCCGCCGCGCGTTCCCGGACCTCGAGTGCGCGGACGACGTCGGGGCGGTTCCCGCCCGCCGCCCAGATCCGGAGGATCAACGTCTGTTCGTCGGTAAGGGGCGGCGGAGCGCTCACCGGGGCGGAACGGGTGAGCAGGCCGGACTGCCATGCCCGGGCGAAGGCCTGGACCCGGTTCGCCGTCCCCAAGCGGTCGTACGCCTGGTGCAGGTGGCTCTTGACGGTGTCGACCGTCAGGTTCAGTGCCGCGCCGATCGCCGCGTTCGTCAGCCCGAGACCGACCCTGTCCATCAGCGCGACGTGCCGCTCCGGCAGCGGCCTGCCGGTGGCGTTCACCGCGTGCACGTCGCTCACCGGCTCCCAGCCCGCGCCCGGTGCGGCGGCGTGGAACGCGACTTCGCACCGACCCTGGCCACCGGGGCGTGGACGGCCACGCCGACCTTGGCCTCCCCGCTTCCGGTGGCACGGTTGGTCGCCTCGTACAGGGCACCGCGGGCCACCTGCTGCAGGAGGACGACGTCGGCGTCGGACAGGTCGGGTTTGCCGGGAAGGGACACGGGCATGGCGGATCTCCAGGAGGAGCGGGGCGGAAGGGGGCTGCCGGGTCGGCGGCTACGTCTGGTCCAGCACGGCCAGCAGCGAGGGCCCGATCTGCCGGGCCAGGTGCGGACCGATGGTCAGGATCAGGTCGCCCCGCTGGACGAGGGAGGCGACGAGGGCGTCGGCGCCCGCTTGGTGCAGGCCGGGCTCGTGCCGGATCACCGTGTCGGTGGAACCGGCGTTGAGGATGGCTTCGCCGCCGTCGGCCCGGTTCCGGTGCCGGGGGAACGTCGAGTGGACGGGCAGCAGCACGGTCCGGTCGGCGGCGCTCAGGGCGTCGGCGATCGGACCGGCGAGGGCGTTCGACCGCAGGTGCCCGGAGGGCTCGTACACGGCCACCACCGCGCCTTCGGTGAGCATCCGGGCGCCCTGGAGGTCGGCGGCGATCTCCCCCGGGTGTACGGCCCTGGACTCCACGACGTCGATGCCGCCGGCCGAGCCGAGCCGGGTCAGCGACCGTTCGACGCCCGCGAACGCGCCGAGCCCGTCGGTGAGTTCGGTGCCGGGAACACCGAGGGCCCAGCCCGCGGCCCACGCGGCTGCCACGGCCATGGCGTTGTTCGTTCCGGCGACCGGCACGGTGAACGTGTGACGCTCGCCGTCGGCCTGGACGGTGACGCGGTGGTCCTCTCCGGTCCAGAACGTCCGGAGGACCTGCACGTCCGTGTCGGTGCCGCGGCCGACGGCCACCACCCTGGGACCCGGGCGGTGCCTGCGCAGCCGGTCCGCCAGTTCCTGGCAGCCCGGCTGGGCGGCCCACACCACCACCGTCTCGCTCCGCCGGGCGAGGGCCTCCATCCGGTCCAGCGCCTCCGGCTGGTTCCACCAGCACGGCGGTGCCGCGTCCGCGGCGGTGATCAGTGTGACGGTCGGACGCAGCCCTTCACCGAGGGTGCGGAAGCGCCAACCGGGCGGCGACGTCTCATGACCGGAGCTGTCCGGACAGAGGTCCGCGACCAGGACCTCCCCGTCGCCGTCGTGGCCGACGGAGTCCCCTTTCGGGGCCTCGGCGAGGATCCACCCGGGGTCACGGCGGGCGAGCGCGCAGGTGAGCGCGGCAGCCGCCATGGTGGTCGAATGGCTGCCCGCGACGGCGACCGTGACCGGAGCCGTCCCGGCCAGCAGCTCGACGGCCCGGTCATGGCCCAGTATGGGAAGGCCCCGGCCGACGGCGTGGTCGAGGATGTCCTGGATCGCGGTGTTGTCCCCGCCCCAGATCAGCGGGATCCCCCCGGGGGTGGTCGCCTGCAGACGGACACTGCACCGTTCGAGCTTTCGGCGCAGGTCGGGGCGGGCATCGAGGGGCGCCGACGAGACCGTCACCCGAGCGTGGCGCCGGGCCAGGTAGGAGGCCAGGCCGGCCATGCCGGGGCTGTGGGGGTCGGGAATGTGGACGGCGGACAGGAGTCCGGGCAGCGGCAGGGGCCGCAGGGGCCTCCCGGCGCCCTTCACGGGCATGGCCGCGGTCATGCCGCGGCCGCCCGGCGGTCCGCTTCGCCGCGGTCCGCACCCGGGGGGACCCCGAGGGCGAGTCCCCCGGAGCTGACGTGGACGGCGGCCAGGACGCCGGCGGTGTCGACCGGGGTGCCGGCGATGGTGCTGGGAACACTCGGGTTCATGGCAGGTCTCCGCAGATGAGCGGGTGAGTTCGAGCCGACCGATGCGGTATCCGAACCGGCGGGGACTCAGGATGCCTCCGAGGAAGGGGACGTGATCAGAGCCGAGCTGGACGTCCTGGGACGTCCTCGGTATCGTCCTGAGGCCTCAGCACGTCCCAAGACGTCCCTCATCGGGAGCACCATGGCGAACGAACGCCTCCGGTCGGCGCTGGTCGTCCGAGGGGTGACCGAGCAGGAGCTGGCGGAGCACTGCGGTGTCGACGCCAAGACGGTGGAACGCTGGATCCTCAGGAACCGGGAACCGTACCGGCGGCACCGCCAGGCGGCCGCGGCCAAGCTGCAGATCGACGAGGACTACCTCTGGCCGGACGCGAAGTCCGAAACCCGGCGGCTGGACGAGGCCGACGCCGAGATCGTCCACGTCTACCCCCATCGCTCCTCCGTGCCACCGGAGTCGTGGGTGCAGTTCGCCGAGCGGGCCGCGAGCGACATCGGAATCCTGGTCCACGCCGGCGTCCACCTGGCCCAGAACCCGCGGTGGCACCGGGCGCTCACCGAACGGGCACGGGCGGGGGTGCGAGTTCGGCTGCTGCTCGGTGACCCGGAGAGCCCGGAGATCGCACGGCGGGGCGAGGAGGAGGAGATCGGCGAAGGCGTCGCGTACAAGGTGCGCGAGGTCATCAAGCTCTACCGTCCGCTCCACGGCACACCCGGCATCGAGTTCCGGGTACACCGGTCCACGCTGCACAACTCCCTGTACTGGTTCGACGACGAGATGCTGGTCAACACCCAGATCTACGGCGTGAGCGCACCGCTCACCCCGGTGCTCCACCTGCGCCGCGTCCATGGCGCCCGGCTGGTCTCGACCTACCAGGAGAGCTTCGAGAAGGTCTGGTCCGGTGCCGTACCGCTTCCGCTACCGAGGCAGGCACCATGAGCCGTACCGACTACTTCGACGACCCGAATGCCCCGCGGGCGCAGCGGATCGTGCCCGCCGTCACCGCGTTCGTGGTGAACGGGCGCGGCGAACTCCTGCTGGAGCGGCGCTCCGACAACGGCCGCTGGGGCATGCCGGGCGGGGTCCTGGAGATCGGTGAGGACCTTCCGGGGGCCGTCGTGCGGGAGGTGCGGGAGGAGACCGGCATCGAGGTCGAAGTCACCGGCCTCGTCGGCACGTACAGCGATCCCGGCCACGTGATCGAGTTCTCCGACGGGGAGGTGCGCCAGGAGTTCTCCCTGTGCTTCCGCGCGAGGCCGGTGGGCGGCCGGCTCGCCGCCAGTTCCGAGTCCTTCGAGGTCCGCTGGGTGCCGCGGGAGGACCTGGACGGGCTCGACATCGCCCCGACGACCAGGCTCCGCCTCGACCACGGCTTCCGGAACGGGGAGACCCCGCACCTCGGTTGAGCGCTCAGGCGCCGTCGGAGCCGGCCAGCCGCTTCGCGACCCGGTCGGCCATGCCGAGCAGCGCGGGGCGGGCGGCGGAGACGGCGCGGTGGACGACGTGGCCGGCGCCGTACCGGCGGAGCACCTCGTCGAGCCGGGACACCGGGTCGACCACGGCGCCGTCGGGGCCGCTGGTGAGGTCGCAGTACGTGATCGCGTCCAGCAGGTCCGACGGCGGCCGGCGGAACTCCGCGAGCGCGGCCGACAAGCCGAGCTCGGCCGCCTCCCACTCCGACGAGGAGTGGTAGGCGACCAGCGAACAGACCTCGTCATCGACGCCGATCCGACGCAGGTACCGGGCGCCGTCGATCATGTGCTGGCCGGTGTCGACCGCACACGTCGCGTACCCGACGTCGTGAAGCATCGCGGCGACGCGCACCAGCTCCCCGTCGGCACCGAGGACCGGGGCGAGGAGCCGAGCCTGCTCCAGGACCCGACAGGAGTGCGCCCAGCGCAGGGGGATGCCCGCGAGCAGCGACTCGGCGGTCCGGTACGCGAGGGGCAGCTTCATCGCTCAAGGCTAGATGAATGAGTCCGATGTCCTCAGTGGTCATACGCGATGAGTGATCGCTTGATCGGGGCGTCGATGGTCCAGTTGTGCCAGATGGCGGTGGCGAGGGCGAGCAGGCGCTGACCGGTGCGGGCGAAGACGCCCGCTTCGGTTCGAGCGCCGTGCTGTTCCAGACTGAGTTGGCCCTTGAGGGTGTCGATGACGGCCTCGATCCACTGGCGGACCCGGGCGAGTCTGCCGAAGCGGGCAGGCTCGCCCCGGCGGTCGGGCCGCACGAGGTGCGCGCCCAGCTCGTCGGTGACGAAGGCCTCGAACGCGGCTCCGGCGAAGCCCTTGTCGCCGAGAATGACCTGTCCGCGGCGCACGAGGTCCCGGTCCCGGCCGAGCATCGCCTGGACCACTTCCCGCTCGCCGAGCTTCGGGTTGGCCAGGCACCAGGTGACCGGCATACCCTCGGCGGTTGTCAGCAGGTAGAGCCGAAGCCCCCAGAAGAACCGGGAGTGGCTCGCGCAGTAGCCGTATCCCGCTGTTCCGGCCAGGGCCGAGCGCTTGACGGTCTCCCTCGACGCGGCGCACGGCACGGGTGTGGAGTCGATCAGCCGCAGATCGTCGTGCCAGGTCGGTACCTGTCGTGCCAGTGCCCCGATGACCTGCGAGATCAGCGGGCCGGCGGTGTTCAGGCGCTTGTTGTAGCCGGATTGCCCGGGCAGGTACGGGAACAGGTGTCGCAGCCTGCTGCCGGCGAAGCGGTGCCAGTGCCGCGCGGACGGGAAGCCGAGCAGCACCTGCGCCACGGCCAGGCACAGCAGTTCCGCATCCGACAGTCGCGGGGGTCGCCCGATCCGGTGACGAGGAGCCACATGATCGTCGATGAACACGTACAGTGCCGTCAGAAGGGTGTCCAGGTTCGTCTTCACAAACCAACCAACGGGCACCCTTCGTCATGGTCGCGGCCAGATCGGCGATCGGACTCATTCATCTAGGCGACGACGCATGCCGGTCAGGGACCGATGGTGCGAAGAGGCCGACGACGGAGGGGCCGGCCTTCCTCCACGGCCCCGAGGGCCTGTTCGCCCCCGCCATCCCCAGCCGGACTGCGGACGAACTCCGCGATGGCCAGGGCCACGATGACGCCGAGGAGGCCGTGCGATGAGTGTGGTGGACACCGCCCCGCGCGACTCGTTGAAGGCGCTTCGCCTCTCCGGCGTGCTGGAGACCCTCGACACCCGCCCGGCCCAGGCCCACGGGCGGCGAGTTCGGGCACCCGGACTTTCTCCAGGTCCTCTGCGAGGACGAGATCACCCGCCGCGAGACCGTTGCCTTCCAACGGTGTTCCTCCGCACGCGTGTCCTGTCGGCTGTGTAAGCACTTCCCGAGCTTGCTTTCTGCGGCGATCATGGTCGACATGAACAGCCGGTTTGAGCAGGACAGAACCTCCGATAGCAACGTCCCCCGGCCGCAGTGGACGGAAGAGGTCGCTCTTCAGACCGTGGACTCCGATGGACTGGTTGGGTCTGTGACCATCTACGTCGGCCAGCCCTCCACCGCCCTGATCGCGCTCCTTGACGGCGAGTCGCTCACCCAGATCAATGGGACCGACTACCTCGACTGTCTCACCCAGGCTCGACGACAGCTGGAACGAGACGGCCGCCTGCTCTGCTGCCAGGGAGCCCGTCCCGACGTTCACCCGTCAGGACAGTTGCGCCAGTTCACCAATGGGCGGCAGGCGTACGTCAGCTTCCCGGACGCTCGGGGCGAGGCCCCTGAGACCGTCGACATCTTCGCCCCGGCAGCACCCGAAGACGCCGTAACTCTCGACGACCAGCGAGCAGCCATCATCCGCGCCTGGAATGCACAGCACCCGAGAAATCGGATCTGACCCATCAACCAGTCACTCATCGTGAATTCCCGCAGAAGAGCTTCCGCGGTTTGGTGACGGCAAGTCACCATGATGGAGTGAATGCGATGGCAGTGTTCTGATCGGTCTGGTCCTGCCGACAGCGGGTGTGGGAGACTCGGCCGGTCGCTTCAACAGGCGCCGCCGGGGCGCCCGAGGTCCCGTTGCGGGCCGAACCAGCAGGAGTAAGAGGCGGTGCAGGCGGTAGCCGCACGCGTGACGCGCGATCGGCGTCCTGAGTAGGCCCCGCTGGATCCCGGCCCCTGGGTGCGTCTCGCTCCGTGCGGTCCCGACAGCAGCACGCGTTTGCGTAGGTCCAGTCCCGCAGCCGACGCCAGGCCGTCACCCCGGAGCAGCCCACGGTCTCGGCCGGAACATCGCGCCAGGCCACACCGGTCCGCAGCCACGTACACGATGCCCGCGAGGGCCGCCCGGTCCGGAACACGCAGCCGACCCGGGTAGGGGCGGCGGCGTCCGGGAGCGGGCGGCAGGAGTGGAGCGACCCGCTCCCACAGGTCATCCGGAACAAGATCAGCGTTCACCTGGACACCCTGCCTACCAAGATCGCCGCGCGCAAAGGCCGTGGCTCAGCTCATTCTGAAACGATCACGATCAGTAAGGCAGGCCTGTGACGGGCGCTCCTGAACGACCTGGGGCTGTTCGTGAGTCGATCCGTCCACAGGGTGTAGCACCTTTGCCCCGGGGCGGTGGAGGTGCCACACCAGGTCATGTCTATTCGTCCTCGTCGTCGTCCTCGGACTCGGCGGTCCACCACAGGTCGATCCGATAGGTCTCCAGGACCTTCTGGTGGGCTGCCCAGACCGCGTCGGTGTCAGCCTGTGAATGCTGTTGCGTCGTGCGGAGTTCGGCGTGGAGGCTCGTCTCCTGCGCGGCGGCCTCGTGTCGGCCCTTCCACGACACCCGGCCTTCGTAGATTCCTGGGCGGGGTAGTTGGAAGTGACCGGCGATGTCCGGGGCGAAGGCGCGGATGACCACTTCGCCCGTGGCGCTGTCGAGTACTGCCGGGCGTTCCCCCTCGGCGAGCCAGCTACTGTCGGCCGGCGCGGGGCCGTCCCAGACCCGTACCAGGACCTCGGCAGGCGCGATGCCCTGGAGGCTGCGGAGATAGATCTGGGTGCCGGTACCCGCCACCACCGTGTCCCGAGTTTGCCTGGCGGCTTCCGAGTCGGTGAGGTAGGAGTCGGAGTCGTACACCTCGATGAGACCGTGGTCGGGCCTGGCTTCGGCGCGGAACTCGAAAAGGATCGGCACTGGTGTCCTCCGGCCTGGGTGAGTACGGCTTACGGGACGATCGTGACGTAGAACGGGTCGCTGTCCAAGATCCGGTTCACGGTGAAGACATCCTTGATCAAGTTGTCCCGTCTCCGTTGTCCTTTCCGTCTATCAGGCGGGCGGAGTAGCGGTTCACGGGCTTGCCTGCGCTGTCTTTCTGGTTCGCGCCTTCGTACGTGGACGAGAACGGGTACTCGTCACACTGCAGCGCCGAGTTCGCGTAGTCACCCCGGATGCCGCGGCACGTGGTTATCGCGACCTTGCGGTTCTCCTCCTGCTTGTCGCGGTCGACGAGGCCGCCGCCGAACGGGAAGCGATCCTGCGCCAGCACTACAACCGGCTGTGCGAGCTCGAGGAGGCCCACCGCCGCCGCCCGGTCGAGGACACCCCGGCCACCGACGCTGCTGAGCACGCCCGCCAGCAGTGGGAACGGCACCAGGCCGCGCCCGCTGCCGCCCGCGCCAACCGGGCCGGAGCCACCCTGCTGCACCCGACTCGCCCAGCTCTACCGCAGGCCGGAGCAGTATGAGCCGCAACCGTTTTCCCCGGGAGCCATTCCAACGGACATGGGGTCGATCGCTGGTTGGTGCGGCCGCCTCCGCGCAGGCGGAGCACACCGGACCCGGTCGTCGGCCATCGTCACCCACTGCGGGTCACCTCCGCGCAGGCGGAGCGGACTTATCGCCGGGCCGGTACTGCCCCTCGGCGATCGGGTCAGCTCCGCGCGGGCGGAGCGGACGTGCCGTAGGTGTTCCAGGTCTCGACGGTGTCCGGGTCACCTCCGCGCGGGCGGAGCGGACAAGACGATCGCTACCACGGCCCACCCCAGGCCCGGGTCACCTCCGCGCGGGCGGAGCGGACCGGTCCAGGGCCTCCCCAAAGGCGTCCGTCAGCGGGTCACCTCCGCGCGGGCGGAGCGGACAGCATTATCTGCACCACCCGGGAGTAGTCGAGCGGGTCACCTCCGCGCAGGCGGGGCCGACGCGGCCGGTGGGTCCGCGACGGTCGGCACCGGGGGGCACCCCCGCGCAGGTAGGGCCGACACGTTGAAGCTCACCTTGCCCGACAGAAGCGGGGGCCACCCCCCGCGCAGGCGGGGCCGACCCCCTACCCACGTAGCAGCAGGGAGCGTTGTCATGGGCCACCCCCGCGCGGGCGGGGCCGACGCCGGGTAGGCGCCCGTGCAGTACAGAATCCTGGGGTCACCCCCAAGAGCGCGGGGCCGATGGGCCGAACTGCACACTGGTCGGCCTGGCCGTGGGGTCACCGCACGGGCGGAGCGCACGGGTACGTCGGCAGTGGTGGCGCTCACAGTGCCGGGTCACCTCCGCGCCGGCAGAGCGGGCGTCGGTGATTGCCGCGCAATCACCCTGGGGCGCGAGACCTCCGCGCGGGCAGAGCGGACCTGGTTATCGGGCTGGTACGGGGCTGGCACCCCGGTCCACCTCCGCGCGGGCGGAGCGCACCCGCACACCGTGAAGACGCACCTGATGCGGATCGGGTCACCTCCGCGCGGGCGGAGCGCACGTTCGGTAGGCCTCGGTGGTGGCTCGCACTTCCGGGTCACCTCCGCGCTGGCGGAGCGGACTTGTTGGCCAGGACGTCCATCTGCTCGGCGAGCGGGTCACCTCCGCGCTGGCGGAGCGGACGCGGCGGCGGTACGGGCGGCCAGTTCGGAGCGCGAGCCACCTCCGCGCGGGGCGGGGCCGACGCGGCCGCCGTCCACGCCGTCCTGCCGGTCGGCGGGCCACCTCCGCGCTGGCGGAGCGGACCGGCGCTCCCGGATCGGCGCGGACTCGACCAGGTCGGCATGGCCCACCGCAGCACCCGGGTCACCTCCGCATGTGCGGAGGTGACGAGGCGGGCGGCGATCTGGGGCCAGGACAGGCCGGGTCACCTCCGCGCAGGCGGAGCGCACCCCATGAGCTCGACCTCAGCCTGGAACGGGGCCGGGTCACCTCCACGCAGGCGGAGCGGACGGCACCCACCGAGGCGAGGGCCTGGGCGACGGCGGGTCACCTCCGCGCAGGCGGAGCACACCCTTCCCGAGCTGCGGCGCAGCAGCGCCTTTGCTGTTTCTTAACCGTGGCGGGGGTCTGGTCGGTGGTGCTGTTCTGGTGTCAAGGAGCGTTCTCATCGTGGCACGTGCTGCGGACAGTGGCGGCGGATCCACTCTCCTGGCTGGGGTCTGTGTGGTCGGGGAGGTCGGTGGTCTGGTTCCCGCGGTCCCCGAGGCCTCCGCGCCGGGCGGAGCGCTCCGATGTGAGGCACCGCCGGGGGCTGCCGGGGCTGGGTCGCCTCCGCGCGGGCGGAGCGGACACGGCGGCGATGGCGGCGGCGTGGGTGAACTCCGGGTCACCTCCGCACAGGCGGGGCCGACCTTCCGCAGGTCAGAGCTGTTGTTTAGGCGCTTGGGCCACCCCCGCGCAGGCGGGGCCGACCGGATCCTCCAGGGCCACGAGCAGCTCACCGTCGGGTCACCCCCGCGCAGGCGGGGCCGATGCGGCACCCAGGCGCAGGCCGTCGGTGCAGCGCGGGCCACCCCCGCACAGGCGGGGCCGATCAGGTGATGCTCGCGCCGAGGTTGAAGGCCCAGGGGCCACCCCCGCGCGGGCGGGGCCGACACGTGCCCGGCCCGGTCCACGAACGCGCCGAGGGGGCCACCCCCGCGCAAGCGGGGCCGACTACCCAGGTCCGTGGACCATGGTGGAGCTCCTGGGGCTACCCCCGCGCAGGCGGGGCCGACGGGCCCGGAGCGGTCCTGCTCCTCGGGACGTTCGGGCTACCCCCGCGCAGGCGGGGCCGACGACCACCTGCCCGGCCGCACCTCCGATGAGCCCGGGCTACCCCCGCGCAGGCGGGGCCGACGCCTGCCCGTACGACTCCAGCATCTCCAGCGCGGGGCTACCCCCGCGCAGGCGGGGCCGACGTGAAGGTGGCGAAGCAGACGCCGACCTCCAAGGGGCTACCCCCGCGCAGGCGGGGCCGACAGCAGGTAGTCGGTCACTACCGAGAGATGATCGAGGGCTACCCCCGCGCAGGCGGGGCCGACGGCTGCCCCGGCATGCCGTACTTGCTCGCCTGGGGGCTACCCCCGCGCAGGCGGGGCCGACCATTTCACCTCCTCGGCGCGCGGGTGATAATCAGGGCTACCCCCGCGCAGGCGGGGCCGACGTCTTCGCCTCCGGCGTCGCCCCGGTCATGACGGGGCTACCCCCGCGCAGGCGGGGCCGACACTTCCTGACCTGCAGTCTTCCACAGCAGAGTGCCCGAATTTATTCAGTTCGATTCCCGCGAGCTCGCCGACATCTCCGCGCGGGCGGAGCGGACTTCAGGTCGAGCTCGCCGCGATGATCTGAGAATGGGTCACCTCCGCACGAGCGGATCGGACCAGCGAGGCCGCTGCCTGACGGGCCATCGGCTCGGGTCACCTCCGCGCGGGCGGGGCCGACAGCATCCGCTCAAGGCCGGCCTTGACGACCGGGGGGGCTACCCCCGCGCGGGCGGCGCCGACGGGATGGCGCTCACCGTCGTGCGCGTCGTTGACGGGTCACCCCCGCGTGGGCGGAGCGCACCTGTACCTAGAGTGCGCCCAGGTCCGGACCTGCGGGCCACCTCCGCGCGGGCGGGGTGGACACCAGCACGGTGGAGTCGATCGAGCGGGCGTTCCGGGCCACCTTCGCACGGGCGGAGCGGCCGGCCAGCCCGTCCTCGCGCACGTCGTCACCCACGGGCCACCTCCGCGCGGGCGGAGCAGACAACCCCGGGGAGCCCAGCCTCGCGGAAAACCTCGGGTCACCTCCGCGCGGGCGGAGCGGACGTGGGTGGCCATCGTCATCGGTAGCAGCTCGTCGGGTCACCTCCGCGCGGGCGGAGCGGACGCCGCCGGGGCGCCGTTCTGACTTACCGCCACCGGGTCACCTCCGCGCGGGCGGAGCGGACTGGTGTCCGTGTCCATGTGCTCTCTCCCTCTACGGGTCGCCTCCGCGCGGGCGGAGCGGACGCCGCCCAGGGTCAGAGCTGGGCGGCTCTTCGCGGGTCACCTCCGCGCGGGCGGAGCGGACGCCGCCGGGGCGCCGTTCTGACTTACCGCCACCGGGTCACCTCCGCGCGGGCGGAGCGGACGGACAAGATCATCGAGGCGGCCTTCGCCAAGGGGGGTCACCTCCGCGCGGGCGGAGCGGACCCCGGCCGCGTCGGGGACTGGCCCACCCACGAGGGGTCACCTCCGCGCGGGCGGAGCGGACCCCGGCCGCGTCGGGGACTGGCCCACCCACGAGGGGTCACCTCCGCGCGGGCGGAGCGGACCGGCCCGCCACCGCCTGCCCGAACTGCAACGACGGGTCACCTCCGCGCGGGCGGAGCGGACTTCCCGAGACCGCCGGAAGAACCGGCGCCGCCCGGGTCACCTCCGCGCGGGCGGAGCGGACACAGAGTCGGACCTGCTGCCGCACCCCGCCACCGGGTCACCTCCGCGCGGGCGGAGCGGACTTGCGGACAACCTGCCGGAGGCTGCGGACGCCCGGGTCACCTCCGCGCGGGCGGAGCGGACAACCGCGCCACCGCGGCCGGCATGGCCGGGAGCGGGTCACCTCCGCGCGGGCGGAGCGGACTGGTGCCGCGAGGCGTTGTACTCCGTGTCGGGCGGGTCACCTCCGCGCGGGCGGAGCGGACCGTCACCGACCCGACGGCACGACCAGACACCTCGGGTCACCTCCGCGCGGGCGGAGCGGACCGGCGGCCGTCCGTCCACGCGATGCTGCGGCCCGGGTCACCTCCGCGCGGGCGGAGCGGACCTGCGCGTCTCCGCCCTCACGGCGGGCACCAACGGGTCACCTCCGCGCGGGCGGAGCGGACTCAGGTTTCTGTGGTTATCGCCGGGAAGCGAACGGGTCACCTCCGCGCGGGCGGAGCGGACACGACTCCGGCATGCGCTTGACGGCCAACGACCGGGTCACCTCCGCGCGGGCGGAGCGGACCGTCCGCAGGTTCCGGTCCCGGATGACGTCGACGGGTCACCTCCGCGCGGGCGGAGCGGACCCTTCCCGACCTGCGCCACAGCAACGCCTTTGCCATTTCTTGACCGTGCTGAGGGGTCTGGTCGGTGGTGCTGTTGTGGTGTCAAGGAGCGTCCTCATCGTGGCACGTACTGCGGACAGTGGCGGCGGATCCGCTCTCCCGGCTGGGGCATGTGCGGTCGGAGAGGCCGGTGTCCTGGTTCTCGCGGTCTCCGAAGCCTCCGCACGAGCGGAGCGGACCGTCGGCGCCAGCTCCGCGTACCCGGCCAGCGCGGGTCACCTCCGCGCAGGCGGAGCGGACGCCCAGTCGGTGAACACGCTGACGTTGTCGACCAGGTCACCTCCGCGCAGGCGGAGCGGACTACTACTCCTGGAGCTCCGTCAGCGTTGGGAGCGTGCCACCCCCGCGCTGGCGGAGCGGACGTACAGCGCGCCGTACTGTCCGATCCGGACCTCGGGTCACCTCTGCGTGGGCAGAGCGGACCGGAGCCGGGCGGCACCGGCGGCGTAGCCCAGCGGGTCACCTCCGCGCAGGCGGAGCGCACTGGGCGTGCGGCAGGCGGTCGTCGGCGAGCATCGGGTCACCTCCGCGCAGGCGGAGCGGACTCGATCCGTCGGCGCCGGACACTCAGGCCGACCGGGTCACCTCCGCGCAGGCGGAGCGGACGCCCGCGACTACGACATCCCTCCGGGCGTGCCCGGGTCACCTCCGCGCTGGCGGAGCAGACGCCACCGGCCGGTCCAGGTACACGGGGACGCTCGGGTCACCTCCGCGCCGGCGGGGCGGACATCGCCTTCGTCGCGGTCAGGCCGAGCGCGTGCGGGTCATCTCTGCGTTGGCGGAGCGGCCCCCGAAGGGCACTGGAAGCGAGGAAGGGGTGCGGGCCATCTCCGCGCGGGCGGAGCAGACCGCGGCCGCCTGCCGCTGACCGGCCGCCAGGTCGGGTCACCTCCGCACAGATGGAGCGCACCTGGCCATCCGCACCCGCGGCGGCGCCGGGCCACCTCCGCGCGGACGGAGTGGACATCGTCACCGCGGTCCTCACCGGCACCGCCCGCAGGTCACCTCCGCGCGGGCGGAGCGGACCACCCGACCCGCGAGGCCGCCAGCAACGTCGTCGGGTCACCTCTGCGCTGGCGGAGCGCACTGGTGCGGGGAGAGCTTCCAGCGCTTGGTCCCCGGCGGCCACCTCTGCGCAGGCGGAGCGGACGCGAGTGGTCTCCCACTCGGCTGCGATCTCCGCGGGTCACCTCCGCGCTGGCGGAGCGGACCAGCGGATCGCCGCAGACCTGCGGGACGACATCGGGTCACCTCCGCGCAGGCGGAGCGGACCCGCAGGTACCGGCCTGGTGGGCGGCGACGGCCGGGGCACCTCCGCGCAGGCGGAGCGGACGGCCAGCGACGCTGGAAGGGCCTGGTCACCACCGGGTCACCTCCGCGCAGGCGGAGCGGACATCGCCGCGGACCCCGTCGCCGCCGCCAGCCGCGGGTCACCTCCGCGCAGGCGGAGCGGACGGTCAGGGCGCAGGTCACCGGTGACCCGAGCGAGGGTCACCTCCGCGCAGGCGGAGCGGACTCGGCGATCTGGCGGGCGGCGCGGTCGGCGGCCGGGTCACCTCCGCGCAGGCGGAGCGGACTGTCTATCAGGGAAGTTGAGATGTCAAGGAAGCGGGTCACCTCCGCGCAGGCGGAGCGGACCCGGCGGTGATGGCCGCCAGGCGCTCGAAGGTCGGGTCACCTCCGCGCAGGCGGAGCGGACGACGCCAAGCCGTTCCAGCTATCCACCAGCTACGGGTCACCTCCGCGCAGGCGGAGCGGACCTGGCGAAGCGGCTGCCACCGCGGCGGTCGGCCGGGTCACCTCCGCGCAGGCGGAGCGGACGTACCGAGGGTTGTGTTGCGTCCTCTAATTGGCGGGTCACCTCCGCGCAGGCGGAGCGGACGGCGCCACGGCCGCCCTCGCCACGCTCGCGATCGGGTCACCTCCGCGCAGGCGGAGCGGACGTCCTGCCAGGCAACCAGCATGGCCGCCATGGCGGGTCACCTCCGCGCAGGCGGAGCGGACGCCGCGCAGGGCGAGGACCTGCTGCCGCAGCGCGGGTCACCTCCGCGCAGGCGGAGCGGACTTGGCCATGACGGCGGCGGCCGAGCTGGCGGGCGGGTCACCTCCGCGCAGGCGGAGCGGACCACGACGCCGACGGCCTGAGACAGGACGCCGCCGGGTCACCTCCGCGCAGGCGGAGCGGACCCTTCCCGACCTGCGGCGCAGCGGCGCCTTTGCCGTTTCTTGACCGTGATGGGGGATCTGGTCGGTGGTGCTGTTGTGGTGTCAAGGAGCGTTCTCATCGTGGCACGTGCTGCGGACAGTGGTGGCGGACCCGCCCTCCCGGCTGGGTCTGTGCGGTCGGGGAGGCCGGTGTCCTGGTTCCCGCGGTTCCCGAAGCCTCCGCACAGGCGGAGCGGACACGTGGTCGGGCGTGTCGGTGCGGGTCGACGGCGGGTCACCTCCGCGTGGGCGGAGCGGATGGCCTGTTCATCCTCCTGACCGCCTGCCGGATCGGGCCACCTCCGCACGGGCGGAGCGCACTGACCTCCGTGCTCAAGGGCGGGCCGCTGCGCCGGGTCACCTCCGCGCTGGCGGAGCGGACACGGGCGAGCGGGACGGGTCACCTCCGCGCTTGCAGAGCGGTCGTCGGTGATTGCCGCGCAATCACCCTGGGGCGCGAGACTCCGCACAGGCGGGGCCGATACGCCAAGCCCGTGACGCTCCGACCCGATCAGCGGGCCACCCCCGCGCAGGCGGGGCCGATGCCGACACCGAGTGCCCGCGGACCTGGGGCCACCCCCGCGCGGGCGGGGCCGATCCGCGGAGCGTCCGCACCCTCTTGCCGATCAGCGGGTCACCCCCGCGCAGGCGGGGCCGATGGCTGAACCTTCCGACCGCGCACACCGACTCCTGGGCCACCCCCGCACAGGCGGGGCCGACGAGCGCTTCGAGGACGAGAAGGCCGCCGAGTCCGGGTCACCCCCGCACAGGCGGGGCCGACCCACCCCTGCCTCGATGGTCACCGCTGTACCGGGGGTCACCCCCGCGCGGGCGGGGCCGACCTGCCCGGCAGCGCCAGTAGGAGTGCCGTCCGCACGCGTTCCACCAGCGGCGGATCGACTCCACGGCGAAGGCCGCGGTGTCGTGGTCGGTGCCGACGTTGACCCAGGCGGCGTCAGCGGCCAGGTCGTAGATCCCGTACGGGATGGCCTTGCCCAGGTCGGCGTCGGGGAAGTCGTGGGTGTGGACCGCGGTCGGCTCGCCGGCGAGGCGCCATTCGCGGCCGGCGTTCTTGTAGTTGCCGACCAGTTCCTTCTTCTTGGTGTCCACGCTGACCACCGGATCCCCGGCCGCCTGGT
>NZ_JBICYZ010000090.1:0-36508 GCF_043201465.1 Kitasatospora sp. NPDC048298
ACCATCACACGAGGTGGAGCCCGAACTCACCGGAAAACCGCTGGTGCCCGAACCCACCGAAAACGTGGTCCCCAACCACCCCGAAAAACTCAACAAGGCCGAGGCCCAGTCCGGTCGGCAGCCTCGAACTGCTCAGAGTGACGATGCTCGTATTCGCCGCCTCGAAGCCGAGAATGCGGATCTTCGTCGGATCAACGGCATCCTCAGGGCCGCTGCCGTCCTATTCGCGGCAGAACTCGAACCCGGAAGCCCGGTCTAGCCCGCCTGGAGCGCTCGTAGATGCGCGTAGGTGGAAGCCAGTCAGCGGGCCGGTGGGGGAGTGGGCACTCCGTGTCTAGCGGCCCTGCCGGCGGGCAGGCGTCCGGCGGTGACAGGCGAGCTCCGGCAGTACGCCCAAGGCCGGGGGGCGTGTGATGAGCGCTGATGTTGCACGATCAAGAAACGAACGCATGTACGATTCGCTGAGGGTGCTCTTGCCGCCACGTCGGCTGTCCGGCACTCTGGCGACCAGAGAGAGGCTTGTGGACCGCCGCTGCTGATAACCGGGAGGTGGTGGAGGCGATGAACTCTCAAGGGGCCCTGCTCGCCTTGTGTATCGCCCGCCTGCCGGATCGATCTTTGCCGCGGCATGCATGGGCGGCAGAAGTCCTCGTAGAGCAACTGTGGCGGTATTCCGTCGGCGCTGGCCGGATGGAGTGGCGGGCACTCTTGGCGCCGCTTGTCGCTGACGGCAGGATCGATGCGCGGCGTATCCGTACAGAAGTGTGGGCGCTTGCCAGGAACGGCGCTCTCGAACCGGCTGGGACCGGTCGAGAGGCGCGGTTCACGGTGACACCTGAAGCTGTCCAAGAGTCTTTGGCGTTGGCGCCGCTGGCCTGCTCTGACCAGGACGTAGTGGTCAGAGCAGCGGATCAGCTGACAGCGCGGTTGTTCACCTTCTCGAAGTAGCTGACCACCTGAGGGTGGCCGATGCTCGGCACGACCAGGGCCTCACCGTTGCGCCGCCACGAGGCGGCCCTGCGTCGGAATGTCGCCAACTCGATGCCGCCGTCCTTTGAGGGGGTGGCCGTGATCTTCCAGTGCTCGTTCCGGTGCAGGTGAGGGGCCTGCCAGACGTTGGGTTCCACCTCGCGCCAATCTGCGATCTTGACTGAGGCGAGGGCCGCGCTCATGTCGCGCGCACTGCTGAAGCGCTGGGTGGGATCTGGGTGAGTGGCCTTTAGGACAAGTCGCCGCAGGCGGCGACAGACCCAGGCCGGAAGTTGGCGGTCGCTCTCGCGAAGGGGCGGTCGTCCCTGCTGGAGGGCGTCGACCACCTCGGTACTGGTGTACGAGTCATAATCGAACTTGCCGGCTAGGAGTTCGAGCAGTACAAGCCCCATGGAGTAGAGATCTGCTGCGCGGGTGACGCGGGGGCCGACCATCATTTCGGGCGGGGCATACATGTGTGCAACCTGGATAGCGGGGGTCGCGCCGGAGGCGTCCATTGCACCGGCAACGCCGAGATCTCCGATCTTGACGAGGTCGGCGTCACCGGTGAGGAACAGATTGGGGCTTTTGATGTCACGGTGCAGGATTCCGTGATGCTCGTGCATTTCCGTCAGTCCCTGCAGCGCTGCCTGGATGATGCGAAGCGCCTTTGTGGGAGCGAAAGTCTCGCCGCGTTCGAGCGCATCAGTGATGCTTCCCTGCTCGAAGTATGGCATGAGGATCTCGACGACGCGCATGGGCTGGGGGTAGCCAGGAACATTTGCTACGGCGCGGACATCCACTATGTTGGGGTGCTTGATCATTTCCATGACGCGGGGTTCGATCAGATCGCCGGCCGCCTCGAACTCGGACAGGTCTACCTTCTTGCCCACAAGCCAGTTATGTAGGACCTGGTCCCACCACACATGTACTTCATGCACGCCGATCGGCATGCTGTGGAGGGACTCGTAGTCCAGAACGAGTCGTCGCTCGTGATCTCTCACCGGTGTCTTCTCTGCTGGTAGGTAATCAGGTCACCGGTTGTTATCGGCTTCGGACTCGTGGAGGGCGGCCAGCGCCGCAGCGAAGGCGTCGCCACGGCCGAGTTTCCAATACTTGGGCCGGTCGGCAGCGCCAATCGTTTCGAGTGGGACATCGTGGAGCGACGGGGCAGGTGCGCCGATCAGCTTGCCGATCTTTTCGGTGTTCCACTCCTCACAGCGGATCCCGTCTTCATGGCAAGCTAGCTGAACAAGGGTGACCAGGGTGGCGCGGTCGGCGGCCTGCCGGTAGAGCCAGTTGTTGTGCTTCCGCGTGGCGACAAGCACCACGATGTCTGGAGCAAGCACGTGAATGTCCTGGTAAATGCGGCGGTAGGTGTCTGCCGTGCGCTCGCAGCCGGTTAGGCCATCTGCCGGCCCGAGACGCTCAGGTGCTCCTGGCACCAGCGAGATTCCCGAGATGTGCTGGAGCGCACCGTAGTGGAGGGCGCTGGAACTGACGGCGATGCCGAGGACTTTCACGTACCACTGCTTTCGAACGGGACTAAGAGGTCACGGGAAGGTGCGGTCGTGCAAGGGAAAGTAGGTTGTTCAACTGTGGACCAGGCGAAGGCTGGGCCTAATGGGAGCTGTGGTCTGCCCTTCACCATCCAGGCCGACCGGCACCAGGCCGAATACGAAGTCGTTCAATTCCCTTTGAGGAATATAGAGCTGACCGGCAATATCTGCGGGGCTGATGTCGCGGGCGGTGCGTAGGGCATCGAATACCTTAGCGAGAAGTTGGCTGCTTTCCCGTCCGAGTTGGGAACCTGGCTCGCCGGCACGGTAACCGCGCTTGGTTAGTTCCTTGGCGATCTGCGTGTACCGCCATTCCGAGAGCAAATCCAGTCTCCGTAGCCGGTAGGTCAGAGCCATCGCTGAAACGCCCCAACGCCGTTTGGCGCTGATGATGCGGTCGACGCTGGCCCCGTGGAGCTGCTGTGCCAAGATGCCGGCCCGGGGCATGAGGAACGCGGAGGCGAAATCGTTGGCTTCACTCTCGGAGTCGCGACCATGAGGGATCCGGTGCTCGCAGTGCAGGATCAGGTGCCCGAGCTCATGCGCTGCGTCGAAGCGGCCTCGCTCGCCAGACTTGCGGGTGTTGAGGAAGACAAAAGGAGTGCCCGCCTCGGTGGTTGAGAAGGCATCGATGTCCAGACAGTCTGAGGGGAGAGAGAACACCCTGACGCCGTTGGCCTCCAACAAGTGGACCATGTTCGGCGCCGGGGCCTCCCCAAGTCCCCATGCAGCCCGCAGCCGCTCCGCGGCATCCTCGGGTGCCTCGCCAGGATAGGTCGGAAGGTTGGCTGGGGGTAGGCGGAACCGTGCCCCCAACCACGAGTTCAGGTCCATCGCGAGCGCACCCGATCCCAGGGCGCTCTCACGCTCCATGGCGGTCATCTTCGAGGGCGCCCTGAAGCTCACCTGGTCTAGCTGGAGGTCGACCGGACGAGGACTGGCGAAGAAGCCCAGTGGGTAGTCGAGGGCGTCAGATAGCTGGGAGAGTGTTTCCTCTGTTGGCACTCGGCGGCCGTTTTCGAACGCTGTGATGCTTTGCGCTGAGACACCTGATTTGGTCGCCAGGTCCGCCAGCGTCATCCGCCTGCGCTTGCGCGCAAGTACCAGCCGTTCAGGGGTGAACACTCTCCGCAGCTCCCACTCACGCTTGTATCTATCCGTCGGTCCCGAGCAGTTCCACCACGACCTCCGGGCCCTCCTCGCCGTCGGCCGGCTCGTCCAGGAAGCTGACATCGGCGCCCGGGTCGCCAAGGTTCGTCAGGGACAGCGGGATGCGCTCCAGCCACTCGTCGACGAACTTGCCGTGCATCCGGACAGGCAACGACAGCTCAGCTGACAGCACGCCCTCGTCCCACTGGTACAGCAGGAACCAGGTAGGGATGTCATCCAGCTCGCGGCCGAAGAGGATGTCGTCACGAGACATGAGGGCCAACTGGTGGTGGTTGTTCTCGACCAGGCGGGCCATCACTGGCCCCTTGGGGTTCTTCGACCGCACAGACTTACGTAGGTTCCCCACACCCCCAGAGGCGCTGATCGCCGTGATCGCGTGACTCCCCGTCGGGTGGATCATCCGCGATGTTGTCTCGGGACGTGCGCTTCCATCCCTGCGGGTCCAGCCCCTCGGCCATGTATCGATTCGTCCGGCTCCAGAACATGATGCCCCGCATCATCGGGGCGTCGAAGTCGGTGCAGCCGCGTACGTCGGCAATGGCTTGCTCCAGTGAGGCATGGAACACCTCGATGGAGACGTCCAGCTGCGCAAGCCGCTGCTGGCTGTGTTCCAGGTTCCGCACGAGCCCCTCCAACCGAACCGTAGGTTTCAAAAACTGTACCTCACCTGAGGGGGGATTTTTGAAACCCGGCACATAATCGCACGTTTGTTCGAGCTTGTCACTCGGGGTCGCACGCTGACATCGCTCGGACGTGGTAAACCCGGCCGTGTGCCGTTGGCGCTCCTGCGGGCTGGTGATCGGCTTGGCCAGTCCGCAGGGTCAACTCCACGGAGCTTGGGCGTACCACTTACGGGGGCCGGCAATCGAATGGGGTAACACGCCTGGACTTGCGCCAGAAACGGAGTGGCCCAGCCAGCTCGACGACCTGGGTGACGGACGTCCGATCGGACTCTGGGTGACGGGCACCGGCTCGCTGCGGCTGCTCGCACTCCGGTCCGTCGCGCTGGTGGGCTCCCGCGCCTGCACCGCCTACGGCGCCCACGTCGCGGGGGAGCTGTCGGCCCAACTGGCCGAACGAGGCTGGGTGGTGGTCTCCGGAGCCGCCTACGGGATCGACGCCGCCGCGCACCGAGGGGCACTCGCGGTCGGCGGGATGACCGCCGCCGTGCTCGCCTGCGGTGTCGACGTCGCCTATCCCAAGGGCAATGCCGAACTGATCCGGCGGATCGGCGTCCAGGGTCTGCTGGTCAGCGAACTGCCGCCCGGGGAGCATCCGAACCGCTTCCGCTTCGTCCTCCGCAACAGGGTCATCGCGGCGCTCACCCGGGGAACGGTGGTGGTCGAAGCGGCGGTGCGCAGCGGCGCCCTGAGCACGGCCAGACGGGCGCGGGACCTCAACCGCCACACCATGGGCGTCGCGGGCCCGGTGACTTCGGAGCTCTCCGCCGGGGTGCACGCCCTGATCCGCAGCGGCGCTGCCACCCTGGTCACCGACGCGGCCGAGATCACGGAGCTGATCGGGGCGATCGGGGAGGACCTGGCGCCGCAGCGCAGCGGCCCGGTGCTCCCGCGCGACCTGCTGGAACCGGCGGTGGCCCGGGTGCTGGAAGCCGTACCCGCGACGGCGGAGGGGGCGCCGGTCGAGCGGCTGGCCCGGCAGTCCGGCCTCCCGCCGGACGAAGTCCTCCAACGGCTCTACGAGTTGGGCTCGCTCGGCTACGTGGAGCGGCACGGCGCGCACTGGCGCGTGGTGCGGAGGAGGTGAGCGTCGGAACGGAGAACGCGCCCGCGCCGAGGGCACGCACGTCGGACCGTCCGGCTGCCTGGCACTCCGGTTCCTCTGTTCGCAGTCTCGATCCGGTGTGCGACGGCCACCGGATCGGGGGACGACCGAGTGGCGGTAGCGCTTCGCAGTGAGTCGGTCACGCTACGCTCCACATGCCTTCCCTATCAGCACATGACTCGGCAGAACGGCGCAGACCAACGCATGCCCACACACATTCCCGGACACAGAGTGACCGGTGGCGCTCGGTCCTCGGGGGGGCCGCGGACCGAGCGGCGCCCCGTGCCCGACTTCCCGTCCAAGTCGGCGGGGACGATGGGAGGCCTGTCGCGCCAGGGCGGCCGGCCGACGGTGGTGCCCCAGCCGGCGGATGCGGCCCGGGGTGCAGAGCCGGTCCAAGGCGCCGACGCGACCGGTCCCGCCGGCGCGCCCGTCGGGGCGCCCGCCGGCGCACCCCCCGGCGTGGCCGTGGCCGGTGCGCCCCGGCCGCCCGGCAGTGCGCCGGTCCGGTCCGCTGCCGTCCAGGTGTTCGCCTCGCCGGTGTCCCCGCTCCGCCGGGAGCGGGTGGAGGGCGGCGATCAGGGGCAGGACGCCCGGGAGGCCGCGGCCCAGGGCCGCTCCGCGCTCGAAGAGCTCTGGCGCTCCTACAAGGAGACCGGTGACCAGCGGCTGCGCGAGCAGCTGATCCTGCACTACTCACCGCTCGTCAAGTACGTGGCCGGCCGGGTCGGGGTCGGGCTGCCCTCCAACGTCGAACAGGCGGACTTCGTCTCCTCCGGGGTCTTCGGGCTGATCGACGCGATCGAGAAGTTCGACATCGATCGCGCCATCAAGTTCGAGACCTACGCGATCAGCCGCATCCGCGGCGCGATCATCGACGAGCTGCGGGCCCTGGACTGGATCCCGCGTTCGGTGCGGCAGAAGGCGAAGGCGGTCGAGCGGACGTACGCGACGCTGGAGGCCCGGCTGCGCCGGACGCCGCACGATCCCGAGGTCGCGGCCGAGATGGGCATCGCGATCGAGGACCTCCACGCCATCTTCAGCCAGCTGTCGCTGGCCAACGTGGTGGCGCTGGACGAGCTGCTCCACCCGGTGGGGGAGGGCGGCGACCGGCTGAGCCTGATGGACACCCTGGAGGACCACGGCGCCGACAACCCGGTCGAGGTGGCCGAGGACCGCGAGCTGCGCCGGCTGCTGGCCCAGGCGGTCAACACCCTCCCCGAGCGGGAGAAGACGGTGGTGACGCTCTACTACTACGAGGGCCTCACCCTCGCCGAGATCGGACAGGTGCTGGGGGTGACGGAGAGTCGGGTGAGCCAGATCCACACCAAGTCCGTCCTCCAGCTGCGCGCCAAGCTGTCGGACATCCGATAGGGCGTCGGCAGTCGGGCGCCCGCCGTCGGTCACGGGTGGCCGGTCGCCGGGCCCGCGCCTCCTCCTGATGCGCGGCGCCGTATCGGTCGGAGGTAGGGCTCCGTAGAGTGGGAGCGTGCCGAAGATCCGAGCGGCCACGGTGGCCGAGCATCGCCAGCTCCAGCGGGCAGCCCTTCTTGATGCTGCCCGCGTCCTGCTTGCCGAGGGTGGCATGGAGGCCCTGACCTTCCCCGCGCTCGCGGCGCGCACCGGGCTGGCGCGCTCCTCGGTCTACGAGTACTTCCGGTCCCGCGCCGCCGTGGTCGAGGCGCTCTGCGAGGTGGACCTCCCGCTCTGGGCGGCCGAGATCGAGGCCGGGATGGAGAGCTGCGACACCGCCGTCGAGCGGATCGAGGCCTACGTCCGGGGCCAGCTGGCGCTCGCCGCCGACCCCCGGCACCGGGCGGTGGTGGCGATCTCGGCGCTGGAGCTCGACGAGGCCGCGCGGGAGCGGATCAGGTCGGCGCACGGCAGGCTGGCCGGTCTGGTCGGCCGGACCCTGGAGGACCTCGGCCACGAGCAGCCCCGGCTCGCTGCGGCCCTGGTGCAGGGTGTGGTGGAGGCGGCGACCCGCAGGGCCGAGCAGGCCGCGGCAGGGGGCCGCACCGGCTGTGCCGTCGAGAGCCCCGAGGAGATCGCCGATGCCGCGGTCGCGATGGTGCTGCACGGGCTCGCCCGGCCCTGAGCCGACCCGGCCGGCTCTGCCCGCGGCCCGGCTTCCGGCTCCGCCCGCAGTCCGGGCTCCGCCCTCGTCCTTGCCCTCACCCCCCTCGCCCCCCTCGCCGTCGCCGTCGCCCTACACTCGCGTCCTTCGCCGACGGGCGTGCGGCAGGACGCCCTACCCGTCCCCGCCCTTCAGTGGCAGCAGCCGCGCCGTGCCCGCGCCGAACAGGGCCAGCGGGTCGAGGTAGCGGTCTCCGCGCAGCAGCCCCCAGTGCAGGCAGTCGTGCTCGGCACAGTGCCGCCCGTCCGGAGCGAGCAGTCCGATCGTCTGTCCGGCGGCCACCGTGGTGCCGACCGGGACGGTGCCGGTGACGGGCAGGTAGGTGGTCCGGAGCGCGGGAGAGCCCGAGCCGGGATGGGAGACGGTCACCACCGGCCGTCCCGCCACCAGCCCGGAGAAGGCGACCACTCCGGGAGCCGCCGCCCGGACCTCCGCCCCCGGTGCCGCGGCGAGGTCCACTCCCCGGTGTCCGGCGGCCCAGACCTTCGCCGGCGGCTCGAACCGGCCCAGCACCGCGCCAGGCCCGCCCACCGGCCAGGCCCGCGCGCCACTCCGCCCGCCCCCACCCCCGTCCGCGCCCGAGCGCGGGACGCCCGAGCGCGGGACGCCGACGGCCTCGGGCCCCCTCGAAACCCCTGTGGCCCGCACAGCCCCCGCGACCCCGGTAGCCCCCGCAGCCCCTGACGCCCCCGGCAGCGCGAGCACGAGCACCACCGCCACCACCCCGCCGAACCACCCGCGACCAGTCATGCCCGCAGGCTCGCCGTCGTGCCGTTCCCGCGCCACCCACATCCGGATTCCTGTGGACAAACCACCCCCGCGCCCGCACGCCATCACTCCGACGGGTGTACGGACTCCGCCATCCGGTGTACAAACGGCATACCGGCGACGGACCGGGGCAGTCGGCCGACCGGCCCGCATCCACCCCCGCATCCACCCCCGCATCTGCCCCCGCGCCCGCGCCCCGACGTCCGCCCGAGTATCCGCTCTCGAGTCCGTCACACGGCTCTCCCCGCCCCCGTCGCAGCCCCACGGGAACGTGACCGCAGCCCCATCGGAACCCGCCCTCCCCGGCCGTTCCCCGGGCTCCTCCCAGGTCCTCGGCGGGCCCCCGGCCACGCGTGGAGTCGCTCGCGCCTCGGCGCTTCCCGTACACTTCACACGCGACCCGGTCCGCCGGGTCGACTTCGCACGCCCCGCCACCGGCGGTCGGACGCGGTTCGTCCGCAGCCCCGCCAGGTGCGAGTGCCGCTCGGTCCGCCGAGCCCGACCGGCCCCTGGGCCGCCAGGGTGGAGCGGCTCGGCACGTTCGGGGCGTCAGGCGTGGCTGTCACCTGGCCGCCACGGACAAACCGAGCCTGACCCGGCTGTGGGCGATCGCTGCGAGGCAGTGCCGCCGCCGGGCCGTAACACCAAGGAGCACGGCAATGGCCGTCGTCACGATGCGGGAGCTGCTGGAGAGCGGCGTCCACTTCGGTCACCAGACCCGCCGCTGGAACCCGAAGATGAAGCGCTTCATCATCACCGAGCGCAACGGCATCTACATCATCGACCTCCTGCAGTCGCTGAACTACATCGACCGCGCCTTCGAGTTCATCAAGGAGACCGTTGCCCACGGCGGCAGCGTCCTCTTCGTCGGCACGAAGAAGCAGGCCCAGGAGGCCATCGCCGAGCAGGCCACCCGCGTGGGCATGCCCTACGTGAACCAGCGCTGGCTCGGCGGCATGCTGACCAACTTCTCGACCGTCTACAAGCGCCTCCAGCGCCTGAAGGAGCTCGGCGAGCTGGACTTCTCGGACGTGGCCGGCTCCGGCCTCACCAAGAAGGAGCTCCTGGTCCTCCAGCGCGAGCACGACAAGCTGGAGAAGACCCTCGGCGGTATCCGCGACATGCAGCGCGTTCCCAGCGCCGTCTGGATCGTGGACACCAAGAAGGAGCACATCGCGGTCGGCGAGGCCCGGAAGCTCAACATCCCGGTCGTCGCCATCCTCGACACCAACTGTGACCCGGACGAGGTCGACTACAAGATCCCGGGCAACGACGACGCGATCCGCTCCGTCACCCTGCTGACCCGCGTGATCGCCGACGCCGTGGCCGAGGGCCTGAAGTCCCGCGCCGGTGTCGCCAAGGGCGACGCCAAGGCCGAGCCGGGTGCCGACCAGCCGCTGGCCGCCTGGGAGAAGGACCTCCTCGAGGGCGAGAAGAAGGCCGAGGAGGCCCCCGCCGCCGCCGAGGCCCCCGCCGCCGAGGCTCCGGCCACCGAGGCTCCGGCCACCGAGGCTCCGGCCGAGCAGGCCTGACGTACCAAGGGTGAGGGGCACCCGCCGGTACGAAGCCGGCAGGTGCCCCTCTCTCCCGCGCCGGGACCGAACCACCGGTCCCGGCGCCACTCCACGCAGACACGCGAGACGCGAGAAGAGATTCACACCATGGCGAACTTCACCGCCGCGGACGTCAAGAAGCTCCGTGAGCTCACCGGCGCCGGCATGATGGACTGCAAGAAGGCCCTGGACGAGGCCGAGGGCAACGTCGAGAAGGCCGTCGAGCTTCTGCGCATCAAGGGCCAGAAGGGCGTTGCCAAGCGCGAGGGCCGTGACGCCTCCAACGGCGCCGTCGCCGCGCTGATCGCCGAGGACAAGAAGTCCGGCGTTCTGGTCGAGCTGAACTGCGAGACGGACTTCGTCGCCAAGGGTGACAAGTTCGTCGAGGTCGCCGACGCGATCGCCGCCCACGTCGCCAAGACCGCCCCGGCCGACCTGGACGTCGCCCTGGCTTCCGAGATCGAGGCCGGCAAGACCGTCCAGCAGTTCGTGGACGAGGCCAACGCGACCCTGGGCGAGAAGATCGTCTTCCGTCGCTTCGCCCAGTTCGACGGTGACGGCTTCGTCGCGGTCTACCTGCACAAGACCAGCCCCGACCTGCCGCCGGCCGTCGGCGTCCTGGTCGAGCTGGACAAGGAGAACGCCGAGGTCGCCAAGGACGTCGCGCAGCACATCGCCGCCTTCGCCCCGAAGTACCTGTCCCGCGAGGAGATCCCGGCCGAGGCGCTCGAGAACGAGCGTCGCGTCGCCGAGGCCACCGCCCGCGAGGAGGGCAAGCCCGAGGCCGCCCTGGCGAAGATCGTCGAGGGTCGCGTCACCGGCTTCGTGAAGGAGAACTCCGTCCTGGAGCAGGCCTTCGCCAAGGACAACAAGAAGTCCGTCGCCAAGGTCCTCGAGGAGAACGGCGTCGCCCTGAAGCGCTTCGCCCGCTTCCGCGTCGGCGCCTGAGCCACGTTCCACCTGGTCCCCGGCCCCCTTAGGCTGGGAACCGCCCCCGCCCGCTGACCGGGGTGGGAGGAACGCCGAACGGGCTCACCCCGCGCCTACCGCCAACGGGCGGGCTCGCGTCGGCACCATGAACGACGAGGAGGCCATTGCCGTGCAGGACACCGAACCGGTTCCCGCGGCAGTGGCCTCCTCGCGTGTACGCGCAGGCCGGGCATCCGCACACCCGCGCCTGTGACCAGTAGGTGCAAAAAGGAGAAGTCCATGCAGGAGACGCAGGAGACCGCGCAGGACCCCAGGGACGGCTCGCGCCGCCGGGTGCTGCTCAAGCTGTCCGGTGAAGCCTTCGCCGGTGGCGGCGGGCTCGGCGTCGACCCGGACGTCGTGCACGCGATCGCCCGCGAGATCGCCACGGTCGTCCGCGCCGGTACCGAGGTCGCGGTGGTCATCGGCGGCGGCAACTTCTTCCGGGGTGCCGAGCTCCAGGTCCGCGGCATGGACCGGGCGCGCTCCGACTACATGGGCATGCTCGGCACCGTGATGAACTGCCTCGCGCTGCAGGACTTCCTGGTCAAGGAAGGCATCGAGACCCGGGTCCAGACCGCCATCACCATGGGCCAGGTCGCCGAGCCGTACCTGCCGCTGCGGGCCGTCCGGCACCTGGAGAAGGGCCGTGTGGTGATCTTCGGCGCCGGTATGGGCATGCCGTACTTCTCCACCGACACCACGGCCGTCCAGCGCGCCCTGGAGATCCACGCCGACGTCCTGCTGATGGGCAAGAACGGCGTGGACGGCGTCTACGACTCCGACCCGCGGACCAACCCGGACGCGGTCAAGTTCGACGCGCTGGAGTACTCCGAGGTCATCGCGCGCGACCTCAAGGTCGCCGACCTCACCGCGATCACGCTGTGCAAGGACAACAACCTTCCGATGCTGGTCTTCGAACTGCTGGCGGAGGGCAATATCGCGCGCGCGGTGAAGAGTGAGAAGATCGGCACACTCATCAGCCAGGATTCTGTCCGGGCCTGAGCAGCGACCAGCCGTACCGGTCGGCGCGCCGAGACCGGTCGGAACAACAGCAGATGAACCGGACAGGGAGACCACAGTGATCGAAGAGACCCTCCTCGAGGCCGAGGAGAAGATGGAGAAGGCCGTCCTGCACGCCAAGGACGACTTCGCGGCCATCCGCACCGGCCGTGCGCACCCGGCGATGTTCGCCAAGATCGTCGCGGAGTACTACGGCGCCAAGACCCCGATCAACCAGCTGGCCTCGTTCTCGGTGCCGGAGCCGCGGATGGCGGTCGTCTCGCCGTTCGACAAGACCGCGCTGAAGGCCATCGAGCAGGCGATCCGCGACTCCGACCTGGGCGTCAACCCGTCCAACGACGGCTCGATCATCCGCGTGGTGCTGCCCGAGCTGACCGAGGAGCGCCGCCGGGAGTTCATCAAGATCGCCCGTACCAAGGGCGAGGACGCCAAGGTCTCGATCCGTTCGGTGCGCCGCAAGGCCAAGGACGCCATCGACAAGCTGGTGAAGGACGGCGAGGTCGGCGAGGACGACGGCCGCCGTTCCGAGAAGGAGCTCGACGACACGACGGCCAAGTACGTGGCCCAGATCGACGAGCTGCTGAAGCACAAGGAAGCCGAGCTGCTCGAGGTCTGATGAACGACGCCCCTGACGCCCCCGGCTACTGGGGCCCGTCCGACCAGCAGTTCCAGCCCTACCGCCCGGCGCCGCACCCGCAGGACGTCCGTACCCCGGCCCACCCGGTGCCGGGGTACGGCGTGCAGCCGCCGCCGGTCCAGGGACACCCCGGCCACCCGGGCGGCCACGCCGCGCCCCCGGGCGCGCCGGGTGCCGCCCACGGGGCCCCGGGCCTCCGTTCGGATCAGCCGCAGCAGCCTCCGGTGTACTGGGGCGGCGACGCGGAGGAGACTCAGGTCATGCCTCCCGTACCGGCCGAGCCCGGCCCGCCGCCCGGCAGGCCCGCCCCCGGCGGACCGGCCGAGCCCGGCGAGGGGCAGGCCCGGGACTCCGGCCGGCTGAGCGGCCCGCTGTTCCGGGACGAGCAGTCCGAGCCGGCGCCGCCCGGCGTGACCGAGACGGTCGTGCTGCGCGCGATATCCGGCGACGCCATCCCCGCCCCCGGCCACGGCACCCCGCCGCACCCGGGGGCACCGGTGCATCCCGCGCCGCCGGCGAACCACCTGGCGGCCGGGCAGCCCCACTTCGTGCCGTCGTCCCACCCAGGGCAGGAGACACCCGTGGCCGCCCAGCCCGCCCCGCAGCCGCAGCCGCGCAAGCAGCGCGGCGGCCGTAACCTCCAGGCCGCCATAGGCGTGGGCGTCGGCCTCGGTGCGGTGATCGTCGCCTCGCTGTTCGTGGTGAAGGCGCTGTTCCTGGTCGTCGTGATGGCCGCGGTCGCGGTCGGCGTCTGGGAGCTGACCAGCCGGCTCGCCGAGCGCAAGCAGATCAAGGCGCCGCTGGTCCCGCTGGTCGTGGGTGGCCTCGCCATGGTCGCCACCGGCTACTGGGCCGGCATCCAGTGGGCCGCCGCCTCGCTCGCGCTGACCGGGCTGGCGGTGATGGTCTGGCGGATGGCCGAGCCGCCGGAGGACTACCTGCGGGACATAACGGCAGGTGTGTTCACGGCCTTCTACGTGCCGTTCCTGGCCACCTTCGTGGCGATGATGCTGGCGGCCGACGACGGCCCCCAGCGGATCGTGCTCTTCCTGATCGTGACGATCTGCAGCGACACCGGCGCCTACGCGGTGGGCTACAAGTTCGGGAAGACCAAGCTGGCCCCGACGATCAGCCCGGGCAAGACCCGCGAGGGCCTGGCCGGCGGCATCGCCCTGTCGATGCTGGCGGGCGCGCTGCTGATGGAACTGACCATCGACGGCGGCAGCTGGTGGCAGGGCCTGATCCTGGGCGGCTGCGCGGCGGTCACCGCGACCCTGGGCGACCTGGGCGAGTCGATGATCAAGCGCGACCTCGGGATCAAGGACATGGGCACGCTGCTGCCCGGCCACGGCGGCATCATGGACCGGCTGGACTCGCTCCTGCCGACCGCCCCGGTGGTCTGGCTGCTGCTGGCGGCCTTCGTCGGCAGCTGACCCGCGCGGTCGAGCCGTACGAGACGTACGAGCAGGGCCCCGGACGCCTGGCGTCCGGGGCCCTCGCGCGTCTGCGACACTGGAACAACCATGCCTAAGCCCGGAGAACTCACCTTTGTCGCGCCGCGCGGCGCCAAGCCCCCGCGACACCTCGCCGACCTGAGCCCCGCCGAGCGCAAGGAGGCCGTCGCCGAGCTGGGCGAGCAGCCGTTCCGCGCCAAGCAGCTCTCCAACCACTACTTCGGCCGGATGTCGAACGACCCGGCGAGCTGGACGGACATTCCCGCCGCCAGCCGGGAGAAGCTGACCGGGAGCCTGCTGCCGGAGCTGATGTCGGTGGTCCGGCACGTCTCCTGCGACGACGACGCCACCCGCAAGACGCTCTGGAAGCTCTTCGACGGCACGCTCGTGGAGTCCGTGCTGATGCGCTACCCGGACCGGGTCACCATGTGCATCAGCTCGCAGGCCGGCTGCGGCATGAACTGCCCGTTCTGCGCCACCGGCCAGGCGGGGCTGACCCGCAACCTGTCCACCGCCGAGATCGTCGAGCAGATCGCGGCCGGGATGCGCGCGCTCAAGTCGGGGGAGATCCCCGGCGGCGAGGCGCGGCTGTCCAACGTGGTCTTCATGGGCATGGGCGAGCCGCTGGCCAACTACAACCGGGTGCTGGCCTCGATCCGCCGGCTGACCGACCCGGCGCCGGACGGCTTCGGCCTGTCCCAGCGCGGCATCACGGTCTCCACCGTCGGCCTCGTCCCGGCGATGCACCGGTTCGCGGACGAGGGCCTCAGCTGCCGTCTGGCGCTGTCGCTGCACGCCCCGGACGACGAGCTGCGCGACGAGCTGGTGCCGGTGAACACCCGCTGGAAGGTCGCCGAGGTGCTGGACGCGGCGTGGAACTACGCGGAGAAGTCCGGCCGCCGGATCTCCATCGAGTACGCGCTGATCAAGGACATCAACGACCAGGCGTGGCGGGCCGACCTGCTCGGCCGGCTGATCAAGAACCGCCGGGTGCACGTCAACCTGATCCCGCTGAACCCGACCCCCGGCTCCAAGTGGACGGCCTCCCGGCCCGAGGACGAGCGCGAGTTCGTCCGTCGGCTCCAGTCGCACGGCGTGCCGACGACCGTCCGCGACACCCGCGGCCAGGAGATCGACGGCGCCTGCGGTCAGCTCGCCGCGGCGGGCTGAGCCCCGCTCCGCGGGAACGACCGGGGCGGGCCCCTACCGGAGCCCGGCGGCCGCCAGCGCGGCGGTCGCCCCGCCGGTCAGCAGCAGCGTGCTGCCCGCCGCGAGGGTGCGCAGCGCGACCGCGCCGAACAGCAGCCGGGGCGAGGTGCCGAGGCGCAGCAGCGCGTCGGTGACCTCCCGGCGGTCGGTGCGGACCTCGGCGAGCCGGGTGACCACCGCGGCGGCCGCGCAGCCGAGCACCAGGCAGGCCTCGACCGCGGGTAGCGCGTCGGCGCTGTCCGGCGTGCCGATCCAGTAGCGGATGGTGGTGAGCACCAGCGCCACGGCGAGGGTGAGCACGGCCAGCGGTGCACCGAGCCGGCGGGCCTGGGCCGTGAGGCCGCGCCCGGCCAGCAGCCGCAGCGGGGTGGGCCGTCCGACCGCGAGCAGCCGCCCGGCCCAGGCCAGCAGCGGACCGGTGAGCAGGGCGAGGCCGAGCGCGCTGGCCGCCCAGCCGCCGAGGGCGGCGGTGCTGGTGGTGCCGAGTCCGGCGGGCAGGTGGATCGGGCGGCCGTCGACGGCGGCGCCGGGCCGCAGGGCGATGAGTTCGAGCGCGGCGCCGATCACGCCCAGCCCGGTCGCCAGGGCGATCCGCCAGACGCCGAAGCCGGTCGGGGCCTGGGTGCGGCCGCCGGGCAGGGTCTCGGTGGCGGGCACCGCGAGGGTGGCGGCGGTGCCGGCGGTGAGCGGGACCAGGGCGAGCAGGACGACCGGCGCGGCGGCCGGAAGCGGCACGCCCATGCCGAGGTCGAGGGCGAGCCCGGGGCCGGCGATGTCGTTGCGCAGCACCAGGAAGAGCAGCAGGGTGAGCACGCTGCCGAGGGTGCAGGCGAGCGCGACCTCGCCGGCGATCAGCGTCCGGATCCGGCGGGAGCCGACCCCGGCGGCGGTGAGGCCGGCGATCCGCTCGGGCCGTCGGGCGGGCACCGCGCGGGCGGCGACGGCCGCGAACCAGGCGACGGCGGCGAGCGGGGGCAGGCACCACAGCAGTCGGGCCAGCGGGTCGCCGCCGTCGATCGGGTCGCTCATCGCCCGGCCGAGGGAGCGCAGCAGGAAGGCGGCGACCACGGCGGCGGCCAGGGCGGTGAGCAGCCAGCGGCCGAGGTCGGGCACCCGGTAGCCCCGGGCCAGACGGAGATAGAACACGTCGACTCTTTCAGCGGCTCGGCTTCGGCAGCTCGGTTTCAGCGGCTCGGCGTCGTCAGCGGCGGGTGGCCGTGACGGCGGGCGCTCCGGCGGCTCCGGGGGCGGCGGAGCCGCGGGGGACGGGGGCGACGGGGGCGGTGAGCCGTCCGTCGACCAGGGTGACGGCGCGGTCCGCGAACCGGACGAGCTCGGGGTCGTGGGTGGCCAGGACGAGGGTGAGCTGGTGGGACCTGGCCGCGCTGGTCAGTATCCGCATGACCTGCTCGGCGGCCTCGCGGTGCAGCGGGGCGGTCGGGTCGTCGGCGAAGACGACGGGTGGCAGCGGGGCCAGGGCGCGGGCGACGGCGACCCGCTGGCGGCGGCTCTGGATCAGCCGCTCGGGGCGCAGCCGGGCGCAGTCGCCGACGTCGAGGCGCTCCAGCCACTCGTCGGCGGCGGTGTAGGCGGCCTTGTTGCCGGCCCCGGCGAGCAGCAGCGGCAGGGCGACGTTCTCCCGGGCGGTCAGTTCGGGCACCAGGTGCGGCTCGGAGCCGACGAAGCCGAAGCGGTCGCGGCGCAGCCGTTCGCGGCCGGCCCGCTGGAGGGTGTGCACGGGGGCGCTGTTGAACCAGACCTCGCCCTCGTCGACCGGGAGCTGGGCGGAGAGGCAGCCGAGCAGGGTGCTCTTGCCGGAGCCGCGCCGGCCGGTGACGGCGAGCACCTCGCCCTCGCGGACGCCGATCGAGATGCCGCGCAGGGCGGGGGTGCCGTCATGGGACTTGACGATCCCTCGGGCCCACAGCACGTCGTTGTCAGGCGGTGCCGCTGACATGAGGATCCATCCTGGGTGGCCGCAGGGATATGACAGTCGTCAGATTAGAACGACCGGGGCGTGTCGCGGTTGCGGCGCACTGGTCCATCACGGGCATATCACCCGCATTCAGGCATGTTTGGTCGTACGACTGTGATGTTGCACCGGCGGGGGAGACGCCGAAGGGCGGCCTCGCGGGGAGCGGGGCCGCCCTTCGGCGGAGGGTGGGGAAGAAGGCTCAGGGGATCAGATCTTCGCCCACGCGTCGGTGAGGCTGGTCCGCAGGATCTGCTCGATCTCGTCGAAGGTCGACTGGTCGGAGATCAGCGGCGGGGCCAGCTGGATGACCGGGTCGCCACGGTCGTCGGCGCGGCAGTACAGGCCGTTCTCGAAGAGGGCCTTCGACAGGAAGCCGTAGAGGACGCGCTCGACCTCTTCGTCGTTGAACGACTCCTTGGTGACCTTGTCCTTCACGAGCTCGATGCCGTAGAAGTACCCGTTGCCGCGGACGTCGCCGACGATCGGCAGGTCGCGCAGCTTGTCCAGGGTGCCCAGGAACGCGGCCTCGTTGTCGAGCACGTGCTGGTTCAGGCCCTCGCGCTCGAAGATGTCGAGGTTGGCCAGCGCCACCGCGGAGGAGACCGGGTGGCCACCGAAGGTGTAGCCGTGCAGGAAGGTGTTGTCGCCCTTGTAGAACGGCTCGGCGAGGCGGTCCGAGATGATCGTGGCGCCGATCGGGGAGTAGCCCGAGGTCATGCCCTTGGCGCAGGTGATCATGTCGGGCTGGTAGCCGAACTTGTCGGCGCCGAACATGGTGCCCAGGCGGCCGAAGGCGCAGATGACCTCGTCCGAGACCAGCAGCACGTCGTGGCGGTCGCAGATCTCGCGCAGGCGCTGGAAGTACCCGGGCGGCGGCGGGAAGCAGCCACCGGCGTTCTGCACCGGCTCGACGAAGACGGCGGCGACGGTCTCGGCGCCCTCGTTGAGGATGGCCACCTCGATCTCGTCGGCGCACCAGCGGCCGTAGGCCTCGGGGTCGACCGTGCCGTCGGGGCCCTCGAGGAAGGCCGGGGCGCGGTAGATGTTGGTGTTCGGGGCCTTGTGGGTGCCCGGCACCAGCGGCTCGAACGGGGCCTTCAGGCCCGGCAGGCCGGTGATGGACAGGGCGCCCTGCGGGGTGCCGTGGTAGGCGACGGCGCGCGAGATGACCTTGTACTTGGTCGGCTTGCCGGTCAGCTTGAAGTACTGCTTGGCGAGCTTCCAGGCGGTCTCGACAGCCTCGCCGCCACCGGTGGAGAAGAAGACCTTGTTCAGGTCGCCCGGGGCGTAGTTGGCCAGGCGCTCGGCCAGCTCGACGGCCTTCGGGTGGGCGTAGCTCCACACCGGGAAGAAGGCGAGCTCCTTGGCCTGCTTGGCGGCGGCCTCGGCGAGCTCCTCACGGCCGTGGCCGGCCTGGACGACGAACAGGCCGGCGAGGCCGTCGAGGTACTTGCGTCCCTTGTCGTCCCAGACGTAGGTGCCCTCGCCCTTGACGATCGTCGGCACGGGGGAGTTCTCGTACGACGACATGCGGGTGAAGTGCATCCACAGGTGGTCGTAGGCGGTCTTGGAAAGGTCCTTCTGCGCCGGGTCGGCTGTCATCGGGTGCCCCAGGTGTAGGTCTGTTTCCGGAGCTTCAGGTAAACGAAGCTCTCGGTGCTCCGCACGCCGGGAAGGGCGCGGATGCGCTTGTTGATCAGTTCGAGCAGGTGCTCGTCGTCCTCGCAGACCAGTTCGGCCAGGAGGTCGAACGAGCCTGCGGTGCAAACCACGTAGTCGACCTCGTCGAGGGCGGCCAACGCGTCGGCGACCGGCTCGATGTCACCCTCGACCCGGATGCCGACCATCGCCTGGCGGGTGAAGCCGACGGTGAGCGGGTCCGTGACGGCGACGATCTGCATCACGCCCTGGTCGAGCAGCTTCTGGACGCGCTGCCGCACGGCAGCCTCGGACAGGCCGACGGCCTTGCCGATGGCGGCGTACGGGCGGCGCCCGTCCTCCTGGAGCTGCTCGATGATCGCCTTGGAGGCGGCGTCGAGGGGAACGCTGGCGTTCCGGTCGCGGTTGGCCACGCGGCCACTGTGCCTGATCGCCCGCGTGTTCGCAAGCGTGGAAGCTGCTGATTTCGTCGTGATCTTGGAAAAGGCGTACGGATTTCATTGCTGAAGCGCACTCGGTCTGTCGATACCGGCAGTCGTGCGGCTACCCTGGCACGGTACGCGCGCGCCCCGAGGGCCGGCGCACGTACCGCCACCAGTGGACCGCGCCGCTCCTGGCGCGGCCACTCGGGACCCTTCGTACGCCGGATCCGCCGACGTACCATTGCGCCGGAATCTGCAATGCCGCAGGCCCAGACCGAGGAGAGATCCGTGAGCGACCTTCGCACGCTGCGCAACTACATCAACGGTGAGTTCGTCGACGCGGCCGACGGCCGCACGCTCGACATCGTCGACCCGACCACCGGCGAGGTGTACGCGACGTCGCCGCTGTCCGGTGCCGCTGACGTCGACGCGGCCATGGCCTCCGCCGACGCCGCCTTCCCGATCTGGCGCGACGCCACCCCGAGCACCCGGCAGAAGCTGCTGCTGAAGATCGCCGACGCGGTCGAGGCCCGGGCCGACGAGATCGTCGACGCCGAGGTTCGCAACACCGGCAAGCCCCGCGCGCTGACCCTCTCCGAGGAGATCGGCCCGATGGTGGACCAGATCCGGTTCTTCGCCGGTGCCGCCCGCATGCTGGAGGGCAAGGCCGCGGGCGAGTACATGGACGGGATGACCTCGATCATCCGTCGCGAGCCGGTCGGCGTCTGCGCCCAGGTCGCGCCGTGGAACTACCCGATGATGATGGCCGTCTGGAAGTTCGCCCCGGCCATCGCCGCGGGCAACACCGTCGTGCTGAAGCCCTCCGACACCACCCCGGCCTCCACCGTGCTGCTGGCCGAGATCATCGGCGGCGTGCTCAAGGAGCTGGAGCTGCCGGCCGGCGTCTTCAACGTCATCTGCGGTGACCGCGAGACCGGCAAGCTGATGGTCGAGCACAAGACCCCGGCGATGGCCTCCATCACCGGTTCGGTGCGCGCCGGCATCTCGGTCGCCGAGTCCGCCTCCAAGGACGTCAAGCGCGTCCACCTGGAGCTGGGCGGCAAGGCCCCGGTCGTGGTCTTCGAGGACGCCGACATCGCCGAGGCCGTCGAGGGCATCTCGGTGGCGGGCTACTTCAACGCCGGCCAGGACTGCACCGCCGCCACCCGCGTGCTGGTGCACGAGTCGATCCACGACGCCTTCGTCGAGGCGCTGGCCAAGGCCGCGGCCGAGACCAAGACCGGCGGCGTGGACGACGAGGACGTGCTGTACGGCCCGCTGAACAACGCCAACCAGCTGAAGCAGGTCTCCGGCTTCATCGAGCGGCTGCCCGCCCACGCCAAGGTCGAGGCCGGTGGCCACCGGGTCGGCGACCAGGGCTACTTCTACGCCCCGACCGTCGTCTCCGGTCTGAACCAGGACGACGAGATCATCCAGAACGAGGTCTTCGGCCCGGTCATCACCGTGCAGAAGTTCACCGACGAGGACCAGGCCGTCGCGTACGCCAACGGCGTCGAGTACGCGCTGGCCTCCTCGGTGTGGACCAAGGACCACGCCCGCGCCATGCGGATGTCGCGCCGCCTGGACTTCGGCTGCGTCTGGATCAACACCCACATCCCGCTGGTCGCCGAGATGCCGCACGGTGGCTTCAAGAAGTCCGGCTACGGCAAGGACCTGTCGGCGTACGGCTTCGAGGACTACACCCGCGTGAAGCACGTCATGACCGCGATCTGAGCGGGTCGTGACCGTCAGCGCGGTATGACCGCGATCTGATCGCTCCCGAAGGTCGGCTGATGTGACGGTGGGCCCGGGTCCTCTCGACCCGGGCCCACCGCCTTTGCATCCTGTCGACGGTTGGCGCGACCGGCTGACACGATGGAACTGCCCTTCGGGGACGGGCCGCCCTAGCCTTACCGGCATGAGCATCCCCACCGCTGACTCAGCCGCCGGCCAGGCCGTCAAGGCCGCCGACCGCGCGCACGTCTTCCACTCGTGGTCCGCCCAGGCGCTGATCGACCCCCTCGCGGTGGCCGGCGCCGAGGGCTCGTACTTCTGGGACTACGACGGCAACCGCTACCTCGACTTCTCCTCGCAGCTGGTCAACACCAACATCGGCCACCAGCACCCGAAGGTGGTCGCCGCGATCCAGGAGCAGGCGGCGAAGCTCTGCACCATCGCCCCCGGCTTCGCGGTCGAGTCGCGCAGCGAGGCCGCCCGGCTGATCGCCGAGCGCACCCCCGGCGACCTGGACAAGATCTTCTTCACCAACGGCGGTGCCGAGGCCAACGAGAACGCCATCCGGCTGGCCCGGCTGCACACCGGCCGGCAGAAGGTGCTGTCCACCTACCGCTCGTACCACGGCGCCACCGCCAACGCGATCGCCCTGACCGGCGACCCGCGGCGCTGGCCCAACGAGAGCGGCGTCTCCGGAGTGGTGCACTTCTGGGGGCCGTACCCCTACCGCTCCAACTTCCACGCCGAGAACGAGGCGCAGGAGTGCGAGCGCGCGCTGGAGCACCTGGAGCAGGTGATCGCGTTCGAGGGACCCGGCACCGTCGCGGCGATCATCCTGGAGACGGTGGTCGGCACCGCGGGCATCCTGGTCCCGCCGGCGGGTTACCTGGCCGGGGTGCGGGAGATCTGCGACCGCTACGGGATCGTGTTCATCCTGGACGAGGTGATGGCCGGCTTCGGCCGCACCGGCGAGTGGTTCGCCGCCGACCACTGGGGCGTCACCCCGGACCTGCTCACCTTCGCCAAGGGCGTCAACTCGGGCTACGTGCCGCTGGGCGGCGTGGCGATCAGCGCCGAGATCGCGGCCACCTTCGCCGAGCGGGCCTTCCCCGGCGGGCTCACCTACTCCGGCCACCCGCTGGCCTGCGCCTCCGCGGTGGCGACCATCACCACCATGGCGGAGGAGGGCATCGTCGAGAACGCCAGGCACATCGGCGAGACGGTCCTCGGCCCCGGCCTGCGCGAGCTGGCCGAGCGGCACCCGTCGGTCGGCGAGGTCCGCGGCCTCGGCGTGTTCTGGGCGCTCGACCTGGTGAAGGACCGGGAGACCCGCGAGCCGCTGGTGCCCTACAACGCGGCCGGCGCCGACAACGCGCCGATGGCCGAGCTGGCCGCCGCCTGCAAGCAGCGCGGGCTCTGGCCGTTCGTCAACATGAACCGCTTCCACGTCGTCCCGCCGTGCACCGTCACCGAGGAGGAGGCCAAGACCGGCCTCGCGGTCCTGGACGAGGTGCTGTCGCTCACCGACGCGCACACTGTCTGACGTACCCAGACGTACCTACCAGGACGGCCCCGAGCACGCGCGTGCCCGGGGCCGTCCCACGCTCCGGAAGGCCGCTCATGCCCAGCCGCACCACCCTGACCCGCCGTCCCGTCGACTCCCGTGCCGTCCGCCGGCGTTCCGTGCTCGGCGGTGCCGCGCTGCTCGGCGCCGGCACGCTGACCGGCTGCGGCATCCCGTCCGCGTACGTGGCCGAGGACCGCCGCTCGGCCCCCGACCGCTCGGAGAGCGACAAGCGGCTCGTCTTCTCCAACTGGACGCAGTACATCGACACCGACGACGCGGGCGGCCGCCCGACCCTGGACGCGTTCAGTGAGAAGTCCGGGATCGAGGTCACCTACACCGAGGACATCAACGACAACGACGAGTTCTTCGGCAAGATCAGCCCGGTGCTCACCCAGGGCTCCGCCCCCGGCCGGGACCTGATGGTGATCAGCGACTGGATGGCCGGGCGGTACGTCTCGCTGGGCTGGGTGCAGGCCATGGACCGGGACAACCTGCCCAACGTCACGGCCAACCTGGACCCCCAGCTCGCCGACCTGGCCTTCGACCCCGGGCGCAGGCGCAGCGTGCCGTGGCAGTCCGGGATCACCGGCATTGCCTACAACCGCAAGGCGCTCGGCCGCGAGATCAGGTCCACCGCCGACCTGTGGGCGCCCGACCTCAAGGGCCGGGTCACGCTGTTCGCAGGGCTGGACGAGGCACTCGGGCTGCTGATGCTCTCCCAGGGCGCGGACATCGCGAAGTTCAGCGACGACGACGCGCGCAGGGCGATGGACCTGGTGCAGAAGGCGGTCGACAGCGGCCACGTCCGGCGCTTCACCGGCAACGACTACACCAGCGACCTCGCCTCCGGCGCGGCGCTCGCCTGCCAGGCGTACTCGGGCGACGCCGTCCAGCTCACCGCCGAGAACCCGGACATCGAGTTCGTGGTGCCGGAGGAGGGCGGCGAGCTGTGGGCGGAGAGCCTGATGATCCCCAACCGGGCCGCCCACAAGCGCAACGCCGAGCTGCTGATCGACTACTACTACCAGCCCGAGGTGGCGGCCGAACTCGCCGCGTTCGTCCAGTACATCTGCCCGGTGCCGGCCGCCCGCGAGGTGCTGGCGGACAGCGGCGACAAGGAGAAGGCCGAACTCGCCGAGAACCCGCTGGTCTTCCCGACCGAGGAGATGCGCGCCCGGCTGCACACCATGCGCGACGTCGCCTCGGCCGAGCGGCCCGAGCTGCACAAGGTCTGGGGCCGCATCACCGGGGTGTGATCCGTCCTACCGGCGCACCGCGTCCAGGGCGAGCAGGGCCACGTGCAGGGAGAGGCAGGACTCCACCTGGTCGAGGTCCACGCCGAGGATCCGCTCGACCTTGTGCAGCCGGTCGTAGAAGGACGGCCGGGACAGGTGCGCGGCGTCCGCCGCGGCCGACTTGTTCCGGCCCTGCTCCAGGTAGATCCGCAGCATCTGCACCAACTGGCCGTTGTGCTCCGCGTCGTGGGCCAGCAGCGGGCCCAACTCCCGTTCCACGTACGTCTGCAGCCGGGCGTCGTCGCGCAGCAGGTGGAGCAGGCCGCGCAGCCGGACGTCCGGCAGGCGGTAGTAGGAGGAGCTGCGGCCGCCGGGCGCGTCGTGCAGGGCGGCGTCGGCGACCTGGGTGGCCTCCAGCAGGGTGCGCCGGGCGTCGCGCACCGAGCCGACCGAGGAGCCGACCGCGACCACCGGGCCGGCCGGGTCGCCGCCCTCCCGTCCGGCCTCGGCCGACATCCGGCGCAGCGTGGCCGAGAGGGAGTCCAGCGCGGCGTGCTCGTCCTGCTGGGTGCCGAGGGCGATCAGCAGGCCGACGGCCTCGTCGTCGAGCGCGCCGACCAGCGCGGTCAGCCGGCAGGCCCGGACCGCGCCGGCGGCCAGCTCGGTGAAGTCGCGCAGCCGGGCCTGGGCCTCCAGCGCGGCCGGGATCGGCCCGCGCCGCTGTCGCAGCACCACGCCGACCAGCCGGCGGCCCTCCAGCGGGATGCCGAGGGCCTGGGCGCGCAGGGCCGCCTCGGAGACGGTCAGCGCGTGGGTGAGGATGCCGGACAGCAGGGTGCGGTGGGTCTGCCGCTCCAGGCTCTCCCGGTCGCGCACCACCAGCCGGTTGAGCGCCAGCGCGGAGGCGCCGCGCTCCAGCAGCATGGTGTGCGGGTGGGGCTCGCCCTCGGGCAGCGGGCCGGGCTCCTGCACCAGCACCAGGCGGCCCCAGTCCTGGCCGCGGGCGCCGACGGTGGTGACCAGCCAGCCGCTGCGCGGGTCGTGGCCGGTGCGCCCGGCCGGGCGGACCCCGCGCGAGCGGCGCTCCCAGTCCTCCAGCACCTCGGCCTCGGGGCGTCCGGCGGCGTCGTGGGCGAGCACCTGGTGGGCCAGGTTCTCCAGGACGACCGGGGCGCCGGCCATCCGGGCCACCTGGCGGATCACCTCGGGCGGCTCGGCTCCCTCCACCACCAGCTCGTTGAAGACCTGGTGGACCGACTCGGAGACCCTCAGCTGCTCCAGCTGGGCGTTGACCACCAGGGCGTGCACGGCCTCGGTGACGGCGACGAAGCGCAGTTCGCGGCGGAGCGTGATCAGCGGCAGCCCGCGCTGCTCGGCGGCGTTGACCAGAGCGCGGGGGAGCGAGTCGAAGTAGCGCCGCCCGAACTCGACGACCAGGCCGGCCACCCCGACCTCGTCCAGCTCGCGGACGTAGCGGGCCAGGCCCTCGCGGTCCTCCGGCAGGGCGATGCCGGTGGTCAGCACCAGCTCGCCACCGCGGAGCATCCCGGCGACGTCGGGCAGCTCGCTGACGTGGACCCAGCGGACCGGCCGTTCCAGGTGGTCGGCGCCGGCCACCACCTGGGGCAGGCCGCGCCGCATCACGTCCAGGTCGAGGATTCGGGCGACGGTGGGGAGCATCGCGGGCCTCCGGAGGCCGTGTGGGGACCGGAGCGGGGGCTCCGGGTGATCAGGGTGTCAGGTAAATCATCCATCCCCCAGACGACCTGTCGCCCTGCCTGCACCCTTGCACCCTGTAAGGCCCTTCGCGCCGAGGTTGTCGAAGTGACCCTTGTCACGTCAACCTCCCAGCAGGCAAGGTCAGCGGGACCGCAGACCCCCAGCGCGGACGCGTGACCCCGCAGCGGTCGAACCACGGCACTTGGAGGAACCAGATGGACCTGACCGACTTCGGCCCGGGCGCGCAGTACATTGCGGGCCGCCAGACCCGGGGGAGCGGCGAACCCTTCCAGGTCGTCAACCCCGCCGACGGCAGCGTGGTCGAGCAGGTCGCGCTGGCCACCACCGAGGACGTGGACACCGCCGTCGCCGCCGCGAAGGCCGCCCTGCCCGGCTGGTCCTCGGCCACCCCCGGCGCGCGGTCCGAGGCGCTCACCAGGCTGGCCGCCGTCCTGGCGGGGGCGGCCGACGACCTGGCCCGGGTGGAGACGGCGCAGACCGGCAAGCCGGTCAAGCTGGCCACCGAGTTCGACGTGCCCGGCACGATCGACAACGCCGCCTTCTTCGCCGGCGCCGCCCGCAACCTGGAGGGCAAGGCGGCCGGCGAGTACTCCGGCGACCACACCTCGTACGTGCGGCGCGAGGCGGTCGGCGTGGTCGGCTCGATCTCGCCGTGGAACTACCCGCTGCAGATGGCCGCCTGGAAGATCCTCCCGGCGATCGCCGCGGGCAACACCATCGTGCTCAAGCCGGCCGAGCTGACCCCGCTGACCTCGGTGATGTTCGCCCGGGCCTGCACCGCCGCGGGCATCCCGGACGGCGTGGTCAACGTGGTCACCGGCGCCGGGCGCACCGCCGGCGAGCACCTGGTCGGGCACCCGGACGTCGCGATGGTCTCCTTCACCGGCTCCACTGGCGTCGGCAGGCGGGTCGCCGAGATCGCCACCGCGAGCGTCAAGCGCACCCACCTGGAACTCGGCGGCAAGGCCCCGTTCGTGGTCTTCGACGACGCCGACCTGGACGCCGCCGTGCACGGAGCGGTCGCCGCCTCGCTGATCAACGGCGGCCAGGACTGCACCGCCGCCACCCGCGCCTACGTCCAGCGCCCGCTGTACGACGCCTTCGTGGCCGGGGTCGCCGAGCTGTACGCCGCGATCCGGGTCGGCGACCCGCTGAACCCGCACACCGACCTCGGCCCGCTGGTCTCGTACGCCCACCGGGACCGGGTGGCCGGCTTCGTGGAGCGCGCCCGCTCGTACGCCACCGTGGTCACCGGCGGCCGGCCCGCGGAGAAGGGCCACGACGGCACCGATCTCACCCGCGGCGCGTACCACCTGCCCACCCTGATCACCGGCGCGGCCCAGGACAGCGAGGTCGTGCAGGGCGAGATCTTCGGCCCGGTGCTGGTCGTGCTGCCCTTCGACGGCGACGACGAGGGTCTGCGGCTGGCCAACGACACCCCGTACGGCCTGGCCGCCTCCGCCTGGACGAGCAACGTGCACCGCTCGCTGCGCGCCACCCGGGAGATCGCGGCCGGCTGCGTCTGGGTCAACGACCACATCCCGATCATCAGCGAGATGCCGCACGGCGGCTACAAGGCGTCCGGCTACGGCAAGGACATGTCCCAGTACTCGCTGGACGAGTACACCCAGGTGAAGCACGTCATGTTCGACACCACCGCGGTGGCCCGCAAGGACTGGCACCGCACCGTCTTCGGAGACAGATAACCCCCGGCCCAAGCGGGTGCCCCCACACCCCATCTCCCCCAGGAGGCCCGTTCCATGGCGTTCAACGAGCTCACCGACGGTCTGCCCGAACCGGTCCGAAGGGCCTGGGAACGCAGCCTGACCAGTGGTCGGGCCGCCCTCGGCCGCCGCACCCTGCTGCGCGCCGCCGCGCTGACCGCAGGAGCGGGCACCCTGGCCGCCTGCGGCATCCCGGCGGCCCCGCGGGCGACCGGCGACTCGACCGCGAACGCCGCCAAGGACCTCTCCGAGACGCAGAAGGAGGTCGACTTCTCCAACTGGCCGCTGTACATCGACACGGACGAGAAGGACAAGGAGAAGCACGGCACCCTGGACGCCTTCACCGAGGCCACCGGCATCAGGGTCAAGTACAACGAGGACGTCAACGACAACGTCGAGTTCTTCGGGAAGGTCAAGCCGCAGCTCGCCTCCGGCCAGGACACCGGCCGCGACCTGATGGTGCTCACCGACTGGATGGCCGCCCGGCTGATCCGGCTGGGCTGGGCGCAGAAGCTCGCCCCGGCGAACGTCACCACCGCGATCACCAACATCGACGCGCGCTTCCGCGCCCCCGACTGGGACCCGGGTCGGCTCTACTCCTACCCGTGGGCCGGCATCCAGACCGTCGTCGCGTACAACCGGAAGGCGACCAAGGGGAAGCAGGTCACCAGCGTCTCCCAGCTGCTGGACGACCCCGACCTCAAGGGCCGGGTCACCTTCCTCTCCGAGATGCGCGACAGCATCGGGATGGTCCTGCTGGACCAGGGCAAGGACAGCGCGAAGTTCACCGCCGACGACTACGACGGCGCGGTCGCCCGGCTGCAGAAGGCCGTCGACAGCAAGCAGATCCGCCGGTTCACCGGCAACGACTACGGCCAGGAGCTGTCGGCCGGCGACATCGCGGCCTGCATCGCCTGGGGCGGCGACCTGATCCAACTGCGGGCCGACAACCCGGACATCGAGTTCGTCATCCCGGAGAAGGGCTACATCGCCTCGACCGACAACATGCTGGTCCCGGCCAAGGCCCGGCACAAGACGAACGCGGAAAAGCTGATCGACTTCTACTATCAGCCGAAGATCGCGGCGCAGCTGGTCGCGGGCATCGGCTTCGTCTCCGCCGTCACCGGGATGAAGGACGAGCTCGCCGGCATCGCCCCGGAGACCGCGGCCAACCCGCTGGTCGTACCCACCCCCGAGATGGCGGTCAAGGCCCACGTGTTCCGCACGCTCTCCGAGAGCGAGGAGAGCGACTTCGAGCAGAAGTTCTCCAAGCTCATCGGCGCCTGACCCCCGACTCCCGGCAGAGAAACCCAGGAAGACACCACCCCATGACAGACCAGCAGCGCGACGCGGCCGCCGGCGGCGACGTCCGGCTCACCGGCATCGGCAAGACCTACGGCTCCTTCACCGCCGTCCAACCGCTCGACCTGACCGTCCCGCAGGGCTCCTTCTTCGCCCTGCTCGGCGCCTCCGGCTGCGGCAAGACCACCACCCTGCGCATGATCGCCGGCCTGGAGGAGCCCACCACCGGCACCGTCCTGATCGGCGGCCAGGACGTCACCGCCCTGCCCCCGTACAAGCGGCCGGTGAACACCGTCTTCCAGAGCTACGCGCTCTTCCCGCACCTGGACATCTTCGAGAACGTCGCCTTCGGCCTGCGCCGGCGCGGCCGGAAGGACGTCAAGAAGCAGGTCGACGAGATGCTGGAGCTGGTCGAACTCGGCCAGTACGCCCGGCGCAAGCCGCACCAGCTCTCCGGCGGCCAGCAGCAGCGCGTCGCGGTCGCCCGCGCGCTGATCAACCACCCCCAGGTGCTGCTCCTGGACGAGCCGCTCGGCGCGCTCGACCTCAAGCTCCGCCGCCAGATGCAGCTGGAGCTCAAGCGGATCCAGACCGAGGTCGGCATCACCTTCGTGCACGTCACCCACGACCAGGAGGAGGCCATGACCATGGCCGACACCATCGCGGTGATGAACGGCGGCCGGGTCGAGCAGCTGGGCGCCCCCGCCGAGCTGTACGAGAACCCCGCCACCACCTTCGTGGCCAACTTCCTCGGCCAGTCCAACCTGCTGCCCGCCGAGGTCACCGGCGCAGACGGCGGCGACCTGCTGCTCAGCGCGGCCGGCGCCCGCCTCACGGTGCCGAAGGCGCGCTGCGCCACCGACGCCAAGCGCGTCCACCTGGGCGTGCGCCCGGAGAAGATCACCATCACCCACGCCTCCGAGCAGGTCGCCGACGGCCGCAACCGGCTGACCGGCACCGTGCTCGACTCCAGCTTCATCGGCGTCTCCACCCAGTACGTGGTGCGCACCGACGGCGGCCAGGAGGTCACCGTCTTCGAGCAGAACATGGAGCGCGACGCCCGGATCGTCCCCGGCGCCGCCGTCCGACTGCACTGGAACCCGGCCCACTCCTTCGCCCTGGACGCCGCGCAGGCGATCGACGCGGGCACCGCGGAGGAGGCCGCATGACCGCCACCGCCCCGGCCGCGCCGCCCCAGGCGATACCCCCCGACGGCGGCCCCCGCACGGAACCGGGGGCGAAGCCCAGGCGCAAGCTCACCCCGTACTGGCTGCTGCTGCCCGGCATCGCCTGGCTGGTGATCTTCTTCGCCGTCCCGATGCTCTACCAGGGCTCGACCTCGCTGCAGACCGGCTCGCTCGAAGAGGGCTTCAAGGTCACCTGGCACTTCTCGACCTACTGGGACGCCCTGGTCGAGTACAAGTGGCACTTCCTGCGCTCGTTCTCCTACGCGGCCGTCGCCACCGTGCTCTGCCTGGCCGTCGGCTACCCGCTCGCGTACACGATCGCCTTCAAGGCGAGCAAGCGCTGGCGCAACGTCATCCTGATCCTGGTCATCGCGCCGTTCTTCACCAGCTTCCTGATCCGCACCCTGGCCTGGAAGACCATCCTGTCCGACGGCGGCCCGGTGGTCGGCGCGCTGAACGCGCTGCACGTCCTGGACGTCACCAACCTGCTCGGCCTCACCGACGGCGACCGGGTACTGGCCACGCCGCTCGCGGTGGTCTGCGGCCTCACCTACAACTTCCTGCCGTTCATGATCCTTCCGCTGTACACCTCGCTGGAGCGGATCGACCCGCGCCTGCACGAGGCGGCCGGCGACCTCTACGCCCGGCCGTTCACCACCTTCCGCAAGGTCACCTTCCCGATCTCGCTGCCGGGCGTGGTCGCGGGCACCCTGCTGACCTTCATCCCGGCCTCCGGCGACTACATCAACGCCCAGCTGCTGGGCTCGCCGAGCGAGCAGATGGTCGGCAACGGCATCCAGAAGCAGTTCCTGAACGTGCTCGACTACCCCACGGCGGCCGCGCTGAGCTTCATCCTGATGGCCCTGATCCTGGGCATGGTGACGGTCTACATGCGCAAGGCCGGGACGGAGGATCTGGTCTGATGTCCCGGATGTTCAAGTGGATCCGCGCCCACCTGGTGGTGCTGGCCGGCCTGCTGGCCCTCGCCTACCTGGTGCTGCCCAACCTGGTCGTGCTGGCCTTCTCGTTCAACAAGCCGGTGGGCAAGTTCAACTACGAGTGGAACGAGTTCTCCACCGACGCCTGGACCAACCCCTGCGGCGTCGCCGACATGTGCCAGTCGCTCTCGCTCAGCCTGCAGATCGCGGTGCTCGCCACCATCGGCGCCACCGTGCTCGGCACCATGGTCGCCTTCGCGCTGGCCCGCTACCGCTTCCGCGGCCGCTCGGCCACCACCGCGATGATCTTCCTGCCGATGGCCATGCCCGAGGTGGTCATGGCCGCCTCGCTCGGGACGCTCTTCCTCAACATGCGCATCCCGTTCGGCTTCACCACCATCCTCATCGCGCACATCATGTTCTGCCTCAGCTTCGTGGTGACGGCGGTCAAGGCGCGCGTGATGAGCATGGACCCGAGGCTCGAACAGGCCGCCCAGGACCTCTACGCGACCCCCACCCAGACCTTCCTGAGGGTCACCCTGCCGCTGGCGGCGCCCGGCATCGCGGCGGGCGCGCTGCTCAGCTTCGCGCTCTCCTTCGACGACTTCATCATCACCCAGTTCAACTCGGGGCCGACCACGGTCACCTTCCCGATGTTCGTCTGGGGCGCCTCGCAGCGCGGCATCCCGGTGCAGGTGAACGTCATCGGCACCGCGATGTTCCTCGCCGCCGTCGTGCTGACCGTCGTCGGCCAGTGGCTGGGCAACCGTCGGAAGGCCACCGCCTGACGTACGGTCGACAGCGGTGGCACGCACAACCATCACCTATCCGTAGAAAGTGGCTGATAATGCATGGATTCCGCCCGCGCACTCAGTGACGCCAGGCCCACCCCCTTCTGGCTGGAGGATCCCGGCCGGCCGGCGGCGCTGCCCGCCCTGGTCGGCGACACCACCTGCGACCTGCTGGTCGTCGGCGGCGGCTACTCCGGCCTGTGGACCGCCCTCATCGCCAAGGAGCGCGACCCCTCGCTGGACGTCGTGCTGGTCGAGGGCAACGAGGTCGGGTGGGCCGCGTCCGGGCGCAACGGCGGATTCTGCGCGGCCAGCCTCACCCACGGCTTCGGCAACGGCCTGGACCGCTGGCCGTCCGAACTGGCCCAGCTGGAACGCCTCGGTGCCGCCAACCTCGACGGCATCGAGGCCACCCTCAAGCGCTACGGCATCGACGCCGAGTGGGAGCGCACCGGCGAGATCGACGTCGCCACCCAGCCCCACCAGGTCGAGGAGCTCCACGAGGTCGCCGAGGCGGTCGCCCGGTACGGCCTCGACATCACCGTCCTGGACGCCGACCAGGTGCGCGCCGAGGTGAACTCGCCGACCTTCCTCGGCGGGCTCTGGGACAAGGAGGGCGTGGCGATGGTCCACCCCGCCAAGCTCGCCTGGGGCCTCAAGGACGCCTGCCTCGGCCAGGGCGTGCGGATCTTCGAGCACACCCGGGCCACCGACCTGCGGGAGCACGGCAGCGGCATGGCCGTCCGCACCCCGTACGGTCGGGTCTTCGCCCGCAAGGTCGCGCTCGGCACCAACGTCTTCCCGTCACTGCTCAAGCGGGTCCGCCCGTACGTCGTCCCGGTGTACGACTACGCGCTGATGACCGAGCCGCTCAGCGACGAACAACTCGCCTCGATCGGCTGGCGCGGGCGGCAGGGCCTCGGCGACAGCGCCAACAAGTTCCACTACTTCCGGCTCTCCGCCGACAACCGGATCCTCTGGGGCGGCTACGACGCGGTCTACCACTTCGGCGGCCACGTCCGGCACGAGTACGACCAGCGGCCGGAGACCTTCCGCACCCTGGCCAACCACTTCTTCCGCTGCTTCCCGCAGCTGGAGGGCCTGCGCTTCACCAACGCCTGGGGCGGCGCGATCGACACCTGCAGCCGGTTCTCGGCGTTCTTCGACACCGGCTACCGGGGCAAGGTCGCGTACGCGGTCGGCTACACCGGGCTCGGCGTCGGCGCGACCCGCTTCGGCGCCGAGGTGATGCTCGACCTGCTCGCCGGCGGGCGCACCGAGCGCACCTCGCTGGACATGGTGCGCAGCAAGCCGCTGCCGTTCCCGCCCGAGCCGGTGCGCTGGGCCGGGATCGAGATCACCACCCGGTCGCTGGAGCGGGCGGACCGCAACGGCGGCCACCGCAACCTCTGGCTGCGCACCCTCGACCGGATGGGGCTGGGCTTCGACAGCTGAAGTGCCCGCACCCGCAGTCGGGTGCCCCCAGTCGTGTAATCGGGACCCGCCGTCCGCCTCTCCCTGGTGACGGCGGGTCTCGTTCATCCCGCCGTCTCCGAACAGTACGAACGGCGAGAAGCGGGGACACGACATGGAGACCACCGGACTGCACTGGCTCGCCCAGGTGGCACCGGACCCGGAATCCTTCCGGGAGCAGTGGGAGCGCAGCGGGCTCGGCCTGGTGCTGCTGCCGGCCGGCCGGCGCTGGGACGTCCTCTCCGTCCCCGGTCGGCTCGGCCGCCCGGCCCTGGAGGTCCTGGACCCGCGCACCCGCGGCCCGGTCCTCACCGACTTCGGGGGCGAGCGGCTGAGCTTCCTGGTGCCCGTCGGCACCGCGGCCCACTGGATCGGCACCGGCGTGCGCGGCGCCGGGAAGGGCACCTGGATCGTCGTCCCGCACCCCGAGCGCAGCAGCCCGGGCGTGCGCTGGCTGGTCCCGCCCGACGGCTCCGGGCGGCTCAACGACCCGGTGCTGCTGGAGCTCGCCCTGCACGAGGCGGCGGCGAGGCTCAGCGGCTGGTGAGCCGCGGGGCGTCCGGGGGCATCCCTGGGCGCTCGACGGTGGCGGCGCGTGGGGGAACCTCGGGGCGCGAGCCGGCGGCGGCGCGCGGAGCGGGCGGCCGCGTCAGACTGGAGGCGTGACCACCGTCCCGCACGCCGTCGACGCGCCCCTCCGCCCGGGCGCCGCCCAGCTGCGCCTGGCCGCGCCGGCCGCACCCGTCTGCGACCGGTACGGCCTCGCCCTGGCCGGTGGGCATGCGCTGCGCGCCCACGGTGTCGCGGCCTGCCCGCAGGACGGGCTGACCCTGGCGACCGGCGGCGCCGACCTGCCGGAGGCGGCCGCCGCGCTGGGCGAGGCGTACCGGGCGGCGGGCGGCGGGGCCGTCGACCGGCCGGGCACACCTCGACTGGAGCAGCTCACCGTCCGGCTGGCGCTCGGCGGACGGTCGCACTCGGTGGAGCTGCGCAAGGAGCCGCTGGGCCACCGCCCGGTCCGGCTCGACTTCGGTGCGCCCGGACCGGACGAGCCGCCGCTTGTGCTGCCGGTCGTCGCCCTGGAGGACGCGGCCGCGCTGACCACCGTGCTGCTCGTGGACCGGGGCATGCCGCGCGACCTGATCGACGTGCACGCCCTCACCCGCTGCTACCGGGAGGGTGAACTGCTCGCGCTGGCGGGGGAGTTGGACCCGGACTTCCAGCCCGCGGCGCTCGCCGAACGGCTGGAGACGCTCGCCGAGGCGGCGGACGGGCGGTTCCGCGCCCGGGGTGTCCCGGCCGGGGAGGTGGACGAACTCAAGCGATGGGCGCTGGCCTGGGCACAGGACCTGCGGCTGGACCTGTTGGAGACCCAGGAGGCGGCGGACGGGCTGCACGACCCGTACCTGGAGGAGCCGGAGGACGGGGAGTCCTGAGGCCCCGCCGCGGGTCCACTCGTTCGGCCGAGCGACCGGACGACCTGTAAGGCTGAATCCACGATCCCCGTCAGCCTGTTCGTTGAGCCGGGCCGGAGCGGCCACCAGACTGGGAGACGAGCGCGGTAGCCCCGTGATTTCCGTCGCCCGGCCCACCCGCGGCGGCGCCAGACCGGACCGGTGGCAGGACGCCGCCCGGGACTTCGGAGGCAGACGGACCTTGAGCAAGCACATCATTCACTGGATCGGCGGCAAGCCGGTCGCCACCGCCGGTGCGGCCCCCCGTCGCGGTGAGATCTTCGACCCGGCCACCGGCCAGGTCGCCGGACAGGTCGACTTCGCCGAGATCGCCGAGGTCGACCAGGCGGTGGCCGCCGCCGCCGCGGCCTTCACCGAGTGGCGCACCGCCTCGATCGCGAAGCGGACGACGGTGCTCTTCGCCTTCCGCGAGCTGCTGAACGCCCGCCGCGACGAGCTGGCCTCGATCATCGTGGCGGAGCACGGCAAGGTGCACTCCGACGCGCTGGGCGAGATCGCCCGTGGCCTGGAGGTCGTGGAGTACGCCTGCGGCATCCCGCAGCTGGTCAAGGGCGGGTTCACCGAGCAGGCCTCGACCGGCGTCGACGTCTACTCGATCCGCCAGCCGCTCGGCCCGGTCGCGATCATCTCGCCGTTCAACTTCCCGGCCATGGTGCCGATGTGGTTCTTCCCGATCGCCATCGCGGCCGGCAACACCGTCGTGCTGAAGCCCTCGGAGAAGGACCCGTCCGCCGCCAACTTCCTCGCCGAACTGTGGAAGGAGGCCGGCCTGCCGGACGGCGTCTTCAACGTCGTGCACGGCGACAAGGTGGCCGTCGACCGCCTGCTGGAGCACCCGGACGTCAAGTCCGTCAGCTTCGTCGGCTCCACCCCGATCGCCCGCTACGTCTACGAGACCGGCACCCGCTACGGCAAGCGCGTGCAGGCCCTGGGCGGCGCCAAGAACCACATGCTGGTCCTGCCGGACGCGGACCTCGACCTCGCCGCCGACGCCGCCGTCAACGCCGGCTTCGGCGCGGCCGGCGAGCGCTGCATGGCGGTGTCCGTGCTCGTTGCGGTCGACCCGATCGGCGACGAGCTGGTCGACAAGATCAAGCAGCGGATCGCCACCCTGAAGGTCGGCCCGGGCTGCAACGGCGACTCCGAGATGGGCCCGCTGGTCACCGGCCAGCACCGGGACAAGGTCACCTCCTACGTGGAGTCCGGGGTCGCCGACGGCGCCGAGCTCGCCGTGGACGGCCGCAAGCACCCGGTCACCGCCGAGGACAGGAACGGCTCCCCGACGGCCGACGGCTTCTGGCTCGGCCCCACGCTGTTCGACCACGTGAAGCCCGGCATGTCCGTCTACAACGACGAGATCTTCGGCCCGGTCCTCTCGGTCGTGCGCGTCGCCTCGTACGAGGAGGGCCTGGCGCTGATCAACGCCAACCCGTACGGCAACGGCACCGCCCTCTTCACCAACGACGGCGGCGCGGCCCGGCGCTTCCAGTTCGAGGTGGAGGTCGGCATGGTCGGCATCAACGTGCCGATCCCGGTCCCGGTCGCCTACTACTCCTTCGGCGGCTGGAAGGCCTCCCTGTTCGGCGACGCCCACGCGTACGGCCAGGACGGCGTCCAGTTCTTCACCCGGGGCAAGGCCGTGACCCAGCGCTGGTTGGACCCGTCGCACGGCGGCATCAACCTGGGCTTCCCCACCAACAGCTGATCCGCACGGCTCCACCGGCCGGACCCCTCTCCCCGGGGTCCGGCCGGCCGTCTTTGCACGACGTTTGCATCCGGGCGCGGAAGCGCGTACAGTTCTTCGAGCTGCCTGGCAGGGAGCACCGGACACGCATTGCGCGGACGGTCCCGGGGCAGCCAATCCTCTGAAACACCACTTCCAGTTCGTGCCGGTCGTTTCGCTTTTTCGCGTGACGGCCTGGGGCTTATTCGGCGTGCTCGTTTTATCGGGTTGCGGTCGGATTCGCTTTTCGGAGCGGAGATCGGCTAGAGTTTGAAACGTCGGACAGGGCGTCAAGCCCCGGAAGACACCGGCGAGTTGGATGAACGAAGC
>NZ_JBICYZ010000091.1:0-35905 GCF_043201465.1 Kitasatospora sp. NPDC048298
GTCTTCCGGGGCTTGACGCCCTGTCCGACGTTTCAAACTCTAGCCGATCTCCGCTCCGAAAAGCGAATCCGACCGCAACCCGATAAAACGAGCACACCGAATAAGCCCCAGGCCGTCACGCGAAAAAGCGAAACGGCCGGCGCGAACCGGAAGTGGTGTTTCAGAGGATTGGCCGCCCCGGGACCGTCCGCGCCGATGCGTGTCCGGTGCTCCCTGCCGAGCGACTAGAGAACACTACCCCTGTCCGACACCGAAGGCAAACCCGTCCCGGAGACGGTCCGGGTGCAGAGCGCCCGGCCGGGCTTCACGTACTCGCCGTTCGGATGGTCGTTGCCGGTGACCCAGTGGCGGGCGGCGGCTTCGTCGCGTCCGCCTTCGCGGTGCCGCCGGAACAGGCGCTCCTCACGTTCCTCGTCGTCGGTGTGCACGTACCAGAGCTCGTGGAGCAGTCGACGGGCGTCGGGCCAGGGGGTGTCCGCGGAGGCGAGGTAGTTGCCTTCGGTGATGACGAGTCGGGTGTGCGGGCGGACCACGTGGCGGGCGGCGACCGGTTCGTCCAGGGTGCGGTCGAAGTCCGGGACGTAGATGTCCTGGAAGCGGTCGCCGGCGATGCGGCGCAGCAGGGCGACGTAACCGTGGGCGTCGAAGGTGGCCGGGGCCCCCTTGCGGTGGGTCAGGCCGAGGCGGTCGAGCTGGGCGCCGGAGAGGTGGAAGCCGTCGAGCGGGACGTAGGCGGCGCTGCCGGGGCCTTCGGCGCGCTCGACCTCGGCGACCAGACGGCGGGCCAGGGTGGACTTGCCGGCGCCGGGCGGGCCGGCAAGTCCGAGGATCGTGCGGGCGTTGCTGCCCGGGCCGCGCAGGAAGCCGAGGGCAAGGGCGGTGAGGCGGTCCTCGTTCATGGCGGCACCTTACTCAGGGCGCACCTCGTTCAGCGTGCCCCTTGCTCGGTGACCCCGGACGGGCCGGACTCACCGAGTCGGGTCGGGTCGGGTCGGGTCCCGAGCTCAGCGGCCGGCGAGAGCGGGCTGGTCCAGTGTCAGGGTGCCGGCGTCGGCGTCGAGCAGGGCGGGAACGCCGAGCGGGACGGTGAGAGTGGAGGGACAGTGGCCGAAGCCCAGTTCCCAGAGCACGGGAACACCGAGCCCGCCGAGCCGGTCGAGCATCACGTCCCGGACCCGCTCGGGCCGTCCGCAACCCTCCCAGGAGCCCAGGGCCACGCCGGCCACGCCGTCGAGGGCGCCGGAGCGCAGGAGCTGGGTGAGCAGCCGGTCGAGCTGGTAGGGGTGCTCGTTCACGTCTTCGAGCAGCAGGATGCCGCCCTCGTAGGAGGACCGCGCGGCGGGTGTGCCGCGCTCGGCGGTGAGGACGTGGAGGCAGCCGCCGGCCGTGACGCCGCGGGCCCGGCCGGGGACGAGCGGGGCGGCAGTGGGTGAGGTGAGGACGGTGACGGCGGCCGGGTCGAAGAGGGTGCGGCGCAGGTGCTCGGCGGTCGGGCCGTCGGCGACGAAGGAGGCCCCGGCGGCCAGCGGGCCGTACAGGGTGGCGAGGCCGAGGCGCTGGGCGAAGGCCTCGTGCAGGGAGCTGACGTCGCTGAAGCCGATGAAGGGCTTGGGCGCGGCGGCGCGCATGACGGTCCAGTCGAGCAGGTCGACCAGGCGGTGCACGCCGTACCCGCCGCGGGCGCAGATGACGGCGTCGACGGTGGGGTCGAGCCAGGCGGTCTGGAGGTCGGCGGCGCGGTCGGCGTCGGTGCCGGCGAGGTAGCGGAGGGTGGGGTGGGTGTCGAGGACGTGCGGGGCGACGGTGACGCGCAACCCCCAGGAGCGGAGGATCGCGCAGCCGGCGGCGAGGCGTTCGGCGTCGATGGGGCCGCTTGGGGCGACGACGGCGATGTGGTCGCCGGGACGCAGGTGCGGCGGGCGGGTCAGCCCCTGGCCGGGTGTGGTCGGGTGCTGGTCCATGGGCCGGGCCACCTTTCGGGCGCGGGATCGGGGTGCGGGCGGTCGCGTCGTGGCCGCGACCGCCCGGTGACGATATGCCCCGTGTCAACCGGCCGATGTCCCCTGCCCGGCCGGTGCCCGGCGGTGAGCGCTCTTCAGATCGCCGCCCCCATCACCTCCCGGACCTCGGCGAGGGTGGCGTCGGCGACGGCGTTGGCCCGCTCGGCGCCGTCGCGCAGGACCTGCCGCAGGTGGCCCCGGTCGGCGGCGAGTGCGGCGCGACGGGCGCGCATCGGGCGGAGGAACTCGTTGACGGACTCCGTGACGGTGCGCTTGAGCACCGCGGCTCCGCCGTCGCCGATCTCCTCGGCGACGGCTTCGGGGGTACGGTCCTGGCAGAGGGCGGCGAGCAGGACAAGGCTGGAGACCTCGGGCCGGTTGACCGGGTCGTAGCCGATCCGGCGGTCGGCGTCGGTCCGGGCGCCACGGATGATCCGGGCGGTCTCGTCCTCGGTGGCGCCGAGGGCGACGGCGTTGCCCCGGCTCTTGCTCATCTTGCCGCCGTCGGTGCCGAGCAGCATCGGGGCGTCGGAGAGCAGGGCCTGGGGGCGGGGGAAGACGGCGCTGCCGTCGGCGTGCGGGTAGCGCTCGTTGAAGCGGCGGGCGACGGTGCGGGCGACTTCGAGGTGGGGCAGCTGGTCCTGGCCGACCGGGACCAGGTCGGCCTTGCAGAAGAGGATGTCGGCGGCCTGGTGGACGGGGTAGGTGAACATCAGCCCGCTGACGGCGGACTGCCGGGAGTGGGTGATCTCGTCCTTGACGGTGGGGTTGCGGCGCAGTTCGGCGACGCTGACCAGGCTGAGGAAGGGGAGCAGCAGCTGGTTGAGGGCGGGGACGGCGCTGTGCGGGAAGATCGTCGCCCGCTCGGGGTCGAGGCCGGCGGCGAGGTAGTCGAGGACGAGGTTCTCGGTGTGTTCGGCGAGCCGGTCGGCGAGGTCGCGGTCGGTGATGACCTGGTAGTCGGCGACCACGACGAACATCTCGACGCCCTGGTCCTGGAGCCGGACGCGGTTGCGCAGGGTGCCGAAGTAGTGGCCGAGGTGGAGCGGTCCGGTGGGGCGGTCCCCGGTGAGGACGCGGTGGGCGGTCGGGTCGTCATCGTACGGAACGGACGGGACGGCCGTGCTGGTCGTGCCGGACGGAACGGACGTGGCGACGCCAACGGCGGTGGGCGCGACGGCGGCGGACGCAGGCGTGGTGGTCAAGGTCTCTCCTCGGTGCGGCGGTGGTGGTCTGCCGTCCGGGGCGAGGGGCCCGTTCTGCGGGGAGCGCGGGGCGCGGAAAACGCAGCAGGGCCGTCCATCCCGGACGGCCCTGCTCAGGCGAGTGTGATGGCCGTCCTAGGACGGCCACCAGCACAGGCCCGTGAAACGCTTCATGCGCTCAACAGTACTGGTGTCAGTCCTCCACGACCAGTGCCTGGGTGTCCTTGGTCAGCGTCTCGCCGCGGAAGAACTCCGGCCGGATGAAGCCGTACCAGGTCATCAGGCAGGCGCCGAGCAGCAGGATGCCGACGCCGATCACGAAGACCGAGCCGATGCCGAAGACCGAACCGCTGCCGTAGTCCGGGTCCCAGGCGTCGGTGAGGGTCTGCAGGAAGACCGCGGTGAGCAGCACCCCGCCGAGGAGCGGGGCGGCGCCCTTGAGCAGCAGGTCGCGGACGCCGGTGCGCAGCGAGCGGCGGAAGTACCAGACGCAGGCGAAGGCGGTCAGCGCGTAGTAGAAGCAGATCATCAGACCGAGCGCCAGGATGGTGTCCTGGACGACGTTCTCGCTGATCAGGCTCATGCCCACGTAGAAGACCGCGGTGGCGATGCCCGCCGCGACGGTGGCGTAGCCCGGGGTGCGGAAGCGCGGGTGGACGGCGCCGAAGCGCGGCGGCACGGCGCGGTAGGCGCTCATCGCGAGCAGGGTGCGGGCCACCGGGATGAAGGTGGTCTGCAGGCTGGCGGCGGCGCTGGCGACGACGGCCAGGAAGAGCAGGATGCTCCACGGCGAGCCGAGCACCGGACGGGCCAGCGCGGCGAACACGTTGTCGGCGGTGGCCGGGTTGCCGAGGCCGTTGCCGGTGCTGCCGACGCCCGCGAACATCTGGGAGGCGATCGCGACCAGCAGGTACGAGCCGACCAGGGTGACCATGGAGATCATCGCGGCGCGGCCCGGGGTCTTGGCGCTGCCCTGGGTCTCCTCGTTCATGGTCAGGCAGGTGTCCCAGCCCCAGTACATGAAGATCGACAGCGACAGTCCGGCGGTGAACGCGCTGAACGAGCTGACCTCGAGCGGGTTGAGCCAGGAGAAGGAGAAGCCGATCGAGTCGGGCAGGTCGCCGGAGGCGGCCTTGCCGATGGCGATGGCGGAGAAGAGCAGCAGCACGGCCAGCTGGAGGCCGACCAGGCTGTACTGGAACCACTTGGTGGCGGTCATCCCCCGGTAGCTCATCGCGGTGGCGCCGGCGATCAGCAGGACCACGGTGAGCAGGTGGACGGCCTTGTTCTGGTCGAGTTCGGTGACCCAGCTGCTGCCGGTCATCTCCCCGAGCATCAGGTACAGGAAGTCGGTCGCGACCCCGGCCAGGTTGGAGAGCACGATGATGGTCGCCACCGTCAGACCCCAGCCGGCCATCCAGCCGACCCGGGGGCCGAAGGCCCGCACACCCCAGGTGAAGGACGTTCCGCAGTCCGGGAAGTCCTTGTTCAGCTCCTTGTACGCGAACGCGACGAGCAGCATCGGCAGGAAGCCCGCGAGGAACACCGCGGGCATCTGGACGCCGACCGCGGTGACGGTCGGGCCGAGCGTGGCGGTCAGGCAGTAGACCGGGGCGACCGTCGAGACGCCCAGCACCACGCTGCTCAGCAGGCCGACGGAACCACCCCGTAGACCCTTGTCCCCCGCTCCCCCAGCCGTCCCCTGACCCGCGGGGACTCCACCACTGATGCCACTGACCGGGGCACCCTGCGGAGCGCCGGGCGCCATTGCCCGGCCGCTGCTCGTGTGCTCTGAGAGCTGCTGATCAAACACCAGCGCACCCTAGATGCGGGCATGGAAGGTTGAGTAGACCAACCCTTGGTGATCTAAACCACTTGCTTCGATTCGTTCCCAAGCAGGCCCTTCGGGCTGATGTATTTACGGCTTGTTAACCCATGTACCTTTGTTTCAAAGGAGTTGGCCCAAGGAATTTTCTTCCTTTTGCCAAGATTCAGCATGATTTGCCCCCCTGGTGCGAGCGGCCCGCGACCCTGTCGCCCCGAGTCGGATAGGTTTGCCTAACCTAATTTCGATCGTGAATGGAGCGTCGCGTGCCCCCCACCCCCGACGACCTGGCCCTCGTCGCCCGCACCGCCCCCCGCACCGCCGGCCGCCGCAGGTTCCTCACCGCGGCGATCGCCGGAGGAGCGGTCCTCGGCCTCGGCGGGCTGCTCACCGCCTGCGGCAGCTCGGGCGGATCTGGCGGATCCGGTGGATCGGGCGGATCGGGCGGGTCGGGAGGCAGCGGCGGCTCGACCCCGGCCGGCGGTGGCTCTTCCCCGAACCAGAAGTCGGTCAAGCAGGGCGGTGACGACTACGCCACCGTGATCGAGAAGATGAAGGGCTTCGGCACCGACGCCGCCCCCGGCGTCTACCCGCGCACCCTCAGGCACGCGATGGGCGAGACCGTCATCCCGGCCAGGCCCACCCGGGTCGTGGTGCTGGACACCGGCGAGCTCGACAACGTCGTCGCCCTCGGCATCCAGCCGGTCGGCGTCGTCCACACCGACGGCTCGAAGTCCCTGCCGTCCTACCTCAGGGACAAGGCCGGCAGCCCCGCCGCCGTCGGCACCATCAACAGCCTCAACCTGGAGGCCATCGCCGCGCTCAAGCCGGACCTGATCCTCGGCAGCCAGCTGCGCGCCCAGGACCAGTACGCGCAGCTGTCCAAGATCGCGCCGACCGTCTTCTCGCTGCGCCCCGGCTACCCCTGGAAGCAGAACTTCCTGCTCAACGCGAGCGCGTTCGGCCTGGAGGCCGAAGCCAAGGCCCAGCTCGACGCGTACCAGGCGTCCGCCGCCGCGATCGGCGCGAAGCTCGGCGACAAGCGCCCCACCATCACCCCGCTGCGCTTCATGCCGGGCCGGACCCGGCTCTACGCCGAGCTCTCGTTCATCGGCACCATCCTCACCGACGTGCCGCTGCCGCAGCCCGAGATCGAACGGGTCCAGGAGCTCGCGGTGGAGGTCAGCCCGGAGCAGATCGACAAGGCCGACGCCGACTGGATCTTCTACGGCGTGTACGGCAGCCCCAGCTCGACCAACCAGGACGCGGTGCTGGGCGGTGCGCTCTGGAAGACGCTCGGTGCGGTCAAGTCCGGTCAGGCCCGGCCGGTTTCGGACGAGACCTGGTTCCTCGGGCTCGGAGTCATGGCGGCCAACGCGGTGCTCGCCGACCTCAAGGGCTTTGTCGCGCCCGGAAGTTGATCACACCCGGCGGGGCGCGGTCGGGGGCGGCGAACAGCACAGGCCGCAGCTCCGGTCGTGTGGCAACAGTGTTCGCCCTGCGCTGTCTTGGACGATCCCGGGGCGGCCCCGCGACCATCCCACGGTGGTATCGCGCACACCATCGGGTTCGACGCTTGGAGCTGATCGCGCCGTGCGGGAGGATCGTCGGAACCGTTCCCCGAAGGGCCCGCCGATGACCTCGCTCCGCACCACCGCAACCGACCCGTCCCTGCCCGGCGCGCCCGGGGACAGCGCCGGGTCCTCGCCTCCACCCGCCGAGACCGGCCCGCCCGCCGCGGCCGTTCCGATGTGCTCGATCGCGACCGCCGCCGAGCCCGGTGCGGCCGCGTCCGGCGTCCCGGTGGGTTCGATGGGTGCGGTGGGTGCGCCGCGCCAGGGCGGCACAGCGTGGCAGGACACGGTGCGCCATGACACGGTGCCGCGGCCGCGCAGCCGGAGCGACGCGGAGGCGCCGCCCGTTCCGCGGGCGGTCGGCCCGGAGGACCACGGCGCTCCGACCGGCGGCGACCCGACCACGGCACGGCTGCGGGCGGCGTTCGCCGACCGGCTGCGGGCCGCGCACGCCCGGGGGCGTTCCGTCGCCGAGCTGGCGGACGCGTGCCGTCGGCCGGTCACCGATATCTGGGCCCTGCTCGGCGCGGATGCCGGCGCGCAGGGCGGCGCACAGGCCGACACCGATGTTCAGGCCGGGAACGGTCCGGCCGCGCCCGACTTCTCCGCGGGCATCGCTGCCGCAGCACCCGACACCCTCGATGGGCCGGACCGGGGCGGGGCCGACGGCGGGTTCGTCCGGCAGCTGCCCGCTGCCGCACCGTCGGACGTCAGCCGCTCCGGGTCGGCGCCGCGCCCGGTGCGCGAAGAGCCGCGGATCCTGGGCTACCGGCGGCCCTCGCCCTCACGGCGACTGCGCCGGATGCACCCGCAGGCCGCCCAGAACGGACAGGGGGCGACCGCACGGGAGACGGCCGCGTCCGGCCCGACCGGGGCGGGCCTGCCGGGCGCCGCCGGCCGGGCGGGCGAGCGCGCCGGTGCGGAGGAACTCGCGGCGCAGGGGCCGTCGTTCGGGGCCGGCCAGGACGCCCTCGGCTTCGCTGCGGTCGACGCCGTCACCGCCGCCGGCCCCGGCACCGGGACCTCGTGGAGCAACCCTCCGCTCGGCATCCTGATCGGCGGCAGCCCCGGACCGGCCGAGCCCCTCGGCCGACCGGAGGAGCGCGCACCGGTGCGGGTGGCGGCCCGGCCGATCAAGGTCGGCCGCGGCACCTGTCTGGTGGTGCTGCCCTCCTGGCGGCCCGCCATCGCCGTCTCGGTGCCGACCGAACAGCTGCTGTCCGCGACCGGGCTCGGCTCCGAGCAGCTGGTCGGCGCCCGGCTGACGGTGCTGATGAACCCCGCCGCGCTGCACGACCGGGAGCTGGAACTGCACGGGTGGGAGCCCGCTCCGGCCGGCCCGGCCGGGCGGACCCGACGCGGCGGGCGCGCGTAGCCGCTCCGCCGGGCGCCGTTCGGCGCCGGGGCCGGCGGACCGATGGGCCCAGCGGTTCAGCGGGCCAACGGGCCGGCGGTTCAGCGGGTCAGCAGTTCAGCGGTCTAGCGGGCCTGACGGGTGGCCGGAGCGTTCGGGACGTACCCGAGGTCGACGGGCACCGGCGGTCGCCCGTCCACGACCCAGCCCGTACGGACAGCGTCCAGCAGTTCCGGCAGCGCGGGCGGCCAGAGCGCGTCGGCGTTCTCGTCGGCGAGGTCCGCCGGGGTCCACCAGCGCCAGTCCAGGATCCGGTCGACGGCGTGCACCTCGCTGACGTCGCCGACCGGGCCGCGGTGCGGTCCGCCGGTGAGATAGATGTGCTCGTGCTGGCGGACCGGGGTACCGTGCCAGGTGAAGTCGTGCTCCCATGTGCAGAGCAGCGGGCCGGGTTCGAGATCGCTCCAGCCCGTCTCCTCCCACAGCTCGCGCCGGGCGCCCTCCCACGGTGTCTCGCCCGGCTCCAGTCCGCCGCCCGGCATGGTCCAGTGCACGCCGACCTCGTCGTTGTCCGAACGGAGCAGGAAGACCGAGCCGTTCCCGTCCAGGACCACCGTGCGGGCGGCCTGCCTCGGCCTGCGTTTGCGGGATCGCAGCAGATTTCGCATCGGGTCACTCTCGCAGCGGCCGCCCGGGGCGTCGAGGGGATTCGGCACTCCGGTCGGGGTGCTCGGGCCGGCCGGTCCGTCGTGGCGGGCGCGGGATCAGCCCGCCGGCCGTACCCTGACGGCCATGCCCGTACCCGCGATCATCTTCCCCGCCGATCCGCTCAACCCGCGCCGGCCCGACCCGCACTTCGCCTGGGAGGCCAGGATGCTGCGGGAGTTGGGCGGCGAGCACCACCTGGTCGACCACGACGGGCTGCTCGCCGGACGGGCCGACGAGGCCGTCCGGCGGGTGCCGCGGGACAGCGGACCGCTCTGGTACCGGGGTTGGATGCTGCCCTCCGCCCGGTACGCCGACTTCGCCGCCGCGCTCACCGCCCGCGGCGGCAACCTGCTGACCAGCGCGCCCGGCTACGCGGCCGCCCACGAACTGCCCGGCTGGTACGGCGTGTTCGAGGGTGCGACGCCGGCCAGTGCGTGGATCCCGTCCGACGGGGCGGTGCCGCCCGGGCCGGCGGAGCTGGCGGAGGCCGCGGCCCGGCTCGGCGGGCACGGACCGGCGATCGTCAAGGACTACGTGAAGTCGCGCAAGCACGAGTGGCTCGAGGCCTGCTACGTGCCGGAGTTGGCCGACCTGACGGCGGTCGGCCGGGTGGTGGAGCGGTTCGTCGAGCTGCAGGGCGAGTTCCTGGCGGGCGGTGTGGTGCTGCGACGGTACGAGGAGTTCGAGGGCGCGGGCGTCCCGGCGGAGGGACCGGCCGGTACGAGTGACGCGGCCGCGAGGCGCGGCGCGGCCGGCGCCGTCGGCCCCATCGGGCCGGAGTACACGGACTGTGGCGCACCGGAGAACGGTGGGCGCGCCGTGGAGGCCCGGGTGTGGTGGCTGGACGGCCGGCCCGTCCTGGTCGGGCCGCACCCGGACGCCCCGCGCCGGGCCGTCGAGCCCGATCTCACCGACGTCCCGGCGCTGGTCCGCAGACTCGGCTGCCGCTTCGTCACCACCGACCTCGCCAGCCGGGCGGACGGCTCCGGCTGGCGCGTGGTCGAGGTCGGGGACGGGCAGGTGAGCGAACTGCCGCGCGGGATCGATGCCTCGGGGCTGCTGGCCTCGCTGATCGCCGCCTGACGGACCTCGTGTGAGGATCCGCCAGACGGCGTGCGGGTAGGGCGCGGCCCCGGTGCGGGGCGGCCCCGGGCGCGGAACGGACCCGGGGGCGCAGCTGCCCCTGGTCGCAGCGGCCCTACATGGCGGCGACGGTCTCGACCGCCGGGTGGCCGTCGGCGATGAACGCCTGCCAGAGCCGGGAGTAGGTTCCGCCCCGGGCGAGCAGTTCGGTGTGCGTGCCGTCCTCGACCACCCGGCCGTGGTCCAGCACGACCACCCGGTCCGCGCGCTCGGCGGTGGTCAGACGGTGGGCGATGACCAGGGTGGTCCGGCCGCCGCTGAGCCGGTCGGCGGCCTGGTTGACCGCCGCCTCGGTGGCCAGGTCGAGCGCCGCGGTGGCCTCGTCGAGCAGCAGGATGTCCGGGTCGACCAGCTCGGCCCGGGCCAGCGCGATCAGCTGGCGCTGGCCCGCCGAGAGGTTCCGCCCGCGACCGGCCACCTCGTGGTCGTAGCCGCCCGAGAGTCGGACGATCATGTCGTGGGCGCCGACCGCCCGGGCCGCCGACTCCACCTCGGCCGCCGAGGCGTCCGGCCGACCGTAGGCGATCGCCTCACGGACCGTACCCGCGAACAGGTACGCCTCCTGCGGCACCACGCCCAGGCGGTGGCGGTACTGCGCCAGGTCGTAGCGGGTGAGGTCGACCCCGTCCACCCGGACGGTGCCCTCCGTCGCGTCGTAGAACCGGGCGACCAGCTTCACCAGCGTCGACTTGCCGGCGCCGGTCTCGCCGACCAGCGCCACCGTCTGCCCGGCCGGGATGTGCAGGTCCACTCCGCTCAGCACGGTCGGGGCGCCGTCCGCGCCGCCGTTGTAGGCGAAGCCGACGCCCTCGAAGGAGATCTCGCCGCGCAGGCCCTTGGCCACCGGGACCGGGTCGGCCGCCTCGGCGGTGGTGGTCGGGGTGCGCAGCAGCTCGCGGATCCGGCCGAGGCCCACCGAGGCCTGCTGGTACCCGTCGAACACCTGGGACAGCTGGTTGACCGGCGCGAAGAACAGGTCGATGTAGAGCAGGTACGCGACCAGCGCACCGACCGTCAGGGTCCCCGCGTCGACCCGGGCCGCGCCGACGATCAGCACCAGCGCGGCGGCCACGCTGGAGAGGAACTGGACGAACGGGAAGTACAGCGAGATGTAGAGCTGGGCCCGGACCCGGGCCTCGCGGTAGGCGATGCCGCGGGCCACGAAGCGGTCGGTGTTGGTGTCCAGACGACGGAAGGCCTGGACGATCCGCATGCCGGCCACGTTCTCCTGGAGGTCGGCGTTGACCGTGCCGATCAGGTCGCGGGAGCGCTCGTACTGGTCCTTGGACTTCTTGCGGAACACCAGGGTGGCGATCACCAGCAGCGGCAGGACGGCGAAGACCACCAGGGCCAGGCCGGCGTCGATGATCAGCAGGGCGGCGAAGATCCCGGCGAAGGTCAGCAGGCTGACCACGGCGGTGACCATGCCGGTCTGGAGGAAGGAGGTCAGCGAGTCCAGGTCGGTGGTCATCCGGGTCATGATCCGGCCGGTCAGCTCGCGCTCGTAGTAGTCCAGGCCCAGCCGGTTGAGGTGGGCGAAGATCTTGAGCCGGAGCGTGTAGAGGACGCGCTCGCCGGTGCGGCCGCTGACCCGGTTCTCGGCGCCCTGCACCACCCAGTCCAGGAGGACCACGACGAGTGCGGCGAGCGCGGCCACCGCGACGCCGGACATCAGGCCCTTGCGGACGCCCTCGTCGATGCCGTGCCGGATCAGCACCGGCAGCACCAGTCCGGCCGCCGCGTCCAGGGCGACCAGCAGCAGGGCGATGAGCAGCGGGACGCGGAAGGGGCGCAGCAGGCGGCGCAGGGTGAAGTCGGGATCCCCGGCCTCGGCCTCGGCGCGGGGGACGGCCGGGGTGTCGGAGGCGGGCGGGAGGGCGGCGACCTTCTCCAGCAGGTCGGGGTCGGCGGTGCGGGCGGCCTTGGCCAGGGCCGGGGTGGGGAGCGCTGGGGTGGGGAGGGCAGAGGTCTCGGGGGCGGAGGTCTCGAGGATGGACCGGGGCCCGGTTCCGGGGGTGTCGCCGGTGGGGGCGCCATCGGTGACCGGCTGACCTGCCGGCTGCCCCGGGGCTTCGTCGGGTGCCTGATCGGGGGCCTGATCGAGGGTGGACTCGGGGGTGGACTCAGGAGTGGAGTCGGGCGTGGACCGCCGGGTGTCGCGACCGGCCTCGGGGTCGGTGATCAGGGCCCGGTACTGGGGACATCGGGCCTCGAGCTCCTCGTGCGTTCCGAGGTCCAGCAGCCGGCCGCGTTCCAGCACGGCGATCCGGTCCGCGAGCTGGAGGCTCGAACGGCGGTGGGCGATCAGCAGCGTGGTGCGGCCGGTCATCACCGAGCGCAGCGCGTCGTGGATCTCCGCCTCGATCTGCGGGTCCACCGCCGAGGTGGCGTCGTCCAGCAGCAGGATCCGGGGGTCGGTGAGGATGGCCCGGGCCAGTGCGATGCGCTGGCGCTGGCCGCCGGAGAGGGTCAGCCCCTGCTCGCCGACCCTGGTGTCGTAGCCGTCCGGCAGCGCGCGGACGAACTCGTCGGCCTGGGCGGCGCGGGCGGCGGCGACCACCTGCTCGTCCGTGGCGTCCGGGCGGCCGTAGGCGATGTTGGTGCGGACCGACTCGGAGAAGAGGAAGCTCTCCTCGGGGACGATGCCGACCGTCGCACGGACCGAGTCCAGGGTGAGGTCGCGCAGGTCGTGGCCGTACAGGCGGACGGTGCCGGCGGCCGGGTCGTAGAAGCGGGGCACCAGCTGGGCCACCGTCGACTTGCCGGAGCCGGAGGCGCCGACCAGCGCGAGGGTCTCTCCGGGGGCCAGCTTCAGGCTGAGGCCGTGCAGGACGGGGGAGGGGTGCTCGGGGTCGTAGCGGAACTCGACCCGGTCGAACTCCAGGGCGACGTCGAGGGTCCGCGCACCGACGGTGGGGGTGCCGGAGGTGGTTCCGGAGGTGGTTCCGGCGGCGGTGTCGGCGGCGGTGCCGTGCGGGATCTCGCCGTGCGCGAGGTCCAGGGTGCGGGCGTCCGGGCGCTCCTGGACCAGCGGGCGCTCGTCGATCAGCTGCAGGACGCGCTCGACGCCGGCCCGGGCCTGCTGGCCGACGGTGATGACCATGGTCAGCATCCGCACCGGACCGGTCATCTGGGCGACGTAGGTGGAGAAGGCGACGAAGGTGCCGAGCGTGACGCTCCCGTCCACGGCCAGCCAGCCGCCGAAGGCCAGGACGCCGACCTGGGCGAGCGCCGGGATCGCCTGCATCGCCGGGTTGTAGCGGGCGTTCAGCCGGATCGAACGGAGCCGGGCCGCGAAGAGGTTGCGGGAGGCCGCCTCCAGCTTGTCGAGCTCCTGCGCCTCCTGGCCGAAGCCCTTGACCACGCGGACGCCGCCGATCGCACCGTCCACCACGCCGGCGACGGCGGCCGCCTCCTGCTGGGCGGCCCAGGTGGAGGGGAAGAGGCGCTTGCGGCTGAGCACCGAGACCCACCACAGCGCCGGGCCCATGACCAGGGCGATCAGGGTGAGCGGCGGGGACAGCCAGAGCATCACGGCCAGCGACATGACGAACATCAGCAGATAGCCGGTCATCATCGGCAACATCGAGAGCAGGCCGTTGACCAGTTGGAGGTCCGAGGTCGCGCGCCCGACCACCTGGCCGGTGTCCAACCGGTCCTGGCGGTGGCCGTCGAGCCGGCCGAGCGAGCGGAACAGGTCGCTGCGCAGGTCGTGCTGGACGTCGACCGCGAGCTGGCCGCCGTAGTAGCGGCGGACCTGGGTGCAGCCGAAGACCACGAGGGCGGCGAGCAGCAGCACCACCGCCCAGGGGGCCAGCGATCTGGTGTGGGCGACTATGACGTCGTCGATGATCAGCTTGGTGACCAGCGGCACCAGCGCGGTGACGGCCATGCCGAGGAGCGAGGCGCCGAAGGCGAGCAGCAGGCTGCGGCGGGAGCGCCAGCTGTAGCCGACCAGACGGCGCAGCCAGCCGGCCGGCTCGGCGCCCCCGGCGGGCCCGGTGCTCCCGGCGGGCTCGATGCTCTCGGTGCGCTCGGCCTTTTCGGTGCGCTCGGTGTTCTCAGTGGGCCCGGTGTTCTCGACGCCGGCCTGCGGGCCGTCGACGGGGACCTCCGGGGTCGAGCCGGGGGCTGGGGGGCCGCTCGGGGATTGCTCCGCCGTGGATCCGTGAGTCTCAGGCATATTTAGAGATGCTAACCATTTCGTCGGGTGGCCGCCATGACGTTTCCGGCCCGGGTGGGTTCGGGGCGGGCCGGGGCAGCCCGGATCGTCCGGTCCGGCGGACTGGCCAACAGCCCGCGGCCTGCGGTGATTCCCGATCGAACACCCGAGCGGCCCGCTCTCTCCCGGCCGTCTCCAGCATCGCCGACGGCCTTCGCGGCGCCCAGCGGCCAGGGGTGGGTGGACGCCGTCCTTTGGGACTAGGCCTCGGGACGGGCAGCCGTCGAGGCCTTCACCGGCGAAACCTTTACTCCCCGACCATTCTCCGCCGAACCCTTCACCGCCCGACCGTCCCCCACCTGGCCGCCACCCGAAGGGCGCGGAGGCGTTGGCGCGACCGGGCAGGGCGCAGCCGGAAAGGGGGCGACCCGGGCGGGGGCGTTCTCTGGGGCACGGGGCTCAGGCTCCCGCGGGCCCCGCGGCTGCCGTGGTCGCCGTGACTGTCGCGGCGGCGGCCGACTCCGCCGCCGCCGCGAACGCGCCGTGGGCGAGGGTGTGGAGCAGGGCCGCCATACCGTCGCGCTGGAGGGCGGTGCGCTCACCCTGGTCGGGGTTCGAGCCGAGGCTGTGCGGGGTCGAGTTGATCAGGCCGAAGACGGCGTGCACGGCGGCCCGCGCCACCGGCTCGGCGGCAGGGTCGGCCAGCGGCGGGTAGGCCTGCCGGACCACCTCCACCCACAGCTCGACGTAGCCGCGCTGGAGCCGGCGGACGGTACGCCGGTCCTCCTCCTTGAGGTTCAGCAGCTCACGGTCGTGGAGGGTGATCAGGTCGCGGTCGTCCAGGGCGAAGTCGACGTGGCCGCCGATCAGCGCGTCCAGCGTGGCAGCCGGACCTTCGCCGCGGCCGGCCCGCCGGCGCCCCTCGTCCAGCAGGCGCTCGCTGATGCCGATCAGCAGGTCCGCGAGCATCGCGTCCTTGCCGGCGAAGTGGCGATAGAGCCCGGGGCCGCTGATTCCGACCGCCTTGCCGATCTCGTCCACGCCCACGCCGAGGAAGCCCCGCGCGGCGAACAGCCTCGCGGCCTCCCGGCGGATCTGGTCACGGCGGCTGAGCGCGGAGGCGGCGGGGACGTTCGGCATACCGCCCATCGTAGACAGTCGGGTTATCGGCCGTTAACCTGGCTGCGTAAGTTAACGTTAATTAACGTGGCGATCACAGGCGGACCGCACCCGGCTGCCCACCTGGTGCCGAGGGCAAGGGAGCTCTTGGGAATGGTCATCTCAACCGTCGGCACAACCGCCGGCGTCCGGCTCAGCGCAGCGACCGGCACGGCGGCGGCACCCGGTGCCGCGCCGTCCGCAGCCGCCGCACCGGCGCCCCGGCTCGGCAGCTCCGCCGACCCGGGTTCCGAGGCCTACCGCGCCAACACCGAGGCGCACCGGGCCCTGGTCGCCGAGCTGCGCGCGAAGCTCGACGCGGCCGCCCTGGGCGGCGGTGCCAAGGCCCGCGCCCGGCACACCGCCCGCGGCAAGCTGCTGCCCCGCGACCGGGTGGACACCCTGCTCGACCCGGCCTCCCCCTTCCTGGAGCTGGCCCCGCTGGCCGCCGACGGGATGTACGACGGTGCGGCGCCCGCGGCCGGCGTGATCGCCGGCATCGGCCGGGTGGCCGGGCGCGAGGTGGTGGTGGTCGCCAACGACGCCACCGTCAAGGGCGGCACCTACTACCCGATGACGGTGAAGAAGCACCTGCGCGCCCAGGAGGTCGCGCTGGAGAACCGGCTGCCCTGCGTCTACCTGGTGGACTCCGGCGGCGCCTTCCTCCCGATGCAGGACGAGGTCTTCCCGGACCGCGACCACTTCGGCCGGATCTTCTACAACCAGGCCAGGCTCTCCGCCGCGGGCATCCCGCAGATCGCCGCCGTGCTCGGCTCGTGCACGGCCGGCGGCGCGTACGTCCCGGCGATGAGCGACCAGGCCGTGATCGTCCGCAACCAGGGCACGATCTTCCTGGGCGGCCCGCCGCTGGTGAAGGCCGCCACCGGCGAGGTGGTCACCGCCGAGGAACTGGGCGGTGGCGAGCTGCACTCCCGCACCTCGGGCGTGACGGACCACCTGGCCGAGGACGACGCCCATGCCCTCTCCATCGTCCGCACGATCGTCGCCGGGCTCGGCCCGCGCGAGACCAAGCCGTGGCCGCTGACCCCGGTCGAGCCGCCGGCCGTCGACCCGGCGGGCCTGTACGGGGCCGTGCCGGTCGACCCGCGCACGCCCTACGACGTGCGCGAGGTGATCGCCCGTCTGGTGGACGGCAGCCGGTTCGCCGAGTTCAAGGCCGAGTACGGCTCGACCCTGGTCACCGGCTTCGCCCGGATCCACGGCCACCCGGTCGGCATCGTCGCCAACAACGGCGTCCTGTTCTCCGAGTCGGCCCTCAAGGGCGCCCACTTCATCGAGTTGTGCGACCAGCGCGGCATCCCCCTCCTCTTCCTCCAGAACATCACCGGGTTCATGGTCGGCCGGCAGTACGAGGCGGGTGGCATCGCCAAGCACGGCGCCAAGATGGTCAACGCCGTCGCCTGCACCCGTGTCCCGAAGCTGACCGTGGTGATCGGCGGCTCGTACGGAGCCGGCAACTACTCGATGTGCGGCCGGGCCTACTCACCTCGCTTCCTGTGGATGTGGCCGGGCGCCAAGATCTCCGTGATGGGCGGCGAACAGGCGGCCTCTGTCCTCGCCACCGTCCGCCGCGACCAGCTGGAGGCGCACGGCGAGCAGTGGCCGACCGAGGCGGAGGAGGAGTTCAAGCGCCCCGTCCGCGAGCAGTACGAGCGCCAGGGCAACGCCTACTACGCCACCGCCCGGCTCTGGGACGACGGTGTGATCGACCCGATGGACACCCGCACCGTCGTCGGACTCGCGCTCACCGCCTGCGCCAACGCCCCGTTGGCGCCGCCCGCTCCCTACGGCGTCTTCCGCATGTGATCCGTCCTCGTGTCACCCCTGCGTCCGTGACCCCTCCCTTCCGGGTGTGACTCCCCGCGGCGCCGGCCCACCCGGGCCGGCGCCCCGATCGCCCATCCGCCACCTCCTTCGTACGGCTCCCCTCGACCCGGAGGAACGCCTCCCATGTTCGACACAGTTCTGGTCGCCAACCGCGGCGAGATCGCCCTCCGGGTGATCCGCACCCTGCGGCGGCTCGGCGTCCGCTCGGTCGCCGTGTTCAGCGACGCGGACGCCGACGCGCCGCACGTCCGCGAGGCCGACGTCGCGGTCCGACTCGGCCCGTCCGACCGCAGCGACAGCTCGGCGACCGAGACCTATCTGCGGACCGACCAGATCCTCGCCGCCGCCCGCCGCACCGGCGCCCAGGCCGTCCACCCCGGCTATGGCTTCCTCGCCGAGAACCCCGGCTTCGCCCGCGCCTGCGCCGACGCGGGCCTCGTCTTCATCGGACCACCTCCCGGTGCGGTCGAGTTGATGGGCGACAAGATCAACGCCAAGGAGGCCGTCCGGGCCGCCGGCGTGCCGGTGGTCCCCGGCAGCCAGGCCACCGCGCCCACCGACGAGGATCTCGTCGCCGCCGCCGACGAGATCGGCTACCCGGTGCTGCTCAAGCCGTCCGCCGGCGGTGGCGGCAAGGGCATGCGCCTCGTGCGGGACAGCGCCGACCTGCCCACCGAGATCGCCGCGGCCCGCCGGGTCGCCCGCACCGCCTTCGGCGACGACACCCTGCTGCTGGAGCGCTGGGTCGACCGGCCGCGCCACATCGAGGTGCAGGTGCTCGCCGACGCCCACGGCACCACCGTCCACCTCGGCGAGCGCGAGTGCAGCCTCCAGCGCCGCCACCAGAAACTGATCGAAGAGGCTCCCTCCGTTCTGCTCAATGCCGAGACCCGTGCCGCGATGGGCGCCGCGGCCGTCCGCGCCGCGGAGTCCTGCGGCTACACCGGCGCCGGCACCGTGGAGTTCATCGTCCCCGGCATCGACCCGGACGCCCCCGCCTCCCCCGCCGAGGGGGTGCGGGACTTCTTCTTCATGGAGATGAACACCCGTCTCCAGGTGGAACACCCCGTCACCGAGCTCGCCGTCGCGGTCGGCGCGGACGCCGACCGCCTCGACCTGGTCGAGTGGCAGGTGCGCGTCGCGGCCGGCGAAGCACTCACCTTCACCCAGTCCGACATCTCCTTCCTGGGCCACGCCATCGAGGCCCGCATCTGCGCCGAGGACCCGGAACGGGACTTCCTGCCCACCGGCGGCCGCATCCTCACCCTGGACGAGCCCCGGGGCGAGGGCATCCGCGTCGACTCCGGGGTGGCCCCCGGAACCGTCGTCACCAGCGCCTACGACCCCATGCTCGCCAAGGTCATCGCGTACGGGCCCGACCGCCCGACCGCGCTGCGCCGGCTCCGCGCGGCACTGGCCGACACCCGCATCCTGGGCGTCACCACCAACACCGGCTTCCTGCGCCGACTGCTCGCACACCCCGAGGTCGCCGCCGGTCGGCTGGACACCGGCCTGGTGGAGCGGACGGCCCAGGAGCAGCCGGCCCTGCTCGCCGCGCCGTACTCCCCCGCGAACGCGACCGCCTCTGACGCGCCCGCGGCGGACGAACCGCCGTCGCCCGCTCACCTCCTCTACTACGCGGCCGCGCTGGCACGGCACCTGGAACTCGCTCCGCCCGCCGATCCCGACGGCTGGACCGACCCGTTCTCCCTTCCCTCCGGCTGGCGCCTGGGCGGCACCCCCGCCTGGACCACCCACCGACTCCGTACCCCCGGCCAGGATCCGGTGTCGGTGCGCATCCGTCCGATCACTGCGGGCAACGTAGCCGATGCCACTGACAATTCCGGTGGGCCCGCCCGCGAACTGGAGCTCCGGCTCGACGAGGGCCCCGCGCACCGCGCCCGCGCGGCCCTGGCCGGCGACCGGCTGCACCTGACCGTCGACGGCCTCCGGACCACGTTCTCGCTGGCCACCGACGCCACCCCCGGCCTCGCCGCCGGACCGGTGACCTGGCTCGGTGTCGAGGGCGACGCCTGGCCGCTGCACGCCTACGACCCGGTCGTCGAGAGCGCCGCCGGGGCCGGCGCGCACCACGGCGCCCTGACCGCCCCGATGCCCGGCACCGTCACCGTCGTCAAGACCACGGTGGGCGAGACGGTCCGCAAGGGACAGCCCCTGCTCGTGCTGGAGGCCATGAAGATGGAACACGTGATCGCCGCGCCGCACGACGGCGTGGTGGCCGAACTGCGGGCTTCCGCCGGCGCCACCGTCGCGATGGAGGACCTGCTGGTCGTGGTCACCCCGGTCGAGGACGCGGCCGGCGAGGACGGCCCCGCCGTGCCGACCGCCGCACCCGCGGAGGTCCGGTCGTGACGGCCCCCGTCCCCGCCCGCGAGCCCGACGCCCTCGACCTGGGCCTGCCCGACCCGGTCCGCGCCCCCGGCCTGCCCGAGGAGGTCCGGATCCACGAGGTCGGGCCGCGCGACGGCCTGCAGAACGAGAAGTCCCTTGTGCCGGTCGAGGTCAAGGCCGAGTTCATCGCCCGGCTCGCGGCCGCCGGGCTGCGGACCGTCGAGGCCACCAGCTTCGTTCACCCGAAGTGGGTACCGCAGCTGGCCGACGCCGAGGAGCTGGTCCCCCGGCTCGCCGGCCTGCCGGAGCGTCACCCCGGCCTGCGGCTGCCGGTGCTGGTGCCCAACGAGCGCGGTCTGGACCGTGCGCTCGCCCACCACACCACCGACGTCGCGGTGTTCGCCAGCGCCACCGAGACCTTCGCCCGCCGCAACCTCAACCGCTCGGCGGACGAGGCCATGGAGATGTTCCGCCCGGTCGTGGCCCGGGCCACCGAGGCCGGGGTCGCGGTCCGCGGCTACCTCTCGATGTGCTTCGGCGACCCGTGGGAGGGTCCCGTCCCGGTCGAGCAGGTGGTCCGGTACGGCGTGCAGCTGCTGGAACTGGGCTGCGTGGAGCTGAGCCTCGGCGACACCATCGGGGTGGCGACCCCGGGCCAGGTCACCGCCCTGCTGGCGGGTTTCGCGCGGGCCGGCGTCCCGGTCGAGCGGCTCGCCGTGCACTTCCACGACACCTACGGCCAGGCGCTCAGCAACACCCTGGCGGCGCTACGCGAGGGCGTCACCACGGTGGACGCCTCGGCGGGCGGCCTGGGCGGCTGCCCGTACGCGAAGAGCGCCACCGGCAACCTGGCCACCGAGGACCTGGTCTGGATGCTGCACGGGCTCGGTGTCCGGACCGGCGTCGACCTGCGCTCCCTCGTCGCGACCAGCGGCTGGATGGCGGATCGCCTCGGCCGCCCGAGCCCGTCCCGCACCGTCCAGGCGCTGCTCGGCTCCTCCGGGAGCTGACCCGCCCGCTCCCTCCCCGGCGCCGGCCGGCCGCCCGCACCGTCCGGCCGGCGCCGCGCACCACCCCGCATCGCTCGACACCAATCCCTCAGTCACACCGTTCGTCCGTCATACCGTCCGACGGACGCCGGTCATCCCGCTCACGTCCGCGGCCGACCCGGCCGGGCGCCAGGAGGATCACCATGCTCGACCACAGGCTCAGCAGCGAGTACGAGGAACTGCGGCGCACCGTCGCGGAGTTCGCCCAGGACGTGGTGGCGCCGAAGATCGGCGGGTTCTACGAGCGGGAGGAGTTCCCGTACGAGATCGTCCGCGAGATGGGGCGGATGGGGCTCTTCGGCCTGCCCTTCCCGGAGGAGTACGGCGGCATGGGCGGCGACTACTTCGCCCTCGGCCTCGCCCTGGAGGAACTCGCCCGCGTCGACTCCTCGGTGGCGATCACCCTGGAGGCCGCCGTCTCGCTCGGCGCGATGCCGATCTACCGGTTCGGCACCGAGGAGCAGAAGCGCGAGTGGCTGCCCCGGCTGACCTCGGGCGAACTCCTCGGCGCCTTCGGCCTCACCGAGCCGGAGGGCGGTTCGGACGCGGGGGCCACCCGGACCACGGCGCGGTACGACGAGGCCACCGACGAGTGGGTCATCAACGGGACCAAGTGCTTCATCACCAACTCCGGCACCGACATCACCGGCCTCGTCACCGTCACCGCGCTCACCGAACCGATCGCTCGTTCGAGTGAAGAGGGCGAATTCCGCTCGCCTGTACGGGAGATCTCCTCCATCATCGTGCCCACCGGGACCCCCGGCTTCCAGGTCTCGAAGAAGTACTCGAAGGTCGGGTGGAACGCATCCGACACCCGCGAACTGTCCTTTACCGACTGCCGCGTTCCCGCGGCCAACCTGCTGGGCGAGCGTGGCCGAGGCTACGCCCAGTTCCTGCGGATCCTCGACGAGGGCCGCATCGCGATCGCGGCCCTGGCCACCGGCCTGGCCCAGGGCTGCGTCGACGAGTCCGTGAAGTACGCCGGCGAGCGCCGGGCCTTCGGCCGGCCGATCGGCGCCAACCAGGCCATCCAGTTCAAGCTTGCCGACATGGAGCTGCGCGCCCACACCTCCCGCCTGGCCTGGCGGGACGCCGCTTCCCGGCTGCTGCACGGCGAACCGTTCAAGAAGGAGGCCGCGATCGCGAAGCTGTACTCGTCCGAGGCCGCCGTCGACAACGCCCGCGAGGCTACCCAGATCCACGGCGGGTACGGCTTCATGAACGAATTCCCGGTCGCCCGGTTCTGGCGCGACTGCAAGATCCTGGAGATCGGGGAGGGCACGTCCGAAGTCCAGCGCATGCTCATCGCCCGGGAGCTCGGCATCGGTTCGTGACGACCATGTCCTGATGGTCGCCTCCTGAGCCGCGCCACGTCACACCCACCGGGCCGGCACGCCAGTCAACGTGCTGCCCCCCGACGAGAGTTGGGGAGCAGCGCGGCGGAGGAGGCATCAGGAGGAGACCTCACGGAGGCTTCGGGAGAAGCCGCAGGCACAAGGCCTCAGGGGATCACGATCACCGGGCGGTTGGCCCGCCGCGCCAGCCGTCCGGAGACCGAGCCGAAGATCTTGCCGAGCAGGCCGTGCGTCGTGCCGACGACGATCGCGTCGGCGGCGTACTCGCGGCCGACCTCCTCGATCTCGTGACAGATGTCCCCTCCGCGCTCGACCAGGATCCACGGCACGCCGGTGAGGAAGTCCGCGCAGGCGAGCTCCAGACCCAGGACCTCCGTCCGGTGGTCGGGGAGGTCGACGAAGACGGGCGGCTCGCAGCCTGCCCAGACCGTGGCGGGCAGGCGGTTGGCGACGTGCACGATCACCAGGCCGCACTGCGAGCGGCGCGCCATGCCGACGGCGTAGGCAAGGGCGCGCTCGCTCGACAGCGAGCCGTCGAAGCCGACCACCACGCCGTGCTGGAACACCGGGTCGAGAGACGGCGCCGGGGCGTCCTGCCCGGTCGGCTCGGCGTGCCCGCCCAGCGGACCGGCCGCGCCGGAGGCTGCTTCCGGGCGCTCGGCGCCCGGACCCATGCGACCCGTCACCGGAGCCCCCGCAGGGTCGGCCGGGGGCTCGCCACGCCGCTGGCGGGGCCCTGGGCGGTCGCGCCGGGCCAGGCTGCCCCGACGGGCGAGGCCGCGCAGAGCGCGAGCGAAGCCCGGAGCGCCGTCGCGGCCGCCGTGCCCGGGGCCGGGCTCTCCTGGCTCCGCCGACTGAGCCTCGTCGGCCGACCGGGCCACACGGGCCGCTCCGGCCGCCTCGGCGCCTTCGGCGGCGTCGGGCCGCTCGCGTGCGGTCCGTACGCCCGAGGCACCCTCCGAAGCCTCGGCACGGGCCTCGGCCCGTCCGTCGGCATCGCTGTCGGCGCCGTCGGTGTGGTCACTGCGGTCACTGTGGTCGCTGCCTTCACCGCGGTCGCCGCGGTCGCCGCCGAGGCGTTCACCGCGGTGCTCGCGCTGGTGTTCACGGTGGTCGTCACTACGCCGGCCGGCAGGAACCCCGGCCCGCCCGTCGGAGCGATCGGAGGCAGGACCACCTTCCGGGCCCGCACTGCGGGACGTGTCCGGTTCAACCGGTCGGGGAGGCTCAAAACCAGCCATGGCTCACGGCTCTTCGATGGAGAGGGGCCGACAGGAGAGGAGAACAACGCTGCCCGGGCAGCAGGCCCGCCCACGGGATGACGTCGGTCTGCGCCGCGCAGCACCGTATGTGACCTGTTCCTTTCAGAGTACGACGGGCCTGGGGCCCCGCCCAGCGAGGAAGCCACCGAGCGACGTTGTTCCCGCGAAAGGGGGATGCGCCCGCCCTGGCGGTGCGCCCCGTCCACAGGCGATCGCGCCCCCTCCGGAAAGCCGGAAAGGAGGTTCCCAGGAGCTTGACGGACCGGACCGGACGGCGCAACAGCCCCACGGGACACCGTGACCGGACTGTCATGGATCGGCGACGATCCGTTGCCACCGATCGCGAACCGTGACGTCCGACCTGCCCCAACAGGCCCAACCGCCGCGTGCGCCACCGCCCGCCACGGAGGTGCGGAGGCCGTTTCAGCCACTCCGTACGGCTTCGGGACGCCGACTGGCATTTGCCACGTGCATAGGCACGGCCGCTGGCACCATGCTTGGCATGCCCCTGCTCCTGTTCGACCTCGACAACACCCTGCTGCCCCGGGACGCCGCCTACCGGGCCTGGGCAGAGGACTTCCTGTCCGAACACGGCCTCCCCCCGGGCGACCTCGACTGGTTCGTCACCCTCGACGGGGGCGGTTACGTTCCGCGCAGCACCGTACTGTCGGCGGTTCGGCGCCGCTACGGGCTGGACGTCACCGCCGACTTCCTGATTGCCCACTATCGACGCGGCATCAACTCCCACATCCACTGCCCGCCCCGGCACATCGAGGCGCTGCGGGCCGCCCGGGCGGCCGGGTGGACGCTCGGGATCGTCAGCAACGGCGGCACCCGGCCGCAGTTGGAGAAGATCCGACGGACCGGGCTGGGCCCGCTGGTCGACGGCTGGGTCATCTCGGAGGAGGCCGACTGCGTCAAACCGGACCCGCTGATCTTCGAGATGGCCGCCCAGCGGTGCGGCATCGCCCCCACCGGAGACTGGGCCGAGCACACCTGGATGATCGGGGACCACGCACCCGCCGACATCGCCGGCGCCGAACTGACCGGGCTGCGCAGCGTCTGGCTGCACCACGGTCGACCGTGGGCGGAGAGCGGCTACCGGCCGACGCTGAAGGCGGCCGGCCTGCCGGAAGCCGTCGGCCAGGTCCTCGCCGCACGGAACGCGCCCTCGCCCCGGCCGGACGTCCACTCCGACCGGCGGCTCCGGAAGGCCGCGGCGGGAGTGCCGGTACGCGCGACGGCGCCGGTCGGCGCGCGGTCCGGCGCACGTTCCCCGCTGGCCGCCCCGGAGGGCCCGAGCACATCCGTTCCCGCAACAACCGGGACGCTCGGCGAACCCGTCTCCGCAGGCCGGCCCGGTGTCCGAAACCGATCCGGCGGGTTTGCCGTGATCGCCGGGGCCGGCTCCGGCTCCGGGGCGGGCTCCGGAACGAGGGCAGGCGGCGGCCCCGGTCCGGCCCCGGACGCCCTCCGCCCCGCACCCACAACAGCACCGACACCCGCAGCCGCACCCGCAGCCGCACCGGCCACCGCACCGGCCGTCGTGGCGACCACGGCCGCGTCCACGACCGCTCCCCCTGCCGCCGTGGCGGCCGGCCAGTAGCGCCCCTGCCCCACCCCTCAACACCCCTACCGCGCCTACCGCCTACCACCCACCGCGGTCCGGCTCCGGGCACCCCTACTGCAGCGCGACTGCTGCGCCCCGACCCCGTGCCGCCGCCACCCACCGCGCGCCGGCAGTCAGCCGTCCGCCCACCCCACCGGCCTCGACTCCCCGCCGACCCCGGCTACCCCACCAGCCTCGGCTCCCCCGGCCCCGGCTACCCCACCGGCCCCCGCTACTCCGCCGCCCCCGCCGACGTACGGGTCCACCAGCAAGTTCGGGCCACCTCGACGAAGCCGAGCTTGCGGTAGAGCGGTTCGCCGAGCGAGGTGGCGACCAGGGTGGCCGGACGGTCCGGGTGCGCGTGGGCCAGGGCGGTCCGGAGAACGGCGCGGGCCGCTCCCCGGCCGCGTCGGTCGGGCAGCGTGGCGACCCAGTACACGCCAGTGGCCCGGCCGTCGTCGTAGGTGAGGCAGGTGCCCGCCACCGCGCCGTCGACGCGGCCCAGCCAGCCCCGCCAGCCGGGCACGTCCAGCAGCCGTTCCGGGAGGGCTTCGCCCCGGGCCCAGGGCTGTCGGGCGGGCAGCGGGAAGCCTTCCACGATCGTCCGCTCGACCATCGCGAAGCTGTCACCGTCCCGTGCCTCATCGACCGTCAGGACGCCGCCCCCGTGCGCCTCCGAGACCACGGGCAGGGCGGTGGTCTCGCCCTCGACCGGCCCCGGGTCCCGGACCATCACCGGCATGATCGGCATCCTCGTGGCCCCGAGGCCGGAGAGGTCGAGCCCGCCGTACGGGTCCTCCACGGTGCAGCGTATGGTCGACCACTCAACCATCAGGTCCGCCAACTCCTGCTCCAGGGATGACGGTTCCTCGTAGGGGCGGGTCACCACGATGCGGTGCGCGTCGTCCGGGGTCCGGGCGCACCGGACGGCGGTCAGCCCCGGGCGGGTGCGGGATCGCCAGCCGTGGACGCGGGCTTGGGCGAGCCAGAAGGCGGCGGCATTGTCGTTGGCCCGTTCGAGCCGGCTGCTGGTGTTCACGGCAGGACCGTAACGCGGCGGTCCGGTTCCCGGTTCTGCCGTGCCGGGCTTGGCCGGATGAAGCCTGGGAGGCGCACGACTTCTCCACGTGCGCCCCCTCGTGCACCGCCGATTTTCGGTCAATTTCGCGTCGGTCCCTCCCGCTTGGGCAAATCCGCAGTCCAGACCTGTCGGCCGGGCGCACCGGAGCCGGACGCCCCAGGAAGCGCCCCGCGACAACCAGCCACCGTTGCCCCGGCCCTCTTCCCAGAAAGGTCGACGGGTGCCACGCTTCGTGATCGAATGCATCACGCCAAATTGCCATGTCGACATAGCGTCGGATGGTGAACTTGTCACAACGGCAATGGTCCACCCGATAGATTTCGATCTTGGCTAGCAGTGCCGCACCACCCACACCACACCACCGAGGGGGCTTGAGCGCCTTGAGCAGGGTGAGCAGGAGCGACGCGGGTCCTGACAGCGGCCAGGCGGCAGCCGGCGGCGCGGGTCGGTCCGCGAGAAGCACCGGCACCGCCGCGATCGCCACCACCCGCACCTCCGGCACCCCGGGCGCCGCCTCGCACTCCTCGTACTCCGCGGTGCCCTCCCCCGGGACGGGCGCGGGCGTCGGCCCCGGTGCGCCCCCGGCCGCCTCCGACCACGGCACGGCGACGCCCTACGGCGGCCAGTCCCCCTACGGAGGCCAGCCGGCCTACGGCGGGCACCCGACCTTCGGCGGACAGCCCTTCGGCGGACAGTCCGTCAGTCGAGGCGCCGTCAACCCCGGGCAGCCCTACGGCGGCGAGCACCCGGGCCATTCCAGCCACCCCGGGCACCCGGGGCACGCCACCCATCCCGGCCATTCCGGCCACCCGGGCTACGGCGGACACCTCGCCCACCCCGGTCATTCCGGCCACCCCGGCTACGGCGGTGCCCCGGGCCCGAACGGTTCTCCCGTCGCCGCCCCCGGGCCGGGCGCCGGCCCGCTCGGCGGTCTCGCGCTCGGCTCCGGCACGGGCCACGGCCACGGCCCGCTGAGCCACGGCGGGCCCGGCGCGAACGGCTCCCCGACCCCGGTGACGTCCTCCGCACCCCGCAAGCTGTCCGGCCGGCGCCGTCGGGAGACCGTCGCGGTGCTGATCTTCGGCGGCGCCCCGATCTTCGAGAGCTCCATCCCGCTCTCCGTGTTCGGCGTGGACCGCCAGGACGCCGGGGTGCCCCGCTACCGCCTGTTGGTCTGCGCCGGGGAGGACGGCCCGCTGGCCACCACCGGCGGCCTGACCCTCTCCGCGCCGTACGGCCTGGAGGCGCTCGCCCGGGCCGGCACGATCGTCGTACCGGCCTGGCGCTCGATCTCCCAGCCCCCGCCGGTCGAGGCGATCACCGCCCTGCGCAAGGCCCACCACGAGGGCGCCCGGATCATCGGGCTCTGCACCGGGGCCTTCGTCCTGGCCGCCGCCGGCCTGCTCGACGGCCGCCCGGCGACCACCCACTGGATGTACGCGCCGACGCTGGCCAAGCGCTACCCGCGGGTCCACGTCGACCCGCGCGAGCTGTTCGTCGACGACGGCGACGTGCTCACCTCGGCCGGCACCGCCGCCGGCATCGACCTGTGCCTGCACGTGGTGCGCAGCGACCACGGCGCCGAGGCGGCCAACGCGCTGGCCCGCCGCCTGGTGGTGCCGAGCCGCCGCGGCGGTGGAGGACAGGCCCAGTACATCGATCAGTCTTTACCGGAGGAGATCGGCAACGATCCGCTGGCCGAGGTGGTCACCTGGGCGCTGGAGAACCTCAACCAGCAGTTCGACGTCGAGGTGCTGGCGGCTCGCGCGTACATGAGCCGGCGCACCTTCGACCGGCGGTTCCGCACGCTCACCGGCAGCGCGCCGCTCCAGTGGCTGATCACCCAGCGGGTGCTCCAGGCCCAGCGGCTGCTGGAGACCTCGGAACTGTCGGTGGACGACGTCGCGCGCCGTTGCGGGTTCCGTTCGCCGGTGGCGCTGCGCGGTCACTTCCGCCGCCAGCTCGGGGTCTCCCCGGCCGCGTACCGGACCAGCTACCGGGCCCGCCGTCCCGGCCAGCAGCCGCCCGCGCCGAACGGTGCGCTCGGCGACCTGCGGCTGCCCGGAGCGCTGCCGCACCCTGCGGGCACGGTCGCGCCGGCGGGCGGGCCGCTGTTCGGCGGGGCGCACGGTGTGCCGTCGGCGCAGCCGTTCCCGACCGGTCCGGGGGTGCCGGCAACGGTCGGCCCGCACGGGCAGCCGGTGCCGCACGGTCAGCACGGGCAACACGGTCAGCAGGTCGGGCACGGCCAGCCGGGAGGACACGGACAGCCCGGCGGGTTCGGTCCGGGCCAGGTCGGGACGCCGACCGGCCAGGCCTTCCACGCCCGCGCCGGTCAGCCGTACCCGCACCAGCAGGCCGCGCAGCAGTCGCACCCCGGGCAGCAGGGTGCGGCCGGGCGCGGTCCGCTGCGGCCGCCGGTGGTTCCGCCGCAGGCCGGACCGGGAGCGGGGGCGGGGACCGGACGTCCGCCGCGCACCGCGGAGCACGCGGCGGCGGAGGACGGCCTCCCGCAGCCGGGGGTGCGCGGCCAGGGCCAGGGGCACCGGAGCGCGGCCGAGCGGCCCTCGGACGAGCCGGGTGCGGCCGGGCGCGGTCACGGCGCGGCCGGCGGACGGCTACCGGCCCCGACCGGGCAGCCGGGTGCCGGCCAGGGTGACCTCCGCGGTCGCCAGGCCCGGGCTCCGCAGGTCCGCGGTCAGGTCGGCCGGCCCGCGGCCGAGGGCGCCCGGGCGGCGCGCGAGGTTCGGACCGGGCGGGACGGCCACGCCGTCCGGACCGGCCGCGAGGGCGAGCACCCGGACGGGCTCGGCACGCACGACGGGCCGGAGGAGCACCAGACCGAGGCACCCCGCTCGGCTCCACCGGTCCCCGCGGCGCGTGATCGCGCCGTAGGGTGAGTTGTGTGAATGACCGTTTGGTATGGATCGACTGTGAAATGACCGGCCTCGACCTCGACCAGGACGCCCTGGTCGAGGTCGCGGTGCTGGTGACGGACTCCGAGCTGAACATCCTCGGCGAGGGCGTGGACGTCATCATCCGGCCGCCGGCGGAGGCGCTGGCGAACATGCCCGAGGTGGTGCGCGGGATGCACACCGCGTCCGGGCTGCTGGAGGAGCTGGAGCAGGGCGTGACCCTGGCCGAGGCCGAGGCGCGGGTGCTCGCCTACGTGCGCGAGCACGTGCCGGAGGCCGGGAAGACCCCGCTGTGCGGCAACTCGGTGGCCACCGACCGCGGCTTCCTGGCCCGGGACATGCCCGCCCTGGAGAAGCACCTGCACTACCGGATCGTGGACGTCTCCTCGATCAAGGAGCTGGCCCGCCGCTGGTACCCGAAGGCGTACTACAACAGCCCGCAGAAGGGCGGGAACCACCGGGCGCTCGCCGACATCCGGGAGAGCATCGACGAACTGCGGTACTACCGCGAGGCGGTGTTCGTCCCACAGCCCGGTCCGGACGCCGACACCGCGCGGGCGATCGCCGGGAAGTACCAGGCCCCGGCGAGCTGAGCCCCGGGCCGCCCGGCGGGCCGTCGGCGGCAACGCCCCGGACCTGCCCGGCGGCAGCACCCGGACGTGCCCGTCGGAACCCCCGTCGGAACCCCTGCCGGAGGACCGGAGAGGGTGCCCGCGTTCGCCGGGACGAAACCCTGGCGCGAGCACCCTCTCGGATCCTGTAGAGTTCTTCCTGTCGGAACGGGAACGCGAGAGCGGGAACGGACCGGACAGATGGTGGGTGTAGCTCAGTTGGTAGAGCACCTGGTTGTGGTCCAGGTGGCCGCGGGTTCGAGTCCCGTCACTCACCCCAGAGCCTGAGGGGCCGATCTCTTCAAGAGATCGGCCCCTCAGGCGTTTTCGCACTCCCTCAGCTGTGCACGGCCTCAGTTGCCCGCCCTCCCAGCCGGATGTGCGCTCCCTCACACGCGCCCGGCCGGTCGGCTTCGAGTCGACCCCTGCCACCGGAAGCTACTGGCTAGTAACATCAACGCCATGACCACACCCATGATCGGCAAGCTGCTCGACGACACCGTGCCGATGGCGCACACCCTCAAGCTGGAGTACCTGGAGACCACCCCGGAGCGCGCCGTCCTCCGGCTCCCGGACCAGCCCGCGTACCACAACCACGTCGGCGGCCCGCACGCCGGCGCGATGTTCACGCTCGCCGAGTCCGCCAGCGGCTGCATCGTGCTCGCCGCCTTCGGCGACCAGCTGTCCCGGGCCGTGCCGCTCGCCGTCAACGCCGAGATCGCGTACAAGAAGCTCGCCATGGGCGACGTCACCGCCACCGCCGTGCTCGGCCGCCCGGCCGCCGAGGTCGTCGCCGAGCTGGACGCCGGCGGCCGCCCCGAGTTCCCGGTCACCGTCGAGATCACCCGCGCCGACGGCGCCGTCACCGGCGTGATGACGGTCACCTGGACCCTGCGCCCCAACTCCTGACCGCCGCGCGGTCGGCGGCCCCGGGAACGCCGGCCCCGGGGCCACCCTTTCGATGACTGTCCGTGACGGCGGGCGTGACCTCACCGCCCACCGGCTCGTTCTCGATTCACGTGCGAGCCAATCACGCGACCAAGCCCCAGGAACCCGCCCCCGGCGGCGTCGCCGGTGCCCGCCGCGGGATCGCCCGATGGCTGCCCCGCCCCCGCGCCGTCGCGACCGCCGGGGCCCTGCTCGCGCAACTCTGGGGCTTCGGCGCCCCCGCGTACGCGGCCACCGTCGACCCGCTGCCGGACCCGGCCCGACCCGCCGTCCGCCGCGCACCGCACGCCGCACCGGAACTCGACCGGCCGGCGCTCGACGGTCCCGCCCTCGACGGGCAGTCAGCCGAACGCCCCGTCGGGTCCGGCCCCTCGACGGGCGCGCCGCCGAACCACTCCCCCGGGCCCACCGGGAGGCCGACCGACGACGGCCCGGTCGAGGACCTCCCCGGGATCACCGGAGTCACCGGGGCGGTCGGCGGCACCCTCCAGGAACGCATCCGGGCTGGCGGCCTGCCCCTGCCCGGCCAGCGGGCGGCCGTCCCCGACGCCTTCGCGCTCGCCTCCGGCCTGCTCGGCACCGACCCCGCCCGGGCCCGGCCCGACGGCCCCCGCGTCTCCCGCGAGGGCGGAGCCGCCGACCTGTCCGACCCTGCCCGACGCCGCACCGACGCGGCCCTTCCCGCCCTTCCCCGACAGCGCGGGGCCGCGGCCGAACCACTGGTCCAGGAGGCGGTGGCCACCGCCGCCGACCAGACCGGCCCCACCGCCGATCCGGACAGGACGGCGGACCCCACGGCTCCCACCGCACCGGGCCGCGGCGGCCCACCCGAGACGCCGGCCGTCGTCGACACCGCCACGGCCGCCACCTCCGGCCACGGCTCCGCCACCGCGACCGCCGTCCTCGCCCCCATCGCCGCCGGACTGCTGCTCACCGGAGCGGCCATGTGCAAGCACCGCGGACTGCCCAGCGGGCACTGATCGTTCCCGGGCCCGCTCGAGCGGCGGCGCCGCGGCCCGGGAACGATCGGGTTGGTGATCAGTGATCCGATGCGGGACCGGATCGAGCCGTTGATGCCGGCCGATCCGGTCCGTGGGCGGCGATGGGCGGAGCATCGCCGCCCACTGGAAGCGATCGGATGGCGGTACGGCACGTGCTCGCCATGGCGGGGCCTGCCGGAGGAGTCGGGGTCGTTCCGGACCGTACACAAGCGCCTGCCGCGCCGGGCGGTCGAGGGCACAGGGCGTCGGGTCCTCGCGGCCGTACCGGCCGAGGCGGACGCCGACGACGACATCGGCTGGACCGCCTCGGTGGACTCCACCGTGTGCCGGGCCCACCAGCACTCCTCCGGCGCCCACACAGGGCGACTGCGGACGGGGCGAGTCCGGCATCGGTCAAAGAGACAGGCCTTGGGCCCTAGGACACTTCCAGGTCCAGGGCCAGCAGCGGGAGTTCACGGCCCGGGATCGAGCCGGACGGGATGCTGCCGATCCGGGTGGCGCCCATCGCCAGGTAGAACGGCTCGGCGTTCGGGTCGGAGTCGATGGTGAGCCGGCGCAGGCCGAGCGCCACGGCCAGGCCCCGAGCCCGCTCGAACAGCGCGCGGCCGACGCCACGGCCGATCCACTCGGGCTCGACGAAGAGCTGGTCCAGCGACCCGGTCGGCGGTGCGCCGGACAGCGAGACGAACCCCAGCACCTGCCCGTCGGCCTCGGCCACCACCGTGGCCGACCGCTCGATCACGTCCGCGTCCACGGTCAGCTCCGACCGGCAGGCCGCCATGAACGCCTCGTCGTAGCCCCAGTACGCCTTGGCCCGAAGCGCGATGCCGGTGAGCAGCGCGGCCTCCTCCGGCCTGGCCGGTCTGATCTCCATGACGCCCCCTCGGGTCGGCGGCCGGACGGCAGCGCCATTGTCGGCCGCGATTCCGTCGTCCGCCAACGGTTTTACGGCGGGCCGCCCGGCCGGCGGACGAGGGCGGACGAGGGACCTCGCGAACCCCAGAGAGGCATGACGGCAGACGGCTCGCCCGGTGGACCGACAGGTGGGAAGGCCCGGGTCGGCGCTTCCGGCCTGGGCGCCCCGGCGACCGCGGCCGGAGCGACGCCGGCACCCGCCCGTACCGAGCCCCGACCCCGGCCACACGAACGGGGCGGGAACGACACCACGCCGACAGCACGAGCCCGGCGCCATCCGGGCGGGCCGTCAGCGGAACACGCCCGGCGGCGGTTCCGGGGACGGGGCCGCCGTGGCGTCCGTCGCCGGAATGGCGCCGGCCGCGAAGTCGGTGAGGGCGCGGCCGTGTTCGACCCGGGCGTGGGCGGAGTCGGAGGCGGCGCGGCGGGTGAGGTCGGCGATCGGCAGCGGGGTGTGGGCGGCGGCCAGGATCAGGTTGCCGAAGCGCTTGCCGCGCAGCACGGCGGGGTCGGCGATCAGGCAGAGCTCGGGGAAGACCGCGGCGAGGGTGGCGACCTGGGAGCGGGCGAAGGGCAGGGCGCCGCCGTCGGCGATGTTGGCGGTGTACCAGCCGCCGGGGGCGAGGGCCCGGGCGGCGAGGGTGGTGAACTCGACGGTGGTGCAGTGGGCTGGGGTGCGGGCGCCGGAGAAGACGTCGGTGATCACCAGGTCGACGCTGCCCTCGGGGGTGCGTTCCAGGACGCTGCGGGCGTCCGCGCCGCGCACCTTGATCTGCCAGCCGCGCTCCAGGGGGAGTTCGGTGCGGACGAGTTCGGTGAGCGCGGTGTCGATCTCGGCGACCTGCTGGCGGGAGCGCGGCCGGGTCGCGGCGGTGTAGCGGGCGAGGGTGAGGGCGCCGCCGCCGAGGTGCAGCACGGTGAGCGGGCGGCCGGGCGGGGCGACCAGGTCGATCAGGTGGCCGAGCCGGCGCTGGTACTCGAAGCCGAGGTGGGTGGGGTCGGCGAGGTCGACCAGGGACTGCGGGGCGCCGTCGATCAGCAGCGACCAGGCGGCGGGGCGGTCGCGGTCGGGGCGCAGCTCGGCGAGGCCGGAGCCGACGGGGCGGCTGAGCGGGCCCTGGGCGTGGGTGCGTCCGCCCGGTCCGGTGGTGGCCGCCGGTTCACTGCCGCGGGCGGCTCTGCTGCTTCGTCCCATGCCGGCCATTATCGCCGCCGGAGTGGAACACCCACAGGTCAGGGGGCGTGCCGCGGGGACCCGGCCGGAGGTCGGCGGGCCCGGCGGTCTCCGCACAACGCACCCGCAGGAACGGGCCGGGACCGCCGGAACGGGCCGAGGCCGCTAGAACGGGCCGAGGCCGCCCGCGGTGAGTGTGCAGGCGGCCTCGCAGAGGGCGGAGCGCAGTACCCAGGCGTCGGTGGGGCGCGCGGTGCGGACGGCGCCGGAGGGCGGGATCACCCAGCGCGGGTCGGTGGCGGCGGGCACCAGCGCGCCCGCGGTACAGGAGCTGCCGGGCAGGTGCCAGGTCTCCCAGGTGCCGGCCGGGACGAGGAAGGAGACGGTGCTGCCGTTGCGGCTCTGCAGGACGGCTCCGCAGGCGCGGCGCAGTCTCAGGATGTCGACGGCCTCCAGGCCGTGCCGCAGGGCGACGGTCACGGTGTCGCAGGAGGTGACGAGGATGCCCTCGTCGGGGGTGGTGCGCTCGCGCCGGTGGCCACCGCGGGGGATGCGGCCGCCCTCGACCGGTGCCCGGCCGGACATCCGGTCGTCGGCGGGTTCGGGGAGGAGGGCGGGGGACGCGCCGGCCAGTACTCCCCCGCGGACGGGTCGGCACTGCGGCAGTCCGGTGGCCATCATGGGCTCTCCTGTACCTCGTCGGGTCCTGAAGCACAGCCGTTGGGAGGACCGCCGGGCTGGGACGGGCCGGGCGACGGCATGGGCTTCTTCCTCGTACCAGGACAACGCGGCGGGCGCACCGCGGGCCACGGGGCGCATTACAGCAAGCCATGGCATTTCATGGCGGATATCCCGCAACATCGCCCTCTTCGCCCCGGTTTGACGGCAGATGTCCTGCAAACCGAATGTGGCCGCTCGGTGACTCCGAGTACTCTCGGCGCCATGGCAGCCACCCCACCGGCCGAGCCGAACCGACCGACCCCCAACACCGTGATGCGCGCGCTGCGCGGCGACCGTTCACCCGGCGAGTTCGCCACGGCCGTCCGCAGGGCCGCCCGCGAGATCGGCGAGCACGTGTCCTGCGACGCCCGCTACGTCGGTCGGGTCGAGTCCGGTGAGATCCGCTGCCCCAACTACGCCTACGAGCGGGTGTTCCGGCACATGTGGCCGGACCGCACGCTCGCCGACCTCGGCTTCGCCTCCCGGACCTCCGTCCGCCGCCGCCCGGCGGACCGACCCGGCGGGCGGAGCGAACCGCCTCCGCTCCACCCGACGTTCCCGCCCCCGCCCGCCCCGCGCTCACCACTCTCCACTCAACTCCCGTACGCTGCCTCGCCGTACGCGGATCCAGCCGCTCCGGAAGGGCCCTCGTGGCCGCGCCCCGGGACGGCGCCCCGGGGGCCCGATGGATCGCCCAATCTCGACGAGGAGAACGACGACGTGCGTCGCCGTACGTTCCTGGCCGGCGGCACCACCGCGCTGGCCACCGTGATCGGCATCGACCGACCGGCCGCGGCCGCCGGCCTGCCGGCCCGCGCCGACGGCGCCGCCGGTGCGCTCACCGGTCAAGGCGCCCTTCCCGGTGCGGAGTTCGCCGCACCGTCACTGCTCGGCGGCGAACCGCTGGTGCCCGGCCGGCCCGGGCCGGTGGCGACGATGCGCCGGGTCGGCGCCGCCGAGGTGCTCGGCGTCGAACAGGCCGTCCGGGAGATCCGGCTGGCCGACGACGCGCACGGCGCCGACGCCCTGTACGAGCTCGCCGGGCAGTCGCTGCGCAACGCGTACGTGCTGCTCAACGAGTGCGAGTACACCGAGGAGACGGAGCGCCGGCTGCAGGCCGGGGCGGGTGAACTCGCCATCTCCGTCGGATGGTTGGCCCATGACTCGAACCGGCTCGCGGACGCCCGCTCGTTCTACTCCGAGGCGCTCGCCACCGCCCGGATGGCCGGGGACTCCGCCCTGGAGGCGCACGTCTTCTGCAACAGCGCCTTCCTGGCCCGGGACGCCGGCCGGCCGCGCGAGGCGCTGCGCGCCGCCCAGGCCGGGCAGGCCGCCGCCCGGGATCTGGGCTCCGAGCGGCTGCTCGCCCTGCTGACCATGCGCGAGGCCGGCGCCTGGGCGCTGCTCCAGGACCGCGGCTCCTGCGAGCGCGCGCTCGGCCGGGCGTACGCGCTGTTCGACCGGGGCCCCGCCGAGCAGGACCCGGAGTGGATGTCCTTCTTCGGCGAGGCCGAGATCGCCGGCCTCCAGTCGCAGTGCTGGTCGGCGCTCGGCGACTGGGACCGGGCCAGCGAGCAGGCGGGGCTGGCGATAACGCTCCAGAAGCCGCACTTCGTCCGCAACCGGGTGCTGTACACCGCCGAGCTGGCCCACGACCGGCTCGGCCGCGGGGACCTGGTGGGCGCGGCGCACCACGGCTCGGCCGCCGTCGCACTGTTCGGCGCCGTCCGCTCGGCCCGGATCCGGAGCATGCTCGCGGACACCGCCGGACGGCTGCGCCCGCACGTCGCGGTGCCCGAGGTGCGCAGCTTCCTGACCGACTACGACCGGGCGGCGGCCGCCTAGGTGTGCATCTGCCGGAGCTCGGTTACACCTGGGTCTCGGTCTTCTGCTTGAGCCGTTCGTAGGGCGTCTGACCCCCGAGCGCCCCGTGGGG
>NZ_JBICYZ010000092.1:0-35102 GCF_043201465.1 Kitasatospora sp. NPDC048298
GACCGCCGTCCCCATGGGGAATTGCGTGAACGTCCGGGTGGGGAATTACGTGACGCCGACACCGCTCCAGGCGGGGAATTCCCTGATCGCCGACACGCTGACCCCACGTTCGCCCTCACCGGCCCCGGGCCGGAAAGCGCACCGGAGACCGCGCCGCAGTGGGGCCTGATCGAGACGGCCCCGGCCGCGGCCAGGGAGCGGGCGCTGGCGTGGCGCCGGCACATCCGGGAGGTGGAGACCGGCCACCCCGACGGGGCCGCAGCCGGCTACGTGGCCAACGAGCGCTACGACCCCGGGCGGTACACCCTGGCGCAGCGGGAGCGGGCCAAGGCCGAGGAGCTCACCGCGCTCGGCTTCGGGCGGATCTCGCGTTCCACGGTGCAGAAGATGCGGCTGGACTACCGCAAGCAGGGCCTGTGGGGGCTGATCGACCACCGTTCGACCCGCGGGCCCAGCCCTGCGGGGCGCACCGACGAGCGGGTCGTGGCCGCGGTGAAGGAGGCGATCCGGCGCCGGCGTGGCCGCTCCAAGGGCACCGTGAAGGCGCTGTTCCCCGTGGCCGCCCGGATCCTCACGGAACGGCACGGGGATGCGGTGGCGATGTGCTCGCAGGCCACCTTCTACCGGCTCGTGGCCCAGCTCACCGACCCGCGCGAGGACCTGCACGGGCGCGGAGACGGCGTCCCCGGGCCCAGGGAAGGACGGGCGTTCACCCCGACCGTCGCGCTGCGCCCGGGCGAGCAGGTCCAGGTCGACACCACCCGCCTGGACGTCCTCGCCGTCTTCGACGACGGCACCCTGGGCCGGCCCGAGCTGACGATCGCCGTCGACGTCGCCACCCGCTCCATCCTGGCCGCCGTCCTGCGCCCGGCCAGCACCAAAGCCGTCGACGCCGCGCTGCTGCTCGCCGAGATGGCCGTCCCCCACCCCGCCCGGCCCACCTGGCCCGCGGTGCTGCGCTTCGCCCGCTCCTCCATCCCCCACCGGGAGGAGCTGATGTCCGTCGACGAACGCCTGCACGGCGCCGCGGCGCGGCCGGTGGTGGTGCCGGAGACGATCGTCGTCGACCGGGGGAAGATCTACCTCTCCGAGACGTTCACCGCCGCCTGCCAGAGCCTCGGGGTCAGCGTCCAGCCCGCACCGCCGCACGCGCCGACGGCGAAGGGAATCGTGGAGCGGACGTTCGGGTCCATCAACACCCTGTTCTGCCAGTACCTGCCCGGCTACACCGGCTCCAACGTCACCGAGCGCGGCCGCGACGTCGAACAGCACGCCTGCTACAGCGTCGCCCAGCTGCAGGACCTCCTCGACGAATGGCTCGTCCACTGGCACCACCGCCCCCACAACGGGCTGCGCCACCCCGTGCTGCCCAAGACCAAGCTGACGCCGAACGAGATGTGGGACGCTCTGACCGCCGTCGCCGGGCACGTCCCGGTCCCGCTGACCGGGCGGGATTACCTCGAACTGCTGCCCGTGCGCTGGCTCGCCATCAGCGACCACGGCATCCGCCTGGGCCAGCGCACCTACGACCACGACCTCCTCGGCCCCTACCGCGGCCAGCCCTCCCCCGTCCCCGCCCGGGCCGGCCGGTGGGAGGTCCACCACAACCCCCACGACCTGCGCCAGATCTGGGTCCGCCTACCCGGCCACCCCAAGGGCTTGGTCGAGATCCCCTGGATCCACCGCGACCACGTCCACCAGCCCTTCGACGACCGCACCTGGCAGCACATCCGCACCACCGCCCTACGCCGAGGCGACAGCGGCCAGGAGCAGCACGAGGCCGACCTCGCCCAGGCCCTCGACGACCTGATCCGCCGCGCCGCCGCCGGACACGCCACCCGCACCGAACAGGCCCTCCTCACCCGCGCCCACCCCGCCCGCATCCCCCAACCGGCCAGCACCGGCGACGGTGCAACGCAGCCGGTACAGCCGGGGCAGGAAGACCGCCCGGGCACACCAAGGCCGCCGGACGCGACCGGACGAACCGCGCGCCGCCCCCGCACCGGGGGCGGCGCGGACACAGGCGGCTGGGAAGACACCGAGAGCCTGGACGCCCTGGACACCGAACCCGACACCGGCCAGTGGACCGACGACGAGGACGACAGCGACGACTGGAGCAGCGGACATCCCGCCGGCCACTCCCCTGCCCCGCCCTACACCGGCCTCGGCCTGTGGAACGCCCACCAGGAAGCCGAACGATGGTGAACACCCACCACCACACCCCCGGGGCCGACAACGGCCGACGTCACCACCACTCCCGTTCCGGACCGGCCGCGGCCCCGGCGGCGCAGCGCGGCCGTGCCGGAGCGTTGCGCGGCCGTACGGGGGTCTTACGGCACTGCTGGCCGCGCCACCGAGCGCTCCCCTGGGCCGGGCACACGGTGCCCGGTCACAGCCCCCATCGCGGGTACCGGCACGCTCCAGCACCGGTGGGCACCAAGGGAAAGGAGCACAGGCGGTGAACAGCGCCGGCACGAACACCCCGAACGCCGCGGTGGGGCCGGCGGAACCAGCGCCGTACGCGGTCGACACCTGGCATGGCTTCCAGACCTTCGCCACCACCCCCGCCCCCGCACCACCCGCCCCCGGAGACCCGCAGCGCAGCACCGAGGAACGCCTGGCCTACCACTCCGCGTTCGTCACCGTCCGCACCCCCGCCATCGACACCCTCGCCCTCACCGTGCGCCGGCTGATGCTGCTCGGACGCCACCAGCGCACCACCGCCCGCCCCAGCCTGATCCTCACCGGGCCCGCCGCCACCGGGAAAACCACCGCGCTCCTCGAAGTCGGCCGCGCCTGCCACCTCGCCCACAGGCGACAACACCCCGCCCCGCCCGGACAGCAGCCGGTGGTGCCCGTCGCCTACGTCCTCGTCCCCCCAGGAGCGAGCGCCAAGACCCTGACCGCGGGCTTCGCCCGCTACCTCGGCATCCCCGTCACCGCCCGCACCACCCAAGCGCAGCTCATGCAGGCCGTCTGCCACACCTACAACACCGCCGGTGTACGCCTCGTGCTGATCGACGAGATCCACCGCCTCAACCCCCGCACCACCACCGGCGCCGAAGCCGCCGACCTCCTCAAAGACCTCACCGAACGCATCGGCGCCACCTTCGTCTACGCCGGGATCGACGTCACCGGCACGGCCCTGTTCAGCGGAGTCCGCGGCGCGCAACTCGCCGCCCGCGCCAGCCTCGTCGAAACCGGCGCGCTACCCGCCCGGCTCGGCAACCGCCGCCCGTTCACCGACCTCGTCACCGACCTCGAAGCAGCCCTCGACCTCCAGCGCCACCGGCCCGGCAGCCTGGCCCGCCACGCCCCCTACCTCCACCAGCGCACCGCCGGACGTATCGGCAGCCTCGCCCGCCTCATCCGCGAAGCCGCCCTGGTCGCGATCCTCGACGGCACCGAACGCATCACCAAAACCACCCTCGACGCGGTGCGCCTGGACCACCAAGCAGAAACCCACCACCCGCCACGCCCCCACGCCCGCAGGCAGGCCCGATGAAGACAGGGACACCAGCCACCAAGCGGCTGAGAAACCCTCAACAACAGTGAGAACACCGCCCCGGACAGCCGGGGCCAGCCCGGCCCGCACCCGACATGAGCCGAGAACACCCCAAGATCAATGAGAACAGCCTTCCGGCGAGCGCCCGGACAGCCCCCACGACCCCCCACCCGACCAGGCAAAACAGCCCTGACCAGCCAAAACACGAAAACAGCCATTAACACACAGCGAAACCCTCAACACCGACCACCACACTCACAAAACCCACGACATCCCCAGCCCACAGCCACCGTCCAGCACCGCGAACCCTCACCCACCCGTTCTCACCCCATCGACAAAACCCCAGCCCACACGCCATCCCACACCGCAACTACACCCCCCTGAAACCTCACCCGCCGACACCTCGACCGCAATTCCAAGCCACCCAGAAAGTCCCGCACAGCGTCAACGACGCAATTCCCGCAGCAACACCACCAAACCGAACACCCGGGCCAGGACGGCATCCAGGGCGCAGCGGGCGGGAGTGGACCGCGTGGTGGCCGGTAGCGTGCCTGTCGTGCCCTCCGACCAGAACACGCCGGCCTGCCCTACATGCGACCAGCCCCTCACGGGGCTCGCCATGGCTCTCTTCAAACGGGACGACGACGGCAAGCGCACCTGCCGCGCCGTCTGGGGCTGCCCTCTGAGTCACGTCTGGTGGCAATGGGCGGACCGCCCCCACCTCCCCCTCGAAACCTGTCCCCGTCCCGACCTCTTCACCTGACCAGCGGCCCACAACAGAGCCCCAGGCTGGCCAGGACCGGCCACCAGGGCCTCCAAGGAGCGCGCGGCCAGGACGGCACCGGGCGCAGCGGGACGGCTCGGCGGCCAGCCAGGGCGCAGCGGCGGGGCGCGGCGCCGGGCGGGGCGGCGGGGCAGCGGGAACCGCCGAGGCCGGCGGACCGAGCAGCCGGTGCAACACCGCACCGCAACACGCCCAAGCGGGGGTGCAGCCCTCCATCGGTTGACTCCGCGCTCAGGGGCTGCCGCCCATCCGGCTGATGAGCCCGTCTCTGGTTATTCCGTGTTCCTGGCCCCAGGCCGCGAGGCGGTCCAGATCTACGGGGTCGGGCAGCTCGTGCAGCGCTTCCTCCGCCTCCTCCGAGTATCCGGCTCTCTGCAGTGCGGCAATGACTTCGCTCCGGCTGTATTCCATGATGATCATCTCGTTCGTCGCAACCCCCACACCTCCACTTTCGGCCTTGCCGCCGGCAAAGTCACGAGGACCCACCCGCCCCCGCTCCCGATCGCATAACACCTGGCCAGACCCGCAACACAGCCCCGTGCTACACCTCAGCGCAACACCGCGTTGCACCCACCACCCCGCCCAGCCCCACCCCAAGAAGGCCGGCACCCGGCAACGGCCCACTGCCCGCGCCCGAACACCCCCAGGACGGTGCTCCCGGAACGGCCAGCGCCTGGCGGTCGGCGGCCGTCGATAGGCTGACGGCATGACAGGCCTCCTGCAGTTCGGCGCGCTGCTGGCGCACCTGGCGGGCCAACGGGCGCTCGACTCCGCCACGCTCGCGGCGGCGGCCGGCACCGACCCAGCAGAGCTGCAAGCCGTGCTCGGCGGGCAGCCGCCGACCGGACGGCTGCTCAGGGACCTCGGACCGGTCCTCGGCCTGCACGCCGCCGACCTGTTCGTCCTCGCCGGACAACCGGTACCCGACGACCTGACACCGACCACCCGCAACCCGCACTGGTCGATCGACACCGTCGTTTACAACACGATGGTCATGCCCGCCGAGAACCGGCGACCGCTGCTGGACGCGATCCGGGCGCAGCCCCCGGTAGTGCGGGAGGGGCGTGGCGGGGTCGACCGGCCATACCACCGGTACGAGCCGGGCTTCGGCGCGGTGCTCCTGGAACTCGCCCACAGCCGGAACCTCACCTGGACGGTCACGGCCAAGGCCCTGTACGCGGTCACCGACGGCCGGATCTACCTGTCGCCGGCCACCATCGGCGGGGTCGGCCGCGGCACCGTCGAAGCGACCCCCGAGCTGGTAGCCGGCTTCGCGGGCGTGCTCGGTATCCCCGCCCCCGGCCTCGCCGCGCTCGGCGGCATCCACCTCCCCGACGACCTGCCGCCCCTCCACACCCGGGCCGCGGATCTCGCCTCGGTCATCTGGGAAGCCCGACGCCTGACCACCACCCAGCTCCACGACATCGAACTCACCTCCCGCCACCTCGCCAATCGCTGACCCCCCTCCCCACCAGGCCTCCCAGCCCGGCCGAAGACAACGGGAAGCGAGCGGACCCGGCCAGACCACGGCGGGGCGCAGCACCAGGACGGCGGCGCAGCGAGGTGGGCACCGCCACCGGCGGGGACAGCCTGGACGGGCGGCCGAGCCGGGCGGACCGGGGCGCAGTGGCAAGAGACCAAGGGGACGCGGCAGACCGGATCGAGTCGTTTATGCAGGCCGATCCGGTCCGTGAACGATGAGCCGGTTCTGCTCTCCGTCGAAGGTGCTGGCCAGGGCGTCGGCCTCCCTTTGGTGCCCTTCGAAGAGACCCCGCTGGTCGACGTGCACGACAAGGATGTCGTGGCTGTCGATCACCTCGGAGACACCCCGGGTCTCGATCGTGTCCGACCACGCATCCAGGTTCCGGCCGAACCACTTTGGCAGCCCGCAAGGCTTGCTCACCGCGTCCCAGAAGTCGTTCAGTGTCTCGATCTGCCGACCACGAAGGTCAACGACCAGCTCGCTGGCACTCATCCCAGCAGCGTAGCGAGCCAACCACCGGTCAAAGAGACGCAGCCTGGATCAACTGAGGCCAAAGGGCAGCCCAGACCACACACAGGAGAAACCGGGTATCCGCCCACGTCACACCACACGACACCACCCCACACGACAGCCCAACGCGACAGCAGGCGCGACGACCCCACACGGCCTCCCCCAGGGCTCCCGGACGTCCTCCACGGGCAGCCACCAGGGCGGCCTGACGGCCACCCAGCCGTCCAGCCGGAACGGCGGTGCCCAGCGGCCAGGGACAGCAGCACCGCGAGGCCCGCACACCGCCCCGGACGGCGGCACAGCAGGCAGGCAGGGCGCAGCAGGGCCGGACGGCGCGGGGCCCGGCGGCTCCACCCCGGACGAAACCGAACACCGACCCCCGCCACCACCCCGCCCGCGCAATTCCACCCGAATTCAGACCACCACCGGCAACCAATCCGCCAAAACAACCGAACGGGATACCTGGAGGAATTCATCCTCGAATGCGCCCCAACAACACCCCACCGGCCCCCGAGCGGCCCCACCGGACCCCCGACCCCACTCCGCCACCACACACAGTCACCAACCCGAGCGTGAGTCACCACCCATCCGGACACCCCAACAGGACCAACCAAAGGTCCAGACAACCTGGCATATAGAGCCAATTTCACGCCCCACAACACCAACAGGTCACACCCGCCGGCCCCTCGCCGGGTGGAGCTTGGCGTGCAGCACCCGGTCTTCCCACCCCGGATCGTCCGGAGCGGAGACCAAGGCGGCTACCTGCTCGCGCTTGGTCGGGGCGGGCAGCACTGACGGGCCCAGCTCCTCCGTCTCCCGGTCGCTGACGCACTGCGGGCGCTTCAGCCAGTCCGGGCCGGCCTTCTCCCGCAGCTCCAGCAAGGAGCCGGCCTCACCGCCGATCGAGCCCCGGCACGTCCAGTACAGGCACAGCAGGCGAGAGGCGCAGCACTCGTTGGAGTGAACGGTGCCTGTTCTTCTATCTGCCGGATTCTCAACGGACTTGACTGCCTGGCGGCGGGTCTCTGCGGTGAGGAGTGGGTTTGATGGATGCGGCGAGGGTGGAGGCGTGCTTCGTCACGGTCGCTGGCGAGGTGGTCCAGCAGCGCCTGGGGCGGGCGGCCGGACAGGTGCGGTTCGAGGAGTTGGGGCCGGTTGCGGCGTTCCCGGTGGTGCCGGGGCGCAGCTGGGGTCCGGGGTGGTGGTGGTCTTCGACGACGGGGCGGTTGGTGGCGCACGGGTCGATGGCGATGCGGATGCAGTTGATGCTGCTGGACCGTGAGCGTTCGGTGACGGGTCTGGCGGGGCGGCCGGTGCGGCTGCTGTGGCGTGAGGAGGACGGAGTGGTGCGTTCCTGGGTGCCGCAGTTGTTCGCCCGCTACGCGGACGGCGGGGCGTTGCTGGCCGACTGTCCTGCCGTTGCGGGCGTGGGCGGGCTGGCGGCGCAGCGGGCGGCGCGGGTGCTGGCGCAGGTGTGTGAGGGGGTGGGGTGGGTGTATCGGCGGTTGGAGCCGCCGTCGCCGGTGGTGGCGGCGAATGTGCGGTGGCTGGCCGGGTACCGGCATCCGCGGTTCGGTGCTGACGGGGTGCTGCGTGAGGCGGTGCTGGCGGCGTTCGCCGAGCCGCGGCCGCTGGCGGATGGGGTCGCGGCGGTGGGTGTGCCGTTGCGGGCGGGGCCGATGGTCTTCCATCTGCTGTGGTCCGGTGCTCTGTCCACGGAGTTGGCGGATCGGCCGTTGGACGCCGGGACCGTGGTGGGCCGGGGGGTGGCGGCGTGAGCGGCGGGTCGGGTCGGCGGGTGCTGGCGGTGGGCGCGCACATCATCTTCGACGGGCGTTCCTGGCAGGTGGTCGGGGTGGAGGGGCAGCTGGTGCGGCTGGCCGGCGAGCGCGGGGAGGTCGCGACGGTGCTGGCCGGGCACCTGGTGGCGGCGCCGGACTTCGCGGTGACCGGCGCGCGGCCGCAGGCGGGGGTGCCGCAGTGGGGGCTGTTCCAGACGGTGCCGGTGCGCGAGCAGGAGAAGGCACTGGCCTGGCAGCGCCACATCCAGGAGGTCGAATACGGACTCGCCGGCGGGGAGGGCGCGGCGGGGGTGCCGCGGCCGCAGTACGACCCGGAGCTGCATACGCTTGCCGAGCGGGAGCAGGCCAAGGCCGACGAGCTCACGGCCCTGGGGTGGGAACACGTCGCTGTCAGCACCGTGCAGCGGATGCGGTTGAACTACCGGCGCCAGGGGCTGTGGGGGCTGGTCGACCACCGCACCACCAAGCCGGTCAGCCGCACCGGGCGCGCCGACGAGAAGGTCGTCGCCGCGGTGCTGGAGGCGCTGCGGCGCCAGCGCGGCCGCTCCACAGGCACGGTGAAGGGGCTGATGCAGCTCACTCGTCAGGTGCTGGACGACCGGTACGGTCCCAGGGCGGTGAAACTTCCGGCGCAGGCGACGTTCTACCGGCTGGTGAAGGCGCTGGCCGACCCCGCCGAACCGCCCGGCCGGCCCGCGCGCACCGCCACCGCCTCACCGGGGCGGCCGTTCACGCCCACAGTGGCGCTGCGCCCGGGCGAGCAGGTCATGCTCGACTCCACCCGCCTGGACGTCATGGCCGTCTTCGCCGACGGCACCACGGGCCGCCCGGAGCTGACCATCGCGCTGGACGTCGCAACCCGCTCCATCCTGGCCGCCGTCCTGCGCCCGGCCAGCACCAAGGCCGTCGACGCGGCGCTGCTGCTCGCCGAGATGGCCGTCCCGCACCCGCTGCGCCCCGGCTGGCCCGGCGCCCTGGCGATGTCCCGCGCGCCCGTGCCGTACGAGAACCTTCTGGACGCGGATCCGCGTCTGGAGCATGCTGCGGGCCGCCCGGTGGTGGTGCCGGAGACCGTGGTCGTCGACCGCGGCCGGATCTTCCTCTCCGCGGCGTTCCTGGCCGCCTGCGAGAGCCTGGGCATCAGCGTGCAGCCCACCCCGCCCCGGCGCCCCTCCGCCAAGGGGCACGTCGAGCGCGCCTTCGGGTCCATCAACACCCTGTTCTGCCAGCACGTCGCCGGCCACACCGGCTCCAACGTCCTGCGCCGCGGATCCGATAGCCAGCGCGAGGCCGTGTGGAGCGTCGCCCAGCTGCAGGACATGCTCGACCAGTGGGTCACCGTCGAGTGGCACAACCGCCCCGCCGAGGGACTGCGCCACCCCTCGATGCCCGCCACCGCCCTGACCCCGAACGAGGTGTGGGGCGCCATGCTCGGCGCCACCGGGCACGTACCGCTCCCCCTGACCGGCGACGACTACATCGAACTGCTGCCCGTGGTCTGGAAGCCCATCACCGAGCGAGGCATCCGCCTGAACCACCGCACCTACGACCACCCCGCGCTCGGCGACTACCGCGGCCAGCCCTCCGGCACCAGCGCCCAAGCTGGCCGGTGGGAGGTCCACCACAACCCCCACGACGCCCGCCGGATCTGGGTCCGGCTCGGTGACGGCGGCTTCACGCCCATTCCGTGGATCCACGCCGGCCACGTCCACCAGCCCTTCGGCGACCAGCTGTGGCAGCACCTCAAGGACACCGTCGCCCGCCGCGGCGACCGCGACCGGCACGAAGCCGACCTCGCCCAGGCCCTCGACGACCTCCTGCGCCGCGCCCGAAACGGCACCGCCCACCCCCGGGAACACGCCCTGATCACCCGCCAGGCACCCGCCGCCCTCCCCCACGACGACACCAGCGGGCCTGGTGGGCCCGTCGGTGCCGTGGAGGATCCTGGCGGACAGGGCCGAGGACGCGGGAAGACGAGGCGCCAGAAGCAGACCGCCGCCGAGGAGAGCTCCAGCCCCGGGCAGCAGCCTGACGACCACGGACCGGCTGTTCCGAGGCCGCGGCGGGCCGGCGCCGCCCGGGCCGGGACGGCGTCCGGGGAGAACGAGATGCCCGCGGCGCTGTTCGACGCCGCCGCACCGTGGCCCACGCCGATGCCACCCCACGGAAGTCAGGCCCCGGGCGACAAGGACGGCGAGGACGGCCTCGACCCCGGTCCCGGCTGGGACGATGAGGACGACCTCGACGACGCGGATACGGGGGACGCCGGTTTCGGGCTGTACGACGCCGCCGAAGAGGCGCAGCAGTGGTAACCCCGACCGTCCCTCAGCCCGCGGCACAGGCCGGGACCGCCACGCCCACCACCTGGGAGGAATGGCGGCGCTTCGTCGACCGCAAACGACCCGCGCCGCCCTCCCCCGAGGGGCCCCGGCGCAGCGCCGCCCAGCGGCTGGCCTACCACTCCCGGTTCGTCGTCGTGCGCACCCCCGTCCTCGAGCAGATCACCACGACCGTGCGCTCCCTGACCCTGCTCGGGCGCCATCAAGAGGGCACCGCACGGCCCGGAGTGATCGTCACCGGGCCGCCCACCACCGGCAAGAGCACCGCGCTGCTCGAGGTCGGACGCGCCTTCGACCTCTACAACCAGCCCGTGCGCGGCCCGGTGCCCGGGCGCACCGCGGTCGCCTACGTGCTGGTCCCGCCCGGCGCCAGCGCCAAGACTCTGGCCGCCGAGTTCGCCCGCTTCATCGGCCTGCCCGTCACACCCCGCATGACCCAGGCCCTGCTCACCGCCACTGTGTGCAGCATGTACGCCAGCGTCGGGGTGCGCCTGGTCCTCGTGGACGAGATCCACCGCCTCAACCCCCGCACCACCAACGGCTCGGAAGCCGCCGACTTCCTCAAAGACCTCACCGAACGCCTGCCCGCGACCTTCGTCTACGCCGGCATCGACGTCGCCGACACCCCACTGTTCTCCGGCGTGCGCGGCGCCCAGCTCGCCGGACGTACCTCACTGATCGACTGCGACCCCCTGCCCGCCCGGATCGGCGACCAGACACCGTTCCGCTCCACCGTCGCCGCGTTCGAGAACGCCCTCGACCTCACCGCCCACCGCCCCGGCTCCCTGCGGCGCCTGGCCCCCTACCTCCACCAGCGCACCGTCGGCCGCATCGGCAGCCTCTCCCGCCTCATCCGCCAAGCCGCGATCACCGCAATCCTCGACGGCACCGAGAAAATCACCAAGACATCGTTGGACGCGATCACCCTCGACCACCTCGCCGAACAACACCACCGCCCCACCCGCCCGGCCAGGCGGCGGTGAACACCCCGCCCGCGCCCGGACACGCCCCCGCCGCGCCATCGGCAGGCAGCGACACCAGAGCGAGCTGGAGGGCCGGAAAGACGCCCGCCGGGCCCGGTACCCAGGCCGGTGTGAGATGGCCGGTACCGGCACCCAGTCTCCTGGACGTCCGGCCCCTGCCCGCGGAAGGCACCGCGTCCTGGCTGCAGCGCGTCGCCACCGCCCACCACCTGTCCCCGGCCCACCTGCTGGACGGCCTCGCCATCACCGTGACCGGCCGCCCCAGCCGAACACCGGGAGGCAGTGAACTCCACCTCGACCACCCGGCGCAGCACCGCCTGGCCGCGTTCACCCGCATCCCCCACCACCACCTCACCCGCGCGCTGCCCTGCCTCGGAGCTCCCTGTCCGAACCCCGCCGACGGCGGGCACACGCCTATGGGCCACGGAGGCGGCCACGCCTCCTGGCGCAGGCTCGACCCCCGACACGCACCGCTGCGGGCCTGCCCCTCCTGCACGCGTCGCCGCACAGGCGGCACCACCGGCCGGGCCTTGGCCTACCTGCCCGACCACACACGGCTGTGCCCACGCCACAATCACTGGGCCGCCGGCCCCCACCACAGCCTGCGAACCGCCGCGCTCCCCGAACTCACCCGCGCCCACACGGGCCATCAGCGCCTACGACGCCGGACCGGCGCCGCGGACGCGTGGACCTGGGCCACCGCGATCACCACCCGCTGGCACGACCACTCCACCCACACCACCCTCGCCGCCCGCTGGCAACACCGCCGACGACTCCTCCAGACCACCAACCCCGGCGTCCAGCCCGTGATCGGCTCCTGGACACTCCTGGCCCGTGACGCCGTCACCTACCCCGAAACCGTCACCCTTGCCCGCACCCTGGCCACCACCAGACTGTTCCCCGCACCCCGCCACGGCCACCCCCACCCAGCCGTCCACACCTTCCTCGACCACACCGCCACCGCGCTCGACCTAACCCACCTCACACCCCTGGCCGGTGACCTCCTCACCACCTGGACCCACCACCACACCCGATGAATCCCCCCGGGCCAACCGGGCGCCAGCCACCCCGAGCCCACCCAGCGCATACAGGGCTCTCATCCAAACTACGGGAATCCCCACCACTTCTCACGCGACCTGCAAGTTCTCAACCAACCACCAAAATCCGCAGGTCACACCACCCTGACGCTCAGCCAGCAACACCCCCGCAAAACCATCCCCGCCCCGAACACGACCCCACCACGGCCTGGACCTTCTCAACCAACCCATCAACCCCCAGCCCGATAACAAGGCTCATCAGCCGATCACCGACCCGCCACAGCTCGGCATGGGCGCCGGAATTCTCCTCGGTGCTCACGGACGATCCGAGGACCGATTGAAAAAAGGCGATCCGCACAGCCTTGTCGAGATGGTCGGTCCGAAAGACAAATCGACGCCCAGCAGGCCATCGGTTTCTACTCGGCATCAAGGTACTGGTACTCGCTGTTTGCATTTTTGATCACTACGTCCCCATCACGGACCTGCCACTCACTCTGACCTTCGACCTCGTGCCTGGCGAGGAAGAGGCCGATCACTCGGTCGTTGTCCTCATCGGAAGCAGGTAGCCGCGCCATAAGACGCAACTGATCCAGCAACCAACCGGCGTATTGCTCGCGCATGCATGCTCCGAAGAACACCCAATTCATCCAGTTGTACTGCACTCCCGGGAACGTCCAGCCCTCGATGTACTGGCGATCGGGATCGGCAGCAATGATCCCCTTGATCTGGGCAAGCTGCTCGTCGTCGCACTCGAGCCAGCCCCTAATACTAACGAAGACACTCATGACGACTACTCCTCCAAGTCCTCGAACGCCTTATGGCACGACAAACACTGCGATCCCCGGCCTACTTTAGACCGGCTGGACCGGCTGAACGAACCCGCCGTACCTACTCAAGCCGACCCTAGAATTCACACAACCCACCTACGCGCCAGGCTGGAGGTGGCGGCCTAAATCGATTACCGCCTTGCAGGAAAATGAAAAACGCTTCGCAACCCCGTCGGATGAAACTTCCGACGGGGTTGCGAAGGCGGCAATGGATCGCCACAGCCCAGCTAAAACACTACCGGAGCGACTTTTCCGAACCCCGATGATCACTCACGGAGTGGTCGTCTGATTTATATATAAAAGAAATCAGGACAGCACGGGCAAGCGATAGACGGCAATCCTCGACACATCAGAGGCGTCGGCCGCCCACAGATATCGCGCGCCCCTCTATCCCAGCGGGCTTATATCGACCACCGGCTCGATGCCGTAGCGCTGTGCATACTCTTGGATTTTCCTGATAACATCCGCCGTCGGCGGTCCCTCGAAGTGGAAGTACGGGGTGCGGCCAGTCATGATGGACTTCTCGAAAACCTGCTTCATCTGCTTTCGAAAGTCGCTACCCAACTTCATTCCAGCCGGCTTTGATTCTGCAATGTATTTATCGCTGATTACATCGTACTCTTTCCCGAGAGAGTCTTTCTCGAATTTGACCGACGGCCTGCCGCCAATCTTTTTTGCCAGGGCATCGGCGGCCGGGTCTCTCGCGTCTACATCGATCAAGCGTCCGAGCCCGGCGTTGCAGATGTCCTCGTTGTGCGTGAGGACGGGCGTGGTCCCCGCCAGCACGTAGTAGGTGTGCAGGTCGGCGACGGTGAGGTTGTAGGCGGGCTGGAGGGCTGTCCAGTGCCGGACTGAGGTGACCTGGGCAGTGGCCCCGGTGTCGGTGCGCAGGGTGTCGCCGGGGCGGATGTCACCGGCGTCGGTCCACTGGGTGGTGCTCTGGGCCCAGAAGGGGTGGTGGTCGGTGGCGGTGACCGTGGTCTGCTGGCTCTTGTCGGGGGCGGTGACGGTCAGTTCGGTGAAGTTGAGGTCGTCGGGGGTGTAGATGGTCGCTTCGACTCTGCGAGGCTCGCTTTCGCCGGTCCTCGGGTCGGTTGCTTGGACGCTGTCGCCGGTCTTGACCTGTTCGATGGGCTTGGTCGTACCGTCGCCCATGAGCACGAGGGTTCCGGCCGGGAAGCTGTTGCGGGTGCAGATCTTGGTGACGATCTTCGCCGCCTTCTTGGCGCCGGTGACCCAGCCCCAGGCGGCTTCGACCCCGTCGAGGGCCTTCTTGCCGAACTTCTTGACGAACTTGGCGCCGGCGCTGGCCCAGCCGGCGATGGGGATCATGCTGAAGCAGGACAGGCCGAAGTCGACGCCGCTGGCGTAGTCGGCGAGGTATTCGCCGCCGGTCCACAGGCAGTTGATGAGGTCGGCGGCCTCTCCGACGCCTGGCACCAGCCCGATGATGTCGAGCTTGGTGTGCATCATGTCGGCGAAGCGGTCGTAATTGGTGTAGTCCTCGGGATTGAGGCTGGTGCCGACGTACTTCTGGAACGCCATCATCCCGTTGAGCACGTCGTTCCAGTCGACGCCGCTCTCCTCCGCTTCCTGGCGGAGTTTCATGTACGTCTTGAACGCCTCGATCTGCTGTACGTCGTAGGCGTCTTCCGCTTGAGCCTGGGCGATGGCCTGCGCTTGCGCGGCATCGCTGATCGCGGCGGCGTTCTCAGAGGACTGGTGCGCGTTCTCCGCGGACTGGCGGGCGGCCGCGACGGCGGCGTAGGCGGTGTCGGCAGACCCCCGGGCCGCGGTGGCGCTGCCGGCGGCACGGCGCGCGGAGTCCTGTGCGCTGAAGGCACTCACCTGGGCCTGGGCGGCGGCTTGCTTGGCCTGGGCGGCGGAGGTGCGGGCCTGGGTGGCGGACGTGTCAGCTGCGGTGGCGGACTTCTGCGCGTCCGTGGCGTAGCCGGCGGCGGCGTTGGCGTATTTGTTGGCGTCGGCGGCGGCTTGGTTGGCTTGGTCGGCGGCGTTGTTGGCGTCGGCGGCGGCCTTGGCGGCGAGGGCAGCTTTCTGTTGGGCGAGGGCGGCGGTTTGTGAGGCGGTGTTGATGGTGTTGGTGATGGTGGCTTCGTGGGCCCGGGTGAGGTCGTCTCGCTGCTTGGCGCGGTAGCGGCCGGTGGTGAGGAAGTCGGTCTTGGCCGGTGAGGGGCTTTCGATGGCGATGGCTGCGGCAAGTTTGACTTCTTCGCCGCCGCCGTCGCCGCCGGTTTCGAGGAGTTGGGATATCTTGACCTGGTCGTCGGCGGCCTTGGCGGTGTACTGGCCGCGGGTGAGGAAGGTGGTCAGCGCGTCGGCGGTATTGGCTTCCAGGGCGGCTTGGGCCGCGGCCTTGAGGGCCGGTCCTCCGGTCTCCAGGATCTGGGAGGTCTTGACGCGGTACTCGTCCAGGGCCACCTGGTGGCGGCCGGTGGTCAAGAAGGTGTGGACCTGGGCGGGGTCGTTGGTGGCCAGGGCGTTGGTGGCGGCGGTGCGCACCGCGGCGAACTCGCTGTTGTCGGCGAGTTGCTCGGCCTGGAGGATCTCGTCCTGGTGCAGGGAGGCGGTCCAGCCGGAGCGGACGTAGTCGATGACGGCCTGGTCGGAGCCGGTGAGGGCATACTCGGCGGCCGCCTTGCTCCAGGATCCGCGGGTCTTGAGGGCCGCGAGGGCCATCTTGCGGCCGTTGGCGACGACGGTGCCGATGTCGGAGCCGGGCTGGGCGGCCTGGGCGGCGAGTTGGGCCGCGGTCTGGTCGAGGGCCAGAGCCTGGGTTTTGGCCTTGTCGGCTTCGGTGACGCTGAGGTCGAAGGCGGCCTTGAGGTCGCGGGCCTGGTTGGTGCCGGTGGCCTTGCGTGCCTCGCGTTCCTCCTTCTCGCTGTCGAGGGCGAGCTGGTGGACGGCGATGGCCTTGTTCACTGCTGCTGTCGCGGTGTTGGCGGCTTCTGCCGCGCTGTTGGCATGCGCGGTGGCGCGTCCGGCTGCAGTGGTGGCGTTGCCTGCGTGCAGGGTGGAGTTGCGGGCGGCTTCGGCCGCGTTCGCCGCGTGGGTGGCGGCGGATCGGGCCGCGGTGGCGGCTTCGCGGGCCGCGGTCGCGGACTGGTCGGCGAGGTCGGCGGCCTTGTTCGCCGAACGCTGGGCCTCGGCGGCGTGGCGTTGGGAGGAGGCGGCGGCCTGCTTGGCTTCCTCCGAGTAGGCGCCCGCGGCGTTGGCGTAGTCGTTGGCCTGGTTCGCGGCCAGGGTGGTGAAGGCGAGGTCGTTGAGTGCGCCGAAGGCGGCCCGGGCGGCGTCGCGGGCGCCGGCAGCGGCGCCCGCGGCGCGGTCGGCCGCGTCGGCGGCGTACTGGGCGCGGCCGGCAGCCTGTTCGGCGGCCTTGGCGGCCTGTTCGTCGACCTTGCCCTGCGCGGCCCACGTCAGCGCGCGGCCCGCTGCCTGGTCGGCGCCGGCCGCGGCGGAGGCTGCTTGCTGTGCGGCGGCGGCGGCCAGGCGTGAGGCGGTGTTGGCGGCCTGAGCGGCGGTGATGGCGGCCTTCGCCGCCACCGCGGCCTGCCGCCCGGCTTCGGCGGCGCGCTTGGCCGCCGCGGCGGCCTTGGCGGAGTCGCCCTGGGCGGCCTCGGCTTCGGAGCGGGCCTTCTCCGCCGCCTCGCGGGCCAGGCGCGCTCCCGTGACGGCCTGGTCGGCGGCTTCGAGGGCGGCGTCCTTCTCGCGCTCGGCCTGGTCGCTGGTCTCCTTGGCCTGCTGGGCGAGCTGGGCGATGTCGGCGTACTCGCGGTCTCGGGCGGCGGCGATGTGCTGGCCGACCGCCAGGAACTCGGTGATGTCGTCGAGCGAGCCGTCCAGGGCGAGCATGCCGGCCTGCTTGGTGGCCGGCCCACCCGTCTCGACGATCTGCGAGACCCGCACCCGCGCGTCGCTCTCACGGGTGACGTCCTGTTTGTGGGCCAGGAACTCGCCGACATCGTCGATCGAGCCGTCCAGCGCTTTGAGGCCGGCGGCCTTGGTCGCCGGCCCGCCCGTCTCGACGATCTGCGAGACCCGCACCCGCTGGTCCTGCGCCAGCGGCGCCCCCCAGCCGTGGTCCAGGAACGCGGCGATCGCCGTCTTGTCGTGGCTGTCGAGCGCGGCTGCGGCCGCCTTGCGCAGAGCCGGACCGCCGGTCACGACGATCTGCAGGAGCGCCTGCTCGTTGTCCTTGGCCTCCGCCTCGGCCCATGTGGGCCCTTGGCCGGAGCCGTTGGCACCGAGGAACGCGGCGACCTTGTCGTCGCCTCCTGTGAGGGCCTCCTCGGCTGCGGCCTGCACCGAGGTGCCGCCGTCCTTCCACGCCTGCAGCACCCGGCCCCGGTCGGTCAGCACCGGGACCGTGGGGGCGGTGTCCGCCGCTACCGGTGTCGCGGACACCAGCGACACCATCAACGCCAGCGGTAGCACCCCGCGGCACAGCCACCGCACCACGGACCCCCTCCCCCTGAATATCTCTCTACGCCTGCGTGAACTCACGAAAACCCCTCTTCGAAAATATGAAACGCCGGAATTTGGCATCACGAAACCATCCCCGGGGAGGACGGGAGAATGTTCCGCCCTCCACCCCGGGGTGTATTTCAGTATTCGGAAACCCCCCTTGTGGACCCCCAGTTGACCGTCTCGACGCAGTTGGTAGGCATACATTAAGGTCTGCGCCTGACGGGGCGCCAGGATGCATCGGTCGGCGAGATGCCCGGTTTACCCTCGAATGCGTGAAAAGAAATATTCATCCCCGAGCAAAGCAGAGGTTTTTGATGAGGCATCGTGCTTCGGGTGCGATAGTGGCGTCAGCCGCCCTCGCCGCCACCGTGTTGACCGGGCTGGCTTCCACCGCGCCCGCACTGGCCGACACCCCGGCCGCGAACGCCCCCGCCGCGGTCGAGGACGGTGCCTACCCCGGCGCCGCCCAGATCCTGGCCGACAAGGGCATCACCCTCACCCGCGGCGACGGCGGCATCACCCTCGCCGACTGCGCCCTGCCCGGCAGCTATCAGGTCAAGGTCCTTGCCCGCACCGCGATCGAGGACGACGGCGACACCATTTGCTTCGCCGCCCCCGGCGCCAGCGGCTACCTCGCCTTCACCATCCCCGACGCCTATCGCGTCACCACGTACAACCGCTCGGTACGTGCGAGCCTGTCCACCGACCAGAAACCCACCGAGACCACCGACGTCCCCGCAAACGGCACCAAGGGCATCGGCGAGACACTCGACCCCAGCACCCACGCCGTCCTGCTCGAACTGCGCATCACCGGCTCCACCGCCACCCCGCCCGCAGGGCAGCCCGCCGACCCCGCCACCGCCTTCACCGCCCACCTCGCCGTCGGCGACCAGGGCCGCGCCTGCACCGGCGCCCTCGTCGACCCGATGTGGGTCCTCACCGCGAAGTCCTGCTTCGCCGACGACCCGAGCACCGTCGCCGCCGGCGCGCCCAAGGCCGCCACCACCGCCACCATCGGCCGCGCCAACCTCAACACCACCGGCGGACACCAGTACAAGATCGCCGAGCTCGCCCCCCACGCCGACCGCGACCTGGTCCTGGCCCGCCTGGAGACGCCGGTCTACGACATCGCACCGATCACCCTCTCCACGGCCGCGGCAACCAATGGCGGTGCCCTGAGCGCCGCCGGCTACGGCCGCACCGCCACCGCTTGGACCCCTGGCACCCTTCACACTCCCGCCGCCACAGTCGGCACTGTCGCCGCGACCGGCTTCGACCTCGCCCCCACCGCCCCGGGCCTGCTCTGCAAGGGCGACGCCGGTGCACCCCTGTGGCGCACCGAGAACGGCAAGCCCGCACTCGTCGGCATCGTCACCCGTGCCTGGCAAGGCGGTTGCCTCGACACTCCGACCACCGAAGCCCGCACCGGCGCGGTGGCCAGCCGGGCCGAGGGCCTGAGCTCCTGGGTCTCCTCGACCGTCGCGACCAGCCCTGTGGTCAAGTCCGACACGAAGTTGACGTCCGGTCAGTCGATCACCGGGGCGGACCTGAAGCTGACCATGCAGGCGGACGGCAACCTGGTCGTCACCCACAAGCAGGCCGGTGGCGGAGTGCTCTGGTCCACGGGCACCTCCGGGAACGACGGTGCCTGGGCGTACGTGCAGCCGGACGGCAACCTCGTCGTCTACAAGAAGGACGGCAACTCCGCCGGCAACGGCGCCGGCAGCCTGTGGGCGTCCAACACCTACGGTCAGAACGGCGCGTTCCTGCTGCTCCAGGCCAACGGCGACCTGAGCATGATGAAGGCGGACGGCAGCGCCGCCGTGTGGTCCGCCGGCACCACCCGCCTCGACGCGAAGCTGGACAGCGACACCAAGATCAAGACCGGCCAGTGGTTCCAGTCGCAGACCGCCGTCGTCGAGATGCAGGAGGATGGCAACCTGGTGCGCTACCGCCGTACCGACGCCGCACCCACCTGGCACACCAACACCTCCGGCAACAAGGGGGCGTCGGCGTACGTACAGCCGGACGGCAACTTCGTCGTCTACAAGAGCGACGGCAACCCGTCGGCCGGCACCGGCGCCCTGTGGGGATCCAACACCTGGGGACAGAACGGCGCATTCCTCAAGCTCCAGGACGACGGAAGCCTCGTGCTGTACAAGAAGGGCGCAGCCGAGACGGTCGCCAACTCCCTCTGGTCCCCCGGCACCTTCCGTCCGGTCAGTCAGCTCTCGGCAGGCCAGCAGGTGTACGCGAAGACGACCCGCCTGGTGATGCAGTGGGACGGTGACCTCGTCCTCTACCGCCTCAGCGACAACACGGTCCTGTGGCACAGCAACACCGCTGGCAACAACAACGCCTTCCTTCGCGTCCAGGCCGACGGCAACGCCAGCGTCTACGCCGCGGATGGCAGCCGCAGCCTCTGGGCCTCCGGCACCTTCTGGTCGGCAGGCGCCTACCTGAAGCTCCAGGACGACGGCAACCTCGTCGTCTACAAGGCCGACGGCGGCGAAGGCATCGGCGGCGCGATCTGGGCCACCAACACCCACGCCTGACCACGACGCACCTGCCGTCCCCGGGGGAAGGCCGGGCGGAACCGTACTGCGGTCCGCCCGGCCTTCCGGCATGCTGTCGTCCCCCACTGAGCGTCTCCCCGCTGGAACTGGCCATGACGTCGCTGGTGGCCATCGCCTGGGCGGGGTTGCTCGGCGCCGCACCACCTGGCAGAGGCCGGCCCCGTTCCGGTTTCCGGGGCCGGTTGGGAGGCTTCGGCGCGCCTGAGGCCAATGGCGGTGCCCCGGGCTGTGGCGTCATCACGCAGAACGGTTGGAACGGTGCGGGCGGGACTGCTGGCACAAGCGGAGCCCGGTCGCACATGCGGGGCGCCGGCCGGCGATACTGTTCGCGGTCAATGTCCGGCTTGCGGTGGATGCCCGGTGAGGACGTCACCGAGGAGCGTATCGATCAGGCCCTCTTCGAAGGCGGGCCGCCGGTGGCGGCGTATTGCCGCTTCCAGCTCCGGGTCCCATGGGGTGGGTGGAAGGTGTGCCGGGTCCAGGGGGTAGTTCCACCGGTCGGCGCTGGCGCTCAGGCTGGCTTGGTAGTCGCCTGCGGCCATGCGCCAGGGGACAGCGGCGGGCTGAGCAGTGGTGATGGCGCTGACGTGGCGCAGGCCCGCCGTGTCGAAGTCCGCGCGGACCGCGATGCGCCACCCGGTCTCGGCCAAGCGGGCGATTGCGGCGACCTCCACGGCGGACGGGGTGCCGCTGGTGCATACCAGCCGGGCCGTGGGGGGCAGCGGCATCCGTTCCTGGGTGGCCGCGACGACGGATGGATTCTCGGTGACGAACACCCAGGCCTGCGGGTCCGGCGGACATCTCCCGGTCCAGGAATCGGCGCAGCGGTGTGCGGGGGCAGCTGAGGCCGGAGGTCAGGCTCATGCCGTCCACCGCCGGTCGGTGGCTCCGTGCGGGCCGGGTCGGCGGGAAGCGGCACGAGGGTGCCGGGGCGGGGCGTGGTCGGGGTGGTGGTGGTTCGTCATGCCGGGGACGCTAAGAACGTCCTCTGACAGGTTGTAGGACGAACGGAGCAGCCGCGTCGCCCGGGCGGGGACGTCTTCACCCGGCCGGGCGGACCTGGCGTGCGCGTCAGGCCGGGTCGTTCGGCGGGAAGTGCCGCTGAAGGATCTCGGCCCACGTGGGCACGGTGACGAAGCGGCCGGTGTCGTCGGCCTGGGCCTGGACGAGTTCCAGCAGGGCCGCGACGAACGGGTCTGCGGCCGTGCTGGCCGGGAGCGCCGCGGCAGCCTCCCGTAGCCGGCTGTGGGCAGCAGGGAATGCTTCCTTCGCCCACGCGTCCTGCTCCTTGACCTTGGCGGCGCCGGCCTCCATCAGGATCCGCCGGACCGTGTGGGTGGGGCACTGATCGGTGTGCCAGATTTCCCTGACGGCCATGTCCCGGCCGACGGTGATGGTGCGGACGTCGCCGCTGTCCGGTCCGGCGTGGCAGTCCTTGCAGGCGACAAGACTGCGGGGCTTCGGCTGCTCCGGATTGGAGTCAGTCACAGGGCATCGGTTCCTTCCTGCACGGCGGGCCGGTTGTGGGGCCCGGGCCGGGAGCGCCCATCCAACGCCCGCCGAACAGCAAGGTCAACACCTTTCACCAGGGAACGGACCGTCAGAACCGGCTGCGACGCACGACAGGCCGAGCGGGCCGGGCCGGCTCGGTGCCGCGCAGTGCGAGGGCCGCGGTGCGGGTGCGCTCCAGCCAGCTCACGACCTGGCGCAGCGTGGCGGCGTCGAGGGTGCGGGTGAGGTCGCGGACGGCCTGGTGGTCGTCGTCGGTCAGCGCGTAGAGGCCCGCGCGGTCGAGGGCGGTGTAGAGGGGCTGGGCGGCGGTGCCGGCGAGGCCGCGGTGGGCGGCGTCCGTGGCCTGGCGGGCCTGGAGGGAGGCCTCGCGGGCGCACTCGGCGACGTCCTGCCGGTGGCGCTCACGGCGCAGCGCATGCTGGAGGACGGTGTCGTGGTCGGGGTCGTAGCGCTCGGCCCGAGTCTCGGCCGTATGGTCGCGCACACGCTGCCACTCGGCGCAGCTGTCGGCCGCGATGGCGAAGACGCTCTCGTCTCCGGCATCGGCGTGCCGGTCGGCGCAGCGTTCATCGAACCGGGCATGTTCCAGGGCCTGCTGGATGCTCTCCATAGTCATCCCGGCCGCCCGGCGGCGGACCCGGCTGCGGACGGCGCCGAGCAGCCCGTGCTCCTGGTCGTCATCCTCGCTCTCGTCCTCGTCTTGGATGTGGTCGGGGCGGGCAGGGTGCTGGGCAAGAGCGGCGCGCAGCGTCGCGCCGGCCTCCCACGCCTCGGCATAGACGACGGGCTCCGGTACGCCGGTGGGGCGAGCGCCGAGGACGACTCGGCCGTCGACCAGGGCCACCCAGCCGTCCAGCCCGTCGACGTCGTGCTCGGTCCAGCCGCGGGCGAGGTCATCGGCGGGCGCGGGCCGGCTGCGGCCAGGTGCTCGTCGGCCAGGAGGCGGGCGGCGGTCTCGGCGACGTCCTGGGCCGCGGCGCGGATCTCGGCCTGGCGGATGCGCAGGCGGGTGATGTGGGCGCAGGTGCCGCACAGGGCCCGGCCGTCGGCTGCCGGGGTGCACGGCGTCTCGGGGTGGGCGCCGCAGTCCTCGCAGGTCCGGGTGTTGGTGGTGCGGCGAACGCCGGCCGAAAGGAGCTGCGCGGCGGTGGCTGCGGTCGGGACGGACTCGCGCACGTCGTACAGGTCGAATTCGTCCTTGCGTCCGGTGCCGGGGTTGCGGGTCTCGATGGTGGCGCGGACCGGGCCGGCCGCCTGGCGCGGCAGGTCCAGAGCGGCGAGCTGGGTCCTGGTTCGCAGGTGGTCGGGTACCTCGGCCCACCGGGCGTAGGACGGGACCGGCTTCACGGCTTCTGGCATGTTGGTGCCTCCCCTTTTCTCGGCTGTGCGGTTCAACGCGGCCGCCACCGGGTGGTGGCGGGTGGTGGCGGTCAGCGCATCCACGGCTCCGGGGCCGGATCGGGCGGCGCGGCGGGGGTGAGCGACTGATCGGCGCAGCGGGTGATCTGGTGGTGGCGTACACCGCACTCGTGGCCGCGGTCGAAGGCGACGACGTACGGGAACGGGGTCGGGTAGCGGCGGACGTGGGTGATGACGCCGAGCGTGCCGGCCGGGACGTCCGCGCGGACGCGGGCGTCCTCCTCCCAGTACTCCTCGGCGGCCAGGTCCTCGTCGATCCACGTCGCGCGCACCGGCTCCAGCAGCTCCACCCGGTCGCCCTCCTCCAGGCCGAGACGGCCGGTGAGGACCTGGGACTGGTAGCGGAGCAGCTGCACCAGCGCCCGCTCACGCTCCACCGGATCGGCGATGGCACCGGGGTCCAGGACCAGCACCCGCGGGGAACCGGGCGAGCCCGGGGCGGCCGTGGGGCGCTGCGCGGGTGCCGGGCCGGCCAGAGGTTGGCCGGGGAGGTGAACGGTGTCGCTGGTCATCGTGCGGTGCCTTCCGGTGTCGGGTGCGCCGTGAGGAGCTGGTCAGCAGGGTGTGGCCGTAGCCGTGCAATGCGCGCGGGGCGGCCCCGTGTGTGGGCCGCCCCGGGGCGGTGGTGCTACTGGTCGGTGGTGCAGTCGTGGTCGGCCTCGACGTAGTCGCCGTCGGAGAACTGGGTCTCCAGGGCCCAGCCGCAGGTGCATTCGGCGCGGCCGTCCCAGCCGATCTCGGGTCCGTCGTCGCTGTCGCAGTTGTGGTCGGCGTCGACCAGGGTGCCGTCCTCGAACAGCGCGTCGCCGCCGTCGCCGCAGGCGCCGCATTCCCACTGGGCGTACCAGGAGACCTTGGGTGGCTGGGTGGTAGGGGTGGTCACTCGTCTCCTCCGGGAGGTGGGCCGTCCCGGCCTGGCTGGGCCGAGACGGCGGGGGCGTGCGGTGCGGGTCAGCCGGTGACGGTCTCGGCGTGCCGGGTGAGCGCGTCCAGGAGCGCGGCCTGGTGGTCGGTCAGCTTGCCCTCGGTGCGGGCCTTGTCCTGCTTGCGCAGCCAGGTGCCGGGCCGGAACGCCGGGTCGTCGCCGAGGCCGGTGCGGTTGGCGGGGCCGTCGAGGGTGCCGCCGGCGGCGAGGTAGGCGAGCAGGCGGCGGTAGGAGCGGTTCCAGTCCGGCTCAAGGCGCCACAGCTCGTCCAGCGCGTCGAGCTTGGCCACCTGGTCGGTGGTGAGGTTGTCGGCCTTGCGCTGGCGGCGCATCCACGCGCCCACCGCGTAGTCGTCGAGCTTCGCGGTCGCCGGGATCGCCAGGTGACCGTGCTGATGGTGGAACGCGGCGGCGTACGCGGCCCCGCGCTCCCAGGCGTTGGCGTTCTTCGACCAGATCATCCCGAGGGCGTCCAGCTCGCTGACGCGGGCCGCATCGAGCAGGCCCTGGCCGTAGAGGTGGCGCTGGCGGGTGAGCCAGGAGATCAGCTCGACGTGCTTCGCCTTGTCGGTGGGGTCGAGGTGGCCGTGCTGCAGGTGGAACACGGCGGCGACCGCGTGCATGCGCTGCCACTCGACGGCGCGCGGGTTGAACGCCCGCAGCTTCACCGTCTGGAGGATCTTCGCCGCGTGCTGCTTCGCGTTGATCCGCAGCCACTCGATCGGCGACTCCACCGGGGCCGGCGGCTGCTCCCCCTCGCCGCCGGGCTCGGCGGCCTCGCCCTCGGCCGGCTTGGCCGCTGTGGTGTGCGCGGTGCCCTGCGAACGGCTGGCGCGCAGCTCGGTGATGCGGCCGACCACCCGGGCGTCGTGCGCGGCCAGGGCGCGCAGGACACGCCAGATGGTGCGGAAGGAGGAGGCCTCGATCTCGGCGTCGGCCTCGGCCTTCACGGCCTCGCCGGCGTCGTGGACCTCGGCCGGGTGCGTGGTCGCGGTGTCGTCGCCGACCTCCGGCGTCGGGAGGTAGACCGGGATGATGACCCAGGACACCTTGCCCTGGCGGTAGGACTGGCGCAGTGCCCTTCCGATGGCCTGGACGATGTCGATGACGCTCGATTTCGGGTCCGCGAAGCAGATGGCGTCCACGGCGGCGACGTCGATTCCTTCCGTCAGGAGTCGACTGTTGCAGAGGATGCCGCACTCCTCGCCGTCCTCGCCGGTGTGGGCCTTGAAGTCGGCGAACGCGGCCCGGCGGTCCTCGAGCCGGTCGGTGCCGGCCACCGCCTTCGCCCAGATCCGCTCCGGGCGCTCGGCGTCCTCCAGCAGCTCGGAGGCGTCCAGCAGGGTGCCCGCGAACTCCCGCGCCGCCGACACCCGGGAGTGGAACGTGATGACCCGGCGCAGGCCGAGGTCGGCGACCGCGCGCAGCACCGCGACCTGGAGCGCGAGGCGCAGCAGTTCCTCGTTGCTGCGCTGGGAGCGGAGGTCGGCGACGGCGGGGAGGTTGAGGAGCTCGCGCAGGTCCTCATCGGTCACCACCGGCACGAGCACCCGGTAGTCGGCGAGGTAGCCGTGCTCGATCCCCTGTCCGAGGGTCCAGGTGAAGCAGACCTTGCCGTAGATCTCCTCCGAGTCCATGGAGCAGAGCACGGGCAGCTTCTCCGCGCCCTCGGCGTCGGCGAGGTCGGCCAGGCCGTCCTTCGCGCGCCGGTCGTCGGCGATCCGCGGCGTCGCGGTGAAGTACAGCCGGCGCTTCGCGGGGACCTGGGCGTCGTTGTGGATCGCGGCCCACGCCTTCCCCTCCGAACCGGCCGTACGGTGGGCCTCATCAATGATCACCAGGTCCCACGGGGCCAAACCCCAGCCCTGGTGGGCCTGGACGATCCGCTCCAGCGAGGCATAGGTGGCGTACACGGTCACCGGCTCACCGGCCTTCTCCTTGGCGACCAGGTCGGCGATCCGCGGGGCCTGCGTGCTCACCTGGGCGTGGACGCGGCCGCCGGCCTCCGCGCTCTCCAGCGCCTCCTCCCGCGAACACGCCGCCACCGCCAGCCCCCGGCGCCCGCCCCGCAGCGACCAGGACTCGGCGGTCTGCTCCAGCAACTCGATCGTCGGCACCAGCACCAGCACCCGGCCCCGAGCGGCCAGGCGTCGGGCACAGCCGGCCGCGATGAGGGTCTTGCCGGATCCGGTCGCCGCGACCACCGTGGCGCGGCCGCCGTCCTTCACCTCGCGCACCGCGGCCGCGACGGCGTCCTTCTGGAACCAGTGCAGCGGCAGCGGGTTCACGGCGGCGGTGCCGGACGGCTGCGCCGGGACCGGCTGAGCGGCTGCGGCGCGGAACGCGGCCGGCACGTCGGCCTCGGTGGCGGTGGTGGTCTCCACGGCGGTGCTTCTCCTTCGGATGCTGAGACGGCGGGGCGAGGCGCTCGGTGCTGTGGGAGGGTCAGGGGCGGGCGGCCTCTCCCCGGGGCCAGGTCATGGATGGGGAGAGGCCGACCGGACTCTCTACTGCTGGTCTTCGGGGATCCAACCGCGGACCTCGAGGTAGGCGATGTCGGCTTCCTCGACGGCGCGGCCGGTCTCCACCAGCCAGGCCCGCATGGCCTCGGTGACGTCGCCGTGGTGGTCCGCGACGCGCTGGGACCACTCGGCGGCGTCGAAGCCGCCCGTGGAGGCGGAGCCGTAGGTGCGCTCCTCGGTGCCGTCGGAGCGCGGGATGAACCCGCGGCGGATGCCGCCGGAGTCCTTCTCCGACCCGGCCGAGTAGACGTACTGATCGGCCTTCATCCGGACGGTGAAGGCGAGGCGGCCGCCAGCCTGGCCGGTCTCGTGGACGACCGGGGCAAGGTGGGAGGCGCCGGACTTGATGGCCTGCTTCCCGGCGCGGCCGGCCATCGACTCACCGGGCTTGCCGACGACATCCTTGCCCCGCACCCGGGCCTTCTGCCCGGTCTTGGTCCGGCGCCGGGTGGTGTTCGCCTCAGCGATGCCGGACAGCGCCTCGGTGTCACGCTCGCCGCCGCGCACCGCGCGGACGACCTGGCGCAACGCGCCGACGAACGCCTTGCCCTTGCCCTTGGTGAAGAACTGGGACACCAGGCTCGCGTCGCGGCCGAGCATCTTGGCGACCTGGCGCTTGGTGTAGCCCTGGTCGATCAGCTCCTGCGTCAGGCGCGCGGCCTCGTTGGGGTTGTTCGGGTCGGCCGGACTCACTGCTGCTCATCCCCCTTCTGGGCGAGTTCGGCGCGGCCCAGGCCGCGCAGCTTGAGGTACTGCTCCTGAGAGGTCGGGTGCTCCACCGGGCCGGTGAGGTGGCCCTTGAGGAGGTAGTCGCCCGGCTCGCCCCGGTAGGGCCAGGGCTGGCGCTCGGTCAGGGCGATGCCGTCCGTGCCGAAGTACACGACCGTGCCGGGCTTCGCGTGCAGGGCACCGGCGTAGCCGATGACCTCCTTGCCCTGCCGGTACTTCATGTCCAGCAGCGCCGCCCGCGCCCCCGACCACACGTACGCCGCCCACTCCGGGTGCGCGTACGGGTCGCGGGAGAACCCGGCCTGCCGCTGCCAGGTCACCACCGCTCCGTCCTGGCCCAGGATCTCCACCCCGGCCGGGAGCGCCTCACCGACCGGCGTGGTGCCGGAGACCAGACGCGGACGCTGCGCGAACCCGCCCAGGCCGAACAGCAGCACCGACCGGACCGCGCGGCTGGCGAGGTAGGCCGCCTGCCGCTGCCGCTCGTCCCCGTGGATCCGGGACAGGTTGGTCAGGTCCGCCCACGCCGACTTCAACCGCTTGCCCCACTCGTCCAAGGGCTTGCCGTCCTCGAACAGCAGGCCGCCCAGGACCTCGATCCGCCACGGGGCGATGTGGTTCGACAGCGCGAGGTAGACCTCGGCCCCGCCCGCCCAGGTAGTGAACGTGGTGCCCGGCTCGGACGGGTAGATCCAGGCACGGTCCCCGGTCACCGGGGCCGGGAGCAGGCCGACGTGGTTCCAGTCGACCGGGACCGTGACGCGCACGCTCCAGTGCGAGCAGGACATCAACGCCTTGACCTGCTCCTGCCCAGTCATCGCCGCGAACGCCGCCGCGGTGATCCGGCGCGGGGTACCCACCGGCGACTTCCACAGGTGCTTGGCGTACGCGAAGGTGCGGTCGTACTCCACCAGCGCGGGCAACTGCTCCGGCACCCGGGGCGGCAGGATCAGCTCGGTCCGGCCCTGGCCGCCGGTCGCGTGCAGCAGGCCGCGCAGCTCCTCGGACAGCACCGGATAGCCACCGGCCCACTTCCCGGTCGTCGGGATGGTCCGCGACCACAGATCCCGCCCGGTCTGCGACGGCGAGCCCATGAGGACCGCGTCGTCCCAGTGCCGGCGCAGCGCCTGCCACAGCAGCGCGAACGCCTGGCGGCAGGTGGTGACGTCGGCGCCGTCCGGGTCGAACCACTCCCCCATGCTGCGGATCTCGGTGCTGGCGCTGTCCGGTGCGGCTGCGGGGGCGTAGCGGCCGACGGGCTGGCGCTGGTGGACGAAGTGCCCGGCGAGCTTGTCCCGGCCGGAGCCGACGGCGGTGGTCCACCGCTCGGAGGGGGTGTTCAGCCAGGCCGCGACGGCGTCCTTGAGGGTGCTGTACCGCTCGGCGCCGTCGTGCCAGGGGGCACCGGCCGTGATGTAGATCCGCTCGGTGCCGGGCGCGGTGGCGAGGACGGCGTCCAGGATCTCGCCCGGGGTGCGGGCCCCGAGGTCGAGGCGCACCACGCGGTCGCGCACCGCCAGGTCGCCGGTCGCGGCGTCCAGGAACACCGTCGAGCGGGCCTGCTGCGTGAAGTTCGGTCGCTTGGAGACCAGGCCCGTGGTCACGGCCTCGAACCGCGCGCCCGCCGGGCCTTCGGGGAGGGTGGGCAGCTCGCGCGGACCGACAGCGACCGGAGCGACCGGAGCCTCCGGGATGACCGGCGCAGCAGCGGCGGGCACAACCGGAGCGGCCGGGGCGGGCTGCTCGACGACGGCCTGGTCCCCGGCCTCGGCCGGCGCCTCGACCTCCGGGGCGGCCGGGGTCGGCTGCTCGGCGACGGCGGCAAGGCGGGTCAGTGCCGGGGCCACCGCGGCGACCGGCTCGGCGACGGGCTCGGCCACGGGCGCCGGGGCGGGCGCAACGGTGACGGCGGCCTGGTCGTCGGCCTTGGCGGCGCGGACGGCGACCGGGGTCGGGTCCAGCAGCGGGGCGATCCGCACGACGTCGCCGACCGACAGCCCGGAGGCCTTCGCGATGGCCGGCGCCTGGGCGCCCTCGTACCCCGCGAGCCCGGCCACCCGGCGCGCGCGCTGGGCGGTGAGCTTGTCCAGCTCCTTCTGCGCGGCCGCGACCTGCTTCTCGGCGCCCGCGATCTCGGTGCGCAGCTCGCGCAGGCCGGCGAGCTCGGCGGTGTACGTCTTGCGGTCCATCAGGGTGTCACTTCCCTTCCGTGGCGTCGGTGCTGGTGCCGGTGTCGAGGGGGCGGGCCTGTCGGGCGAGGGTGAGCCAGCCGTCCGGGCCCTGGGTGCCATGGATGTCGGCCAGGCCCGCGAGCAGAAAGGCGTAGGCACCGCGCCTCGGGGCCCGCGGCTGAGCGGCGCCGTTCTCCCACTTGGCGAACGTCTCCCGCCGGGTCTTCAAGGCCTCGGCGACCTCGATCTGGGTCAGGCCGGCGGCCTTGCGCAGCCGCTCCCGCTCGGCCGGTTCCGGCAGGTCCCCGCCGTCCCGGGCCTTGGCCAGCAGCGCGTCCACCGCCGCGTAGATCTCAGACATCACATACCTCCTATCCCAGAAGGTAGCACAAAACATCTCCTTGCTAGCAACATTTCTAATCGCACAAAGATCTCATCAATGACCTCACATAGTACTCATCGCCTCTGACGGCCTCGATTGCCGGTGCAAAGGCGGGAGGAGGCCGTCCTGTATCAGATGATCTTGATTGATTGCCAAACGATCTTGACCGGGCGCGAATGGCAGCGCGATGCGCCTGAGGGAGGAGCTGGGGTTCGCCGAGGCGGCGCGGTTCGAGGAGTTCGATGCCGAGCAGTGGTTCGGGGCGTGGTCCCAGGTTCGGCTGTCGGGCTGAGCGACGTGGCGGCACCATCCGGCTGGCATTCGCGGGCGCCGCGGGGAGTGGGACGGTGGCCGGGAGATCCAGCAGGGTTGCTGGATCTGCCGAGGGCCAGGGTCGGCGCAGCCTGCCTCGACTACTGTGACTGGGCATGATCGAATCCGAGATCGAGATCACCGGCGGTCTGGTCCGCGCCCTGCTGCGGGAACAGCACCCGGACCTGGCCGACCTGCCCATCCGTGAGGTGGCGGGCGGCTGGGGCAACCAGATGTGGCGCCTCGGGGACGTGTTGACCGTCCGGATGCAGCGAATGGATACCTCCCCCGAGCCTCAGATCAAGGAACGTCGCTGGCTGCCGCTGCTGGCTCCGCGCCTGCCGCTTCCGATCCCGACCCCGGTACGCGACGGTGCTCCGTCCGAGCGCTTCCCCAAGATCTGGACCGTCATGACCTGGGTCGACGGCACGCCGCTGGACCACAGTGCCATCACCCGAACCGACCACGCGGCTGACTCCCTGGCGGCCTTCCTCACCGCCCTGCACGTCGAGGCGCCCAGCGAGGCACCCCCGGCCTCGGACTTCGGCGCCCACCCCAAGGACTGCACCCCCGGCTTCGAACACTTCCTCCATGCCGTCGACCTCGACCCCTTCTCCGAGGAGAAAATCCGGGCCGTGTGGGACGACGCCGTCGCGGCCTCGGAGTGGAAGGGCCCGCCGGTGTGGGTGCACGGGGACCTGCACCCCGCGAACGTCGTCGTCGCCGACGGCACTCTCGCGGGCGTCGTCGACTTCGGCGCCCTCTTCGCCGGCGATCCCGCCTGGGACCTCGCAGCCGCCTGGCTGCTGCTCCCCGCGGGCGGCGCCGCCCGCTTTTTCGACAGCTACGTGCGGCCGGACGAGGGGACGGTGCGGCGGGCGCGCGGGCTGGCGGTGATGAAGAGCCTGTTCCTGATGCTGATGGGCCAGAACGGGGACCGTGGTCTGCCCGGCGGCAAGCCGGAGTGGGGGCCCGCGGGCCGGTCGGCACTCGATCGCGTCCTGAAAGGCCTTTGAGGCGCACGCGAGCGCATCGGGCGAGGTCGTGCTGCCTATGAGTGCGGGCTTCCGCCCGGATGGCTGTGGCTTCAAAGCCTGGCGAACCGTCAGTAGCGACCGTTGATCAAGAGGCGGATCGCTCCTGAGTGAGGAAGGCGTTGAGGCCGCTGTAGGTGAGCGGGGTGTCGTGCTCGTCCATCATCCGGGCCCAGATCTCTGTCGGGGTGAGGCCGCCGGCGGCCATGGACCTGATGAGCTCTCGTCGTGTGGCGTCCCAGCGGGGGACGTTGCGGGAGAACCGAGCACGACGAGTACGCCCACGCCCTGGAGCAGGTCGTCGAAGCCCGAATCGCCGACCTTGAGCCCCCGCACGCCCCCGAGTCCCGCGTCCTGCCACCTGGCGGCACCGTCATGGACCTCACGGGCGTCCTCGAGCGCGCCCTCGCCGTCGCCCAGGAGCAGCATCCGAAGACCAGCGGCGCCGTGAAGAGCACCAGCACCGCTCCTGCCAAGGCCGAGAGGGCTGCCCGCGGCAAGGAGCCCGCAGGACGCGCCCGAGGCCGGGAGGAGTAGATGGCCGCCCCGGCGCACCAGGGCAGTGGCGGGGCTACGTCGGGCGGGTGCGCAGGTCCGCATGGACGGTCTTGCCGAACGGCTCCAACTCCGCCCCCCAGTGGCCGGCGGTCAGGTGATGGACCAGGGCCAGGCCGCGGCCCGACTCAGCCGCGGTGCCCGCGTCGATCAGGCAGGGCAAGATGCGGGAGCCGTCGCGGACGCTGATCCGAACGCACCGGGAGGTGATCCGCTCGACGGTGACCGTCATCCGGCGTCGGCAGCCGGTCTTCGCCGCGTTGCCCGCCAGCTCGCTGACGATGAGTTCGCCGGCCTCGACCAGGTCGTCCAGCTCCCAGGCGCGCAGCGTGGCGCGCACCAGGCGCCGGGCCGCCGAAGCGGACTGCGGCTCGTAGGGCAGCAGCGCTCTCGCGGAGCCGGCGGCCTCGGGCCGTGTCGGGATCTCGACAGCTGCGGTCACCGGGCACCTCGTGCCCGCCGGTTGCACCGCTGCTCGGGCGTGGCCGGTGGGCGGTGCATGCGGTGCGCGGCCATGGCGGTTCTCCGCTCTCTCGTCGACGGTGACCACTGCGCCCACCCGACGGGGGGCAGGCGGGGGCAGCGGCCCCGGCTCGCCCGCCGGGGCCGGGTGTCCGGTCCATCACGGCGGGCGACGGATCGACGGTAGGGGGTGTGCGGCCGGGCCCTCAACGAGGTTGCGCCTTCTTGCGCGAAGTCACCCGAGAGTGGCTATCGCTGCCGTGATCAGCTGACGGGCCTCGGCCCCTTGGACGGCCATGGACGCCAGGTCGGTGAAGGTGCGGACGTAGTCGGCGATCTCGCGCGGCTGGGTGATTCGCAGGTAGCCGGAGGTCAGCTCGACGGCCACCTCGGCCTCGTCGAACATGTAGAAGTCCTCGACCGGCAGGTGCGGACGGTTGGGCCCGGTCGGGATGACGCCGACGCTGACGAACGGGCTGGCCGAGACGGCGAGCAGGTGGCCGAGCTGGGCCGCCATCGTCTCGGGGTCGCACACCGCGGCGCGCAGCACCCACTCCTCGATGAGCAGGCCGAAGCGGTGGCGGCCGGAGAACAGCATCCGCTGGCGTTCCAGGCGGGCTTCGACGGCGTCGGTGACGTCGTCGACCTCGACGCGGGCGCGCTGGATCGAGCGCAGGACGGCGGTGGTGTATTCGGGGGTCTGGACCATGCCAGGCATGACGCGGCTGGCGTAGACGCGGAAGTGGCCGGTGCGGCGGTAGAGGGCAGCGACGGATTCCTGGGCGGCGCGCAGGCCGGTGCGCTCCATGCGGCGCCACTCGGTGTACATGGAGTCGACCGCGCGGGCGGCGGCGATGAGGTCGGGGACCTGGTCGCCGGCGCCGCAGGCGGTGCACCAGGCGCGCAGGTCGTCCTCGGAGGGGGCGGACTTGCCGCTCTGGATCCGGGAGGTTTTCGCCGGGTGCCACCCGCAGCGGGCAGACAACTCGTCGCCGGTCAGGCCTGCGTCCTTGCGCAGGCCGACCAGGCGGTTGGCGAGCGCCTTGCGTGCCTCGATGACGCTGGACGACGGGGACGACGACATGGTGCTGGCTGCCCGGCGGGTGGTGGGTGGGTGGTCAGACGGCGTACTGCGCGTGCGGGACGGCCCGGTCCCAGACTGCCTCGAACGCGCAGGTCACCATCTTCACGACGGCGGGGTCCTCGGTGGTCTCGTGGCCGGCCCACTCGCCGTCACCGGTGAACCAGTGGAAGAGGACCAGGCGGTCGTCGACCAGCCACAGGTCGTTGCCCGGCAGCGCGAGGTCGGAGGCTTTGGAGCGGGGCAGCCAGCGAACCTGTTCGCCGAGCGCGATGTTGTGACGCGCGGTGATCGCGTGCTCCCACCGGATGTAGGCGGTGACCGGCTCCGAGACAATCCGAGCGCGGCGCATCACCACTCCGCGCCCGACTGTCTCCCGCACCAGGGCCGCCCAGGCGGTGTACTCCTCCGGCAGGTCGTACGCCTCGGGCCGGTCCACCGGAAGGCCGGCACGCCAGTCGGCGAAGACGGGGTCGTCCATGTAGGAGTCGCGCATCTCCAAGTGACAGGCGGAACGCTCAGCACTCCTCAGCAGGGCGCCAAAGTCCGGCACGCTCGGCTTCATCGCATACCTTTCGCAGAAACGGGATCATCCGGACCGGGATCCGCACGACGCCCTCGTGGTCCGGGACGCCGATGGCGTGACCCTCCACCCACTCGGTCTCGCTGATCACGCGGTACATCTCCATGTCGGGAAGCCAGCCCTGGACGACGATCTCCGCCTTCTCGTCCTCCAACCACACGGTCGGAGACCCACCATTAGGCGTGTCCGGATCGATGCCCCTGAACCGTAGTGCCATGACCGCTCCTCCTGCCAAGCCGGTTGCGGATCCTTGCGCCTCACCACCGTTCCGCTCCGCTGACAGTCCGTCAAGGGCGCGCGGGCGCAGCCAGGCGGTACGCGCTGGCGGCGGCGGGCTTGGGGGGATCTGTCGCACATCGGGCCCGGTGCCCGATTGCCGGGCGAACCCGCCGGCCGTGCCCCGTCACACCGGCTGCGGAGACGGCCGACACTTTGGCCATCTTCCTGACGGCCTGGGCGCTGACCGGCTGCCGGAGTAAGTACCCGTACTCATGCGGCGAACCGGCAGTGTCCAGGAGGCTCTCCTCGTACTCACCGCCCCCGGACCGAGGAGGCCGTCATGCTTCGGAAGTACGCATCCCCTGCCCGGCTCGCTCTGGCCAGCGCGGTGCTCTGGGTCACCGCCGCCCTCTACGCCGTGGTCATGCGGCCCTCCCCCGGCGACAGACTGCCGCCCAGGGAACAGTGGGGCGCCGCCGAGGAGGAGACGGACCAGTTCAACCATCTCGTCGCAGGGATCAGCGCCTTCATGATCCTCGCCGTGGCCGCTGCAGCCGCCTGTGCCTGGGGCCACGCAGCCCGCCGGCTGCGGCGGGGATCACAAAGTGCACTGGCCTCGACCGTCGTGACGGCGGGGTACACAACGCTCCTGGCAGTCGCTGGCGCCCGCCTGGTCTTCCACAGCCTGGACAGCACGACGGCCCTCGGTGTCCTCGTCCCCCTCCTCGGCGCGAGCATCGCCGCCGTGGTGGTCGCTATCAGAGCCCAGGCCTAGGGCATGTATTTGGTCGTGATCAATGGGCCCTGGTGAGGTCCTTGATCCAAATCATCGCGCCGCGGAGGTGAAGGCCGGCGAGGTAGCTTT
>NZ_JBICYZ010000093.1:0-33130 GCF_043201465.1 Kitasatospora sp. NPDC048298
ACCATCACACGAGGTGGAGCCCGAACTCACCGGAAAACCGCTGGTGCCCGAACCCACCGAAAACGTGGTCCCCAACCACCCCGAAAAACTCAACAGGGGTCATCGCATCAATGGCGGACAGCCGCAGGCTCCCAGCAGTGCAGACGAACGCCTCGTATTCAAGCTCGCGCAAGGCGATCGCGTGCATCGCGTAGGAATGCTCACGCACCACTGCCCGCAACCTTCGCCGGGCCGCTTGCAAGTCGCTCTCCCAGCGTCCGGCTTCCTCCAGTGAGGCGGGCGACGGCAGCTCCCGGCGGTAGCGTTCCGAGGGGTCGACCGTTCCTGCCTCGCCGAAGTGCCGGATGACCGTGGCAGCCGCCGCGTCCGCGCGCTTGTCGGCTCGGTCCGCTTCCTCTTCCAGTCGCTCCAGAAGGCGGGCGCACGCACGTAGGTAGTCCGATCGGACGGGCAGACACTGGTCAGCTGGCCGAAGTCGCTTCGCGTCATCGAGCGCCGACCCCACCTCGCGCCAGAACTGGTACGCGCTCTCGTAAACATCCCCGAGGACCTCTCCCTCGGTCTCGTAGAGCAGTACTGCCAGCAGGTCGTCGTCGGTGGCGGAGCGGACCCAATCGTCCAGCTCCGCACGGTAGGCCGGCTCTTCCAGCGTCGGCATCGCGACGTCGGTCTTCCAGTTGATGTGCATCACTTCACCGCCTCGTCCGTGGCGTGCAAGGGTCCGAGATCGAGGGGGCAGCGCAGGATGGCCCATTGCTCGAACCTGTCCCGGTCCATCAGGGCGATCCGGCGGGAGTCGGCGTAGCGGCGTGCTGGCCCTGTGGCCGTACCAGTCCCCATCACGACGACGCTGTCAGTCCCAGTTTCCGCAGCCGCACGCCGTGCATCCTGGACGTCGGCCACGTTGAGGTGCGGCTTCTTCTCATGTCGGGCTCCGAGTGGGAGGCAGATCGCGATGGTGTGCCCGGCTGGTTGTCGAGCGGTGATAACAACGGTCCTGGCCATCCGCGTGCAGAGCGGGGCCCACCCCTCTTCCCTCAGGAGGTCCTGTACGAGTGCCGCCAGGTCCTTGGGTGCCAGGGCGTCGAGTACTGCGAGGGTTCGCACGGTCCTGTCGGTCCTCTGGCGCCGGAAGTGCTCTTCTCGTAGAGCGAGAAGGTGAAGCCGCTCACGGTCCTCGCGCAGCAGGTCGGCCATGCGTTCACGGGCTTCACGAAGCTGGTGCTCGAGCGGCGCGAGTCGGTCCAGCGCCGAGTTGATGTTCTTCATGGACTGCTGGGACTCCACCATTGCCTCCTCCGCCTCCCCCAGTTCGGCCTCAAGTCGCCCAGTCAGGTCGTCGGCCGCCTCCTCACACTGGCGCATCTGGAAGCCCTTGACCGAGTCAAACATGCTCTCCCAACGGAAGCCCCGCTGGCTACTGCGCTCCCTCGATGCCTCCAGTTCCCGCCGGAGCTGGACGACATGACCTTCCCATCCGTCCACCACGCGCTGGGCGATCCGACATTGGCCAATCCAGATGAGCGCTCGGAGCTGGTCATCCCGGCCAGCCTTGCCGATCAGTCTGCCCATGGCGCGCGAGATCGCCTTGGAGCTGGGGCGAGGAGGCACGACACGAGCGTGCCGGTCAATGATCACCGCGCGACCCTACTCGACAGCGCCGACAACCAGTCTCGCTAGAAGGGTTTTGATTGGTTGTGACTGACATTGACCGTCCGCCGCCCCCGACTTCGAAGTCCGCACGGTTCAGGCGCTGGGGTTCCCTGCCAACTCGGGAGGCGACCGCCAGAGAGCAGATGTCCGCTTTCAAGGGGAAATCCCCCTTGTGCTGGGCGATGCGGACGCCGGGAAAAAGGAGGGCGGGACAGGGCCAATGTCGGCCCTGCCCCGCCCACTCGCATTCTGGCTGTCCGGGATTCATCCCGAGCGGTTTTCTCCCTCGTCAGACGAAAGGTTCATGAGCTCGCCCGCTAGGGAGTCCCAGTCGGTGGTAGAAAGCGGTGCCGGTTCTACTCCGGGTCCCAGGACCTCACGTTCGCCGTTCATATGTCCCCTGACCCATTTGATGCAGGTGGGCCTGTCGCCGGTCCCTGTCCGGTAGAACTCTTCGAGAACCTTTCTAAGCTCGGAGAGGGGGAGCGCGCTTGCCGGCTCCATGAACACGGGATGGTGGGGATCGGACAGGATCCTCGGATCGACTTCGGGAGGATTTGGGTTGTCAGAGATCCAGGTGTAGGAGTATATTCCGCCCTGCTTTGGATAGTTCGTGCCGGCCTGCCAGATCACCCCTCCGTATCCAGTTGACGGATTCATTGAAATCTTGAGGGTGTTGCTTGCATAGCTACCCTCTTCGCGGCGCTGGTCATCGATTGAGAGCCATGCACTGTCGCCGAATTCCAGGCCCTCCAGCACCCTGGTAATCAACTGTTCCGCATCACCTTCACTTTCCCCGTAGAATTGCTCATCGCCAATTAGGACGGTAAGAATCATTTTAGTCCTCCAGGGAACCCTTTCCTTCGATCAGTCGGGAGGTCATCCTACCGGTTGCCGTATCCTTCATCCAAACCCTGAGAGTACTTCCGTCAGGAAGGATGTGCTGTACGGATTCGACACAGTTGGTCATACCCTTGCAGATTCCTTCCGTGTTATTGATGACGACGTTCAGGTTCAGTTTCTGCGCGCCGTTCTTCATGGCATTCCGCATCATCCATGCGAGCCCAGTCTCAACGTGCGCAGAGGTGTCGAACGACGTACCCGCAGGTTTTCCGAACTTCTTGGCCAAATAGGCGCTGATTTCCGGCGACCATTTGGTGTAGCCGCTTTCCAGGCTGGTCGAAAGCTTCTCGATGCCGTTCTTGCCGATGTAGAACGCCTGCCCCATGGTTTTGTCACCCTTGACCCATGCGGGCAGTTCGTCGAAGAGGGTCTTGGGGTCGAGGCAGTTGTGGGTGAGCAGTGGTGTGTCGCCGGCGAGCACGTGGAAGGTGTGCAGGTCGGCGACGGCCAGGTTGTAGGCAGGGGCAAGCGCGGTCCAGTGCCGCAGGGAGGCGACCTGTGCAGAGGCGCCGGTGTCGGTGCGCAGGGTGTCGCCGGGCTTGATGTCAGCGGCGTCGGTCCACTGGCCGGTGTTCTGCAGCCAGAAGGGGTGGTGGTCGGTGGCGGTAACGGATGCCTTGGTGCCGTCGGCCGCGGTGACGGTCAGTTCGGTGTAGCTGCCGTCGTCTGGGGTGTAGATCGTGTCCGCTACCGTGCGCGGTCCGGATTCACCGGTGGTTGGGTCGGCTGATGAGACCTGGTCGCCTGGCCGGATGGCCTCAATGGGGCGGGCGGTGCCGTCTGCCATGAGGACTCGGGTGCCGGCGGGGAAGCTGTTGAGGCACGAGGGCAGGCCCGGCTTCGTCTTGGGCTTCTTGGCCCAGGGCCACTTGCTCTGGGCCCAGTCCGCGAGGTCCCCGGCGACTCCGTCGAGCTTCTTACCCCATTTGATGCCAAGGCTGATGTAGCCGACGCCGGGGATCATGTTGACGCAGGTCAGGACGGTGTTGAAGCCGTCCGCGTTTTTGTAGCCGCCGAAGTACTCGGCGGCAGTCCAGACACAGTTGGTGCCGTCGGCGAGGACGTCACCAACGATGGGGAACATGCCCGCCACGTCGAGGGCATTGTGGCCGACGGAGGAGAAGGTGTCGTACCAGCTGCCGCCGTCCGCGGTTCCGCCGTCCTGGGGCATGTTGATGAGGAAGTTCAGCATCGCCTGCTGCTGGTTGTCCCGCTGCGCCTGCTCCTGCTGTGCTGCGTAGGCAGCCTCCTTGAGGGCGTTCTCGGCGGTGGCGCGGGCTGCGTCGCGGCTCTGTCCGGCGTTCTCGGCGGACTTACGGGCTTCGGCCACGGCGGCGTAAGCGGTGTTCGCGGAGGTGCGGGCCGCATTGGCGCTGGCCTGCGCCGAAATCGAGGACAACTGGGCGGAGCGGGCGCTCTGCTCCGCGCGGGCTTGGGCGGCCCGTGCGGTCTTGGCCGATTGGGCAGCCTGGTTGGCCGAGGTCTGCGCGCGGTCTGCGGAGGACTTGGCCTGTTGTGCATACGAGGCGGCCTGCTGGGCGGAGGCGGCGGCCTGCTGCGCGTAGCTCTGGGCCTGGTCGTTGGCTCCGGCAGCGGTGGCGGCGGCCGCCTCCGCGGTGGAGGCGCTCTGCTGGGCAAGGGCGGCGACCTGGCTGGCGCCGGCGATGGCATTCTCGATGGACGTGACGTGGGTGCGGGTGAGTTCGTCCTTGGCCCGCGCCCGGTACTGACCGGTCTGGAGAAAGTCGGTGATGGCGGGCAGCGGGCTCGCGTCGGCCATGCGGGCGGCGATCTTGAGTTCCTCGCCGTCGGCCTCTATCAGCTGTGAGACGGTGAGCCTGTCGTCGCTCTCTCTGGCCGTGTACTGGCCCTGGTTGAGGAAGTCGGTGAGGGATTCGACGGTATTGGTTTCCATGGCGGCGAAGGCGGCCTGTTTGACCTTGGTTCCGCCGCTCTCAGCGAGCTGCGAGACCCTTAGCCGGTACTGGCTGAACGCTGCCTGGTGCTGCCCAATGGCCAGGAACGCGGCGACCTGGGCACCGTCGCCGGCCAGAGCGGCGGTGGCGGCGGTGCGCACGCTCTCGTAGGGGCTGTCCTGCGCGATGTAGCGGGCCTGGGTGCGGTCGTCCTGCTCGGTGGCGGTCTTCCAGCCAGTCGTGACGTAGTCAACAACGGCCTCGTCGTTGCCGGTGAGCGCGTACTCGGCGGCGGCTTTACTCCAGGGGCCGCGCACCTTCAATGCGGTGAGAGCCATCTTGCGCCCGGCGGAGACGACCGTGAGCGGGTCGGTGCCGGGCTGTGAAACCTGTTGCGCCAGGCGCGCGGACTCCTGGTCCAGACGAAGGGCCTCGGCCTTGGCGTTGTCGGCGGCGCGCTGGCTCTGCTTGTAGGCGACGTCGAGGTCCTGAGCGCGGGCGAGGCCGGCGTTCAGTCGGGCGGTGCGCTCCTCGGCCTCGCTGGCGAGGGCGGCCTGGTGGATCTGGCCAGCCGTGGAGACGGCGTTCGTGGCCGCGTCAGCGGCCTGGCGGGCGCTCTTGGCGTGGGCGTCGGCCTGCTGGGCGGCGTTGGCGGCCTCGCCAGCGTTGGCCGCGGAGTTGCGGGCCGATTCGGCGGCGCGCGCGGCGCGGGTAGAGGCTGACTCGGCGGCCTGGCGGGCCTGGTCGGCGTAGGCAGCCGACTGGCGGGCGAGTGCGGCGGCGGCGGTGGCGGAGCGAGCGGCCTCGGTGGCGTCGCGGCGAGCGGAGGCAGCGGCCTGCTTGGCCCTGCCGGAGGATGCCCCGGCCTGGTCGGCGTATGCTCCGGCCTGGTCGGCCGCAGCGGCGGTGGCATCGACGTTGGCCTTCGCGGAGGCGGCTGCCTCGGCGGCGAACGCGGCCTGGATGGCGGCCTTGCTGGCCCGGTCGGCAGCCTTGGCCGCGTAGCCGGCGAGCATGGCCGCGTTCTCGGCGCCCTTGGCGGCGTCCTCGTCGACCTTCGCCGCCGCGGCGGAGTTCAGCGCGCGGGTGGTCGCCTGGGCGGCGCCGATCGCGGCGGCCGCGGCCTGAGAGGCGGCGGCGGAGGCGACCTTGGCTGAGTTGTTGGCCCTCACCGCGGCGGCGGTGGCGGCCTTGGCGGCCTCGCCGGCGCGTTTGCCGGCCTCGGCGGCGCGGTCTGCCGCGGCCGCGGCTCGCGCGGCGTCGCCCTGCGCGAGTCGCGTCTCCTCGGCGGCCTTGTCGGCGGCTTCCTTAGCCAGTGCGGCGGCGGCCACGGCCCGCTGGGAGGCGTCGACGGCGGCGTCCTTCTCGCGCACCGCCTGGTCGCCTGCGGCCTCGGCCTGCTTCACCAGTTCCTCGACGGAGGCGTGCTCCTGGTCGCGGGCACGGGTGATGTGCTGACCGACCTGCAGGAAGTCGCGGACGTCGTCCAGGTTGCCTTCGTAGGCAAGCAGCGCAGCCTGGCGGGTGGCGGGGCCGCCGCTCTCAGCGATCTGGGAGACCCGCAGACGGTCGTCGCTCTCGCCGAGGACGTACTGCTCCTCGTTGAGGAAGGCCCGGATCTCGGCGACCGGCCTGCCGGTCAGAGCGATGGCTGCGGCTTTCGTGCGGGGGCCGGCGGTCTCGGCGATCTGGGAAACCAGAAGTCGCTGGTCCTGCTCGAGCGGGACCTTCCAGCCCTCCTTAACGAACGTCTCGACGTTCTGGTCGTTGCCAGCGAGAGCGCTCTGGGCCGCGGCGCGAAGCTGCGGACCCGCCTCGGTGAGGATCTGCAGTGCGGCCTGGCGGCTGTCCTTGAATCCGGCACGGGCGAGCTCACCGCCCGGGTCGGTGGCCGTGCCGAGGAACAGCCGTACCTGGTCGTCTCCGCCGATCAGGGCGATCTCGGCGGCCGCTTTGACGGACGGTCCGCCGTCCTTCCATTCCTGCAGGACCCGTCCCCGGTCGGTCAGCTGAGGTCCGGTCGGCGGCTGTGTCGCATCCGCCGCCACCGGCGTCGCGGTGACCATAGACGCCAGCAGGGCAACGGGCAGCACGGAGCGGCCGAACAACCGAATGCCGGACCACCTCCCCCCGGCCCTGGATTTGCCTATTCGAAAAAGCACGACAACCCCTTCCGGTTATCGGAAAAGTGAATAACAAAGGGCGGCCTCCCTGATCCAGGGAACCGCTGACCAGTACCGCCAAAGCGGACAGAACGTCATAAAAGCTATGGTCAAAGGACTGGTATGTCTACGTAAATACCTGTTCGACGACGCAGAGATCGTACATTACTATGCGTCAGCTGCCAGTCATTCAAGAGTGCTTATGAGAGGCTTCCCGCACCCTCTGGTGAGAGGGACGGCAACCGACCGATCCGGACCAAACCGAAGGAAACCCCCATGACGTCCCGTGCACACGCGCGCGGCCTATTCGCGGCCGCGGCTGCCCTCGTTCTCGCCGGCGTGACCGGCTGGACCGTGGCACCGACCGCCTCCGCCGACACCACGCCAGCCCCCGCGGCGGCCCCCGCTACGGTAGAGACCTTCTCCTACCCCGACGCCCAGCGGGTCCTCGCCGAGCGCGGTATCACCCTCACCCGCGGCGACGGCGGCATCACCCTGACCGACTGCGCCGACGGCAACTATCAGATCAAGCTCGGCGCCATCACCCCGGACAAGACCGATGGCGACGTCGTCTGCTTCAAGGCCCCCGGCGCCAGCGGCTACCTGGCCCTGTCCATCCCGGACGCCTACCGCATACACACCTACGACCGCTCGATCAGGGCCAGCCTGTCCACCAACCAGCAGCCCGTCGAGACCGTCGACGTCGCCGCCAACACCTCCAAGGGCATCGGCCAGTCGATCGACCCCAACGCCCCCGCAGTCGTCCTCGAACTGCGCGTCACCGGCAGCAGCACTGCCCTGCCCGCCCCACAACCCACCGACCCCAAACTCGCCTTCGCCGCCAAGCTGAACATCGGCAACGGCAAGCGCGCCTGCACCGCCACCCTCGTCGACCGCAACTGGCTGCTGACCGCAGCCAGCTGCTTCACCGACACCCCCGACAACCTGTCCACCGTCACCGCCGGCGCCCCCAAGGACAAGACCACTGCCACCATCGGGCGCACTGATCTCACCAACACCACCGCCGGCGCCGTCATCGACGTCGTTGAACTCGTCCCCCACCAGGACCGCGACCTGGTGATGGCCCGCCTCGCCACCCCCGTCGACGGCATTAATCCCGCTGTTCTCTCCACTGCTGCGCCCACTGCTGGCGAGAGCCTGCGCGCTCCCGGCTTCGGCCGCACCGTCACGGACTGGGTGCCCACCAAGCTCCACACCACCACTCACATCGCTGGCGTCATCACCACCACCGGCGTCGACACCACCCCCGCCGCTGGCCAGGCACCAATCTGCCAAGGCGACGCCGGCGCTCCCGTGATCCGTGAGGTCAACGGCAAGTCCGAACTCGTCGCCGTCTCCTCCCGTTCCTGGCAGGGCGGCTGCCTGGGAGCCCCGGTGGCCGAGACCCGCACCGACGCCTTCAACTCCCGCGTCGACAACATCGCGAGCTGGGTCCAGCAAACCCGAGCGAAGGCCCTGGGCTGGAAGACCCAGGCCCTGGTCCGCAGCGACGACAACCTGTACTTCGCGACCCGCCTGTACGACGGGTCCTGGACGCCGTACGAGGACGTCCAGGCCGCGGCCGGCAACATCGGCGGCGTGCGTGCCGTCGCCACCGCCGGGATCAACACGTCCACCCACATCATCGCGCTTGGCGGCGACGGGCACCTGCACTACGCGATCCGCAACCTGGACGGCACCTGGGCGCAGCGCTTCGTCGATCTCAACATCGCGCTCAACGACCTCGGTAACATCACGCAGGTCTCCATCTCCCCGATCGGTGACAACCTGCACGTGGTCGTGGTCGCCGACGACTTCCTCTTCCACACCGTCCGTAACGGTGCCGGGCAATGGAGTGGGTTCGGTGTGGTGACCGATGCTGCCGGCCCGCTGAAGGGCATCACGTCCATCTCGGCCGCCGGGGCCGCCGGCGGTGACCTGCACATCGCCGCCGTGTCGGGTGGGAAGATCTACCACACTCTGCGCAACGCCGCGGGTAGCTGGGGTGCGTGGGGCTCGGTCGCCGACGCCGCCGGGGCCACCGCGCCCGTGACCGCCGTGGCCATCTCCCGCCAGAGTCTCGATCTCAATCTCGCCTTCATCGCCAGCGACGGCCAGTACCACACCCTGCGCTGGGCCAACGGAAGCTGGCAGCCCGTCGCCTCCCTTGGCGGCGTCATCGGGAACGTCATCGGCACCAGCATCAGCGCCGCTCCCTTCGACACCGACGCCCAGTTCGCCATTGCCACCACCGACAACAAGGTCCTGCTCACCGCCCGCCACGCCGACGGCACCTGGGCCGCCCCCGAGACCCTCAACCTCACCTCCATCCCCGGAAACCACACCGGAACCATGATCACCAGCAGCCTCTGATCACCACACGGTCAAGTAAGGCTCCGGTGGGCAGGGCCCTGGTTCTGCCCACCGGAGCCCTGACTTCCCGCATTGACGGGGTGACTCCCTACCGGCTCATCGGGCAAGTACGACCTGAAGCTTGGTGTCCTCGCAGCCGGCAGCGATCCGGTGCAGCGCGTCAGCTTCCCGTTGATCAATGCTCAAACCCCAGCGGGTCTTCACGACAACCCAGTCGCTGACATATGTGCACGCAAAGTCCCCTACCGGGGGCATCCAGTCCGCAGGGTCCTTGTCGGATTTCGAGCGGTTCGTCTTGGCGGAGACGGCGAGCAGCGCCCGGGGGTCGCGAAGGTCGTTGCCGTACCGCTCTCGCTCCTTCGGACTCCAGTTCGAGGCCCCGCTGTCCCAGGCTTCGGCGAGGGGTACGACGTGGTCGATGTCGAGGAGCTTGGCATCGTTGAGGAGGAGGTTGTCATAGGGCGAGAGCCAGACTCCCCCGGTCAGCACGCAGTTGGGGCCGATGGTGGGCTTCTCGACAGCCTGGGCGATGAGGACCTCCTTGCGGGTGTCGCAGCCGTTCCCGTCCTCGTCCACCCAGATCTTGAACTTGGTACGCACGTATCCGGTGCGGTCCTCCTGCGCGATCGGGAGGATGTCGATCGCGTTGTAGAGGGTGGTGGTGACCGTTTCGCCGGCTACGCGGTGTTGTGGTGCAGCGTGAGCGGGAGCAGCTGTGATGCCGAGTAGAGCGGTGACGGCAAGAGCCGTGATGGCAGGGCGCAGGCGCATGCGGGTTCTCCGAGATGACGGTGGTCGGCCGCCCTGGAAACGATCACGGCCTGGGACGGGTCACGCGAAGACCGTGGGCGTCTTCCGGGAAGGTACCGAACAGTGAGGCGAAGCCTGCGGCCCCGCTGGCATGCTGCGATCTCTGACAGCGGGCTGGTCCTGTCGAACTGCGACTCGTCGGCGTCGTTCTCCCGGCTCTTGCAGGAGGCTCGCCATCGCGCTGGTATGGAACTCGGGCCGGATCGCCTTCTCGTTCCGGCGCAGCCACGAGATGGACTCCAAGGTCCCTCCCGGCCGATGCGACAGCACCACGTCGCCCCGTGCCGTTTTTCCCCTTTCCCCTTGGAGGCAGCGGGCGGAACTGCGGCGGCCTGGGCAAGCCTTGCGCCTGTCGAGAACCCTGTCGGCAGGTGACCCGTGTTCACGCCTACGGTCGGCTGGCAGGCCGCGATGCCGGTGTCGGGGTACTGGTGTGGATGATCGCGGCGAATTCGTCGAACGCGGTGGCGGCGTGGATGTGTTCCCGACCTGGCGGCACGATCTTGCGTGTGGCGGTGACGAACTCCTCGAGGTCGCTCCACGGCATCGTGAGGTCGGCGTGGCCTTGGGGTGAGTCCAGACTCAGGTGCGCCCTGCGACCGTCCTTGGAGGCGAATCGCTCGTACGGGTCGCTCCAGATCCGAACATCGCCGGTGCCGGCTGGGCCCGTGAGGCCGTCGGCGATGAGGTCACGGGCGATGGTCCACGTGACTGATGGCAATCCGGCGGGCCTGAAGGAAATCTCGACGGCGTACGGGTCGCGGGAGCGGTAGACGAGCTCGGTGGGCACGTCGATGTGCTGCTCGTCGGGGGCGAGCAGCTGCATGTGGGCCTGGGCTCGGAGAGTAGTGCCGGTGTCGGTTGTCTCGGTGGCAAAGCGAAGGCGCTGATTCTTCGGCATTGCATTGGGAAGGTTGTCGCTGCGCGACTTGGGTTTGGCGGAGCTGGCACGGCGACGCTCCGACCTCGCTACCCGAACAGGCCTGCGCGAAGAACCGGACGGTTGTGGATACCCGTTGTCGGCCCCCAGAGGGGCAGGTCCGGGCAGGTAGCCCCACGAGCGGCACAGTTCATCAAGCAGAAGCTGCATGTCCGTCCTGGTCGGCCGGCCGCCCCGTTCGATGATTCCGTCGGTGAACAGCATCAGCGTGCTACCGGGACCGGTATCGAAAACGTCTTGGGAAAGGAGGTCGCAGGGAGAATCCGAGGACAGCCCAATGGGCGCCCAAAGTCCGTCGCGGGCACGCGAGATACGCACTGGTCCGTGCACGGTGCGCAGTGCGGGAAGAAGTGGCTCCTGCCTCGCGAGGTCCGGCCATCGGGATCGCCCGTGCCACGGGGATGCCGTCGCGTGCGGTTCGTCGTGGCCGGTGAAGGCCCGGCCGACGGAAACGGTCGAGGCGTTCTGGAAGACGAGGTCGCTCTGCCGTCCCTGCGGGTGCTGCCTGTCATCGGCTGCATCCGCTGACATGTGCCTCCACAGGTGGAAGGTCTTCTCGTACGTCTCGAGGGCAGCGGGCGGAGGGACTCGGCCTTCCACACGTCGCAAGGCCAGGAAGGCGCGGACGATCGGGGAGAACCCATCTGCGGAGGACCGGGCAGCAGCGAGCCGTTCGATTCGTTCCTTGATGACGGAGCGGCAGAACTCTTCGAGGGCCGTGGGCGCAGCATCTTCGTCGGTGCATCGCAGGACGTCGCTCAGGGCCTGCAAGAGGCTGTCGGTCCTGCCGGCTTCCGAGTGCTTGGCAACCGCCGCTGTGTGCAGTTCCCCTGGGGAGGTCTGTCCCTGGTGCTCACCCGGCGCGAGGGCGCGTGCGAGTCGCAGGCGCAGGGCGTACGACGTCAGGAGACTTCCCGAGTTCGCGCAGCCGGCTCCTGCTTCTTCAAGGAGCTGGTGCACGATTGTCCGAGGCTTGGAGTGCGTGTGTCCGTGCTCACGGTATCGAAGGGCCGCGAGCGCGGCGATCACTGCGGACTTGCCCGAGCTTGCACCGTGGTAGATCAGCAGGGTCGACGGCTTCGGTGAGGTTTCGTAGGTGCGGGTCCAGAGCGTGATTCCGCGTTCCCGCGCCGTAAGTGCCTCGTCATCGGTGTCCTGCGGGCATCCGATGGTGGTCTGTTGTGGTGTCGGGTCGGGCCGTACCTGGCCGGTGTCGCACTCGATGCTGTCGTCAGAGGTGTCGGCCTTGAGGTAGCGGGTGATGCGCGCACCGACGGCCTCGGGCAGGGGTGCCATCATGGCCGTCACGTGTGGTGTGCCCAGGCTGGAGGCGGCCAGGAGTTCGTCGAACCCGAGGATCGGGTCGGGGAGGGCCTCATCGGCAGCGTGTCCTGCCGGCGTCAGATCGTTCCGGTTGGTCATCGTCCCCCCTTAATTGTTGACGGATTCCGACGGACTGCCATGACGCAGCCGTGCGCGGGCGCGGCCGAGCCGGCTTTCGAGTGCCTTGTTGCTGAGGCCGACGTGCTCGGCAGCCTGAGCCTGAGTGAAGCCTGATGCGCGCAGGATAAGGCCTTCGAGCACCTTGGGGTCTGTGATGTGTGAGAGGGCTTCGGTGACCTGGTCCTTCAGGACGGCGGCGTCAATGGGGTCGACGGCTCGCTGGTCCGGCAGAGCCGCCAGTGCCTGCTCTGCGTCATCGCCAGCCAGGTGCTGGCGGTGGGAGGCGAGGTTGTGGCTGTGCCAGCGCTGGTATTCGGTCTTGAAGGTCAGAAGGCAGGCGCCCACGTAGTAGGTCGGCAGGCTCGCTCCGCCTTCCGGCCGCCAGATGCCTTTGACCAGGGCGTGCCTGCGGAAGAACTTCGCTCCTGCGACGATCGTCTCGGTGGTGACTTCGTCGCGGTCGTCCTGCCCCCACGTGGAGGTGATCACCGCTTCGGGTACAGGCCTGCCGAAGGCTCGGGCCCGGCTGAAGATCTCGCCGGACTTGCACCAGGAGCCGATCACGTTCCAGCCGTAGGTCATCAGCTGCTCCATGAACCTCTGGTACTGGTCACCGCTGAAGCCGGTGTGGCGCAGGTGGCGCACGAGTGCCGCGTCGGCGAGGAGGCGGGTTTCCCGTCCATGGGTGCTCCCGCCGCCGGCCTGGACCAGTTCGTTCTCGAGGGCGGCCAGCTTGAGGCCACGTTCGGCCGTGCCGGCAGGCCGAGGGCCTGGGCCGCCCGAGGCTGGTTGACGGCCTGCACGGTCAGCAACCTTGTCTGCCACACCCGCTCCACCTGGACAGTTCCGCGCCGGTCTTTGACGGCCCACCACATGTCTTGTAGGTCCTGGCCCGGGATCACCCCTCGCCCCGGCACGAAGTTTCTCATGTGGCCTACATCACGCGAGGGGCGACGCCGGGACGCCCGCCTACACCCCTGATGCACGGGCACCGCGCACCAGCGCACCGCCCCAGCCCAGACCTGTGGGAATCGACATGAACAACAGCCAGGGCCCTCTGCTCGGCCAGCGCGCCGCCGTGATCTTCCTCCTCGGCGTTCTCTGTGCCGCCACCACCGGAATCCTCACCGTACTCTCGGGCACTGCCCCGGCAACCGGCTTCCTGGCTGCCGGGGGCGCCTTCGTCACTGCCGTGGCCTTCTTCCACATGATCATCGAGTAGACGCACGTCGGACCGCTGCGGCCTCACCGCCATCGACGCCGCTGGCCCGGCCCGTCTCCCGTCCTGCGGGGCCGCGAACAGCATGCCTCGGGCCGGACGGATCTGCTTCGCGTTCCCGGAGGTGGGCAGCGCCCGATGGGCTGGGCGGGCATGTGGATCGCCGACGAGCGCCGGCAGCCGACGGGGCGACATCGGTAGCGGGGCACGGGGTCGTGCCTGTGGGGGAGGTTTTCCTGTGGGGACGGGTCGGGTGGCCGGGGGTGCCCCGGTCCGGCCAAAGTCGCCGGACCGGGGCCGGGGGCGGCTACAGGTTGTGTGCGGCTTCCCAGTTCGCGGCCGGCAGGATGTCCTCGAAGTAGCCGTTGGGGGTCTTGATGGTCGCGCTGGGCAGCCGCGAGTCGTTGCGCAGGACCTCGCTGTAGCCCTTGAAGACGGCCATCGACATGTGCAGGCAGTTGTTGTCGACGACGTTGTAGCCTCGGCCCTTCACCGCCCCGTACCAGGACTGCGCGCGCTTGAGGTCGCCGTCCTTGGTGTTCACGCACCGGTAGCGCGTGTAGTACCGGGCGCCGCCGTGGTCCTGGTCGCGTACGGCGGTGAAGTGGCCGCGGGCCTGCTCCCACGTCCCGCCCTTGATCCAGCCGGCCATGGGGGCGTCGTTCGTGCTCCCGAACGAGCCGTAGATCCAGTGCTTGGCGTCGCTGCGGTCCTTGACGGCGAAGGCGGCGTGCCCGGCGCCGTACGCGCCCCTGGGCGCCTCGAACATGCACACCCGCCCGAGCGTGCTCGCGGCCTGCGCGTCCACGGGGGCGGTGACGGCGCCGCCGGCGAGCAGCAGCAGCGCGCCCGCCAGGGATGCGGCACCTCGCGCGGCGTTCGTGCGGATCGTGGTGATGTCCACCATCGGGGGACTCCTCTCGGTCGTCGAGCCCGCGCTCCTGACACCCCGGACGGGGCGGAGCTGCCGGCTCGTTGACTGAAGGCTGGCGGGTGGCTTGATGACCCGCCACACTGGTCGCGGACTAATCAATGGGTCATCAAAAATGCTCGGGAGGCGCTGGTTGGCAAGCCGGCAAGGGCGTCAGGAGCGGCCGATCGACCCGCAGGACGGGCCTTTGAAGGCCTTCGCATACGGCCTTCGGCAGGTGCGCGAAGGCTGCGGCAGTCCGACGTACCACGAGGTGGCGACCGCGTCGGCGCGTACCGGAGAGAAGAAGCCGTACTCGAGCACGACGTTCTCCAATGCGACCCGGGGAGACAGCCCGCCGTCGCGGGAGGTGGTCCGCGCCTTCGTCCTCGCTTGCCACCACTGTGCGAAGCTCGATCGCGCGACGGCCGAGACCGCCGCCGCCGACTGGGACGCCCGCTGGCTGCGCCTGCAGGCCGAGCTCGCGCCGGCCACGTATGCTGCGGCGTCAACCGAACCTCCCGGTGGAGAAGAGGCTGCGCATGGCGCCGTTCCTCTGCCCGGTGCAGAGGCGTCGGCCGAACCCGAGGCGGCCCGGCTATCTGGGTCATCGGCCGGTGCCGGTGACGACCGTTTCGACGTTCCGCCGCCACCCGGTGTTTCGGGCTCCCGCCTGCGGGTCGTGGCCGGCGGTCGGACACGCCTCGTTGCCGGCATCGGCGTGTGTGTCGCGCTCGGCGTGATCGCCTGGGCCGCGGTGAGGTTCACCACCGCCCCCCAAACGGCGTCCGCCGACACGCTGGCAACGGACACCACCGCCGCAGCGCCGCCTTCTGCCGCGGGATCGGGCACCTCCGCCCAGCTGCGGCCTGCCGCCGCTTCCGAGCAGCCCGGTCTTGAGAAGGACACCCTCGGGCCGGACAGTCGGTGCAGTTCCCCCGGTCAAGGGCCGGGCTCCGTCACATGGCGGGTGTGCGCACGGGTCGAGGCTGACCGGATCTCCTTCGCTCTGGAGATCACCAACCGTGACAGCCAGTCGGCCACGGTCAAGGCCAGGCTTCAGTACACCGCCAGGACACCCGACTTCCGCATCTGCCCGGGAGCGCCGGACTTCCAGCTCGTGACCGTCCCGGCAGGCCAGACACTCACCACCGACACCGTGCGGTGCAGCGTGCCCCGCACCAGCGTGCCCACCGCCTACAGCGGAGTCGGCTGGGTCCTCGGGCCCGAGGCCGACAGCGGCACGCGCATGCTGTCGCCGGGAGCCCACGTGTACCCGGACAACGTCCGCTGGACACCCGATGTCCTGTGACTCCCGTACCGGGCCGGCCGGTTGCCCACAAGCGATGCGGCCGCGGAACGCCGCCTCGATGCTCGACCTGTTCCGCCCGGCGCACGCTCCCCGACGGATCACTGCCTGACGCCCGTAGCCCGGCGCGCCGGTGGCATCATTCTGTGTGCGTGTCACCGTTAGGGGGAAGCGATGGCCATCGAGTTGCCAGGTGGACTGGCATGGGTCGTGGACTTGCTGGGCGTGCCATGGCCCCAGGTCAACGAGGACAAGGTCAGGGAGTACGCAGGTCACGTTCGGAGCTTCGCCACGAACATCGACCATACGCACGCGGCGGCGACCGCCACCCTTCGGGAGATGGCGCAGCATTACCAGGCGCAGTCGTACAAGCAGTTGGCCGAGCGCTGGTCGAAGATGACGCAGGATCATCTGCACGAGCTCGTGTCTGCGTGTAATGCGTCGGCGACCGGTCTTGATGTGGCTGCTGATGCCATCGTGGCGATGAAGCTCGCGGTGATCACGGAACTCGGCATCCTCGCTGCTGAGGCTGTGGGTGGGACGATCGCCTCTGTTGCGACCCTCGGCGTTGCGTCGGTCGCCGAGGCGGCGGCGATCGCAGCGACGCGGAAGATCGTCAACCGGCTGATCAAGGAAGCCGAGGACGAGGTCATCGCCGTTCTCATCACCAAGGCCATGGAGCCGCTTCAGAAGCAGGTGGAGAAGGCGGTGAAGGGCTTGGTTTTCGAGGGTGTGAAAAAGGCTCTGGCCGGCGCCGGACCCGGTGCGGCCGGCGATGTCGGGCAGGGGTTTCGTGTCGACCCCGTGCAGCTTCTGCTCGCAGCGGACAAGTTGAAGCAGCATGCGGATGCCGTTCGCGGGCATGCCAAGACTTTCACGACGGCGACGTCTGCGGTGAGTTTCGCGTGAGCCAGCACCCGATTGCGAAGGCGCTGGAAGACGCGGCCAAGAAGATCGGCTCGACGATCAGCAAGGAAGCGGCCGAGGCCGTCAGCGGTATGTACGACCATGCCAGCGCAGGCGCCAAGCAGGTCGTGAAGAACGTGACGGCGGCCGACGAGGCGCACAAGCACAGCATCATCGAGCTTGCGGAGAAGATCGCCAAGCACCCGGGGACGGGTGGTGACGGGGGGCAGGCAAGGCTCGCGGCCCAGGCCGACGCCCGGACCAAGCTCGCGGCGGCCGTGGGGGCGAAGGGTGACTTCGACGTCGAGTACCTGATCGACAGTGGCAAGTATCCGGAATCGGCCCGACACATCGCGGAAGCCCAGAAAGGCCAGATCTGGCGTGGCGCTTCGAGCAGTCCGGGTGCACCGCTTCCTTCGGTCGTGACAATCAATCGGCCAGGCAGTCGCACCAACCGGTCGAATTCGCTTCGAGGAATTCGGACCAGCCCTTTGGGGCAGCGCGATGAATATCCTCCGGCAATGTTTGCCGAGGGCGGGGCGGGGGCAAGTGTAAAATACATCAACGGCTCGGATAACACCGGTTCCGGCTCGACCATGGGGAAGGCATTAGGCGGCCTCCCGAATGGGACGAGAGTCAAGATAAGAGTGAAGTAGACGGAAATCGAAGGTGGCCGTGAACAAGAGCGAGAAGATTATTTCCCATGCCCGGGAAGGCAACTTCCTTGCCGACCTTCCCGGCCTGCTGGAGATCGCGGGCAGGAAGGGCGGGGCTCGCGGTCCGGTATGGGAGGCCGCGGCTGCCGCTGTGCAGATCCTGTTCTGGACCGGAGAGTTCGGGCAGGCCGCCGACCTGACGGCAGATCTGATCGAGCGCGACGGTCCGCTCGGAGGGGAACTCTGCGACCAGTCCAGCCCCTTCCGGCAGGCTCTGCTCGCCGCGGAGCTCCATGCGGGAAAGCCGGCCGCACCGCGCCTGGCCGCCTGCGCCGAGCACGTGCCGGCGGGCCGGGTCATGCGACGTGACTTCGAGTGGGCCTGCGGGGAACTGTCCCGGCAAAGCGCGGAGCGTCTTCTTCCCTGCCACAGCGATTGGGGCGGTCCGGCCCTCCCCCTGGACGGCGTCATCGGCGCGGAGCTCCTGGACCGCGACTTCCGCGACCTCGACCAGCGGCAGGGCCGGCTGGTGTGGGAAGCCCTGTGCGAGACCAACGACTTCGCCAGGGCGCAGCGGCTCCTCGCCGAGACGGGGGTGGAGCCCGAGCAGTACGCCGTGTGCCTGTGGATGGCGGGGTGGTACGCCACGCGCGGTGAGATCGAGCAGGGAGAGCGGATGCTGCTGGCCGCGCACAGCCGTTGGTGGCCTTATGCGAAGTGGGATGCGATCCCGGACGCGCCGGTCCTCCAGCCCGCCCTGCGCCTCGTGGCCACCGACCGGGTGCGGCATCATTACCTCACCAGGGCGATCGGCCCAGAAGCACAAGCAGCGGAGTGAAGATGCCCGACAGTCCACTGGAGCAGCTGCTCGGCCGTGCCCGCGGCCCGATGGGCCCGTCCATCGAGCTCGACTTCGGCTTCGACTCCGGACCGCTTCAGGAGCTCGGTGCCCTGCTGGGTCGGATGAACGGCTTCTTCGTCTTCAACGCCGGCGTGCAGGTCTTCCGGGCCGGAGACGAAGGGCTGGGGCCCGACCTGCTCTCCTGGAACACGGACGAGGTGTGGAAGAGCACGTACGAGGGCCTGGCCGATCACGTCTTCTGCTTCGGCCAGGACCTCTTCGGGACCCAGTTCGCGATCGTCGGCGGTGAGCGGGTCGTCGCCTTCAACCCCGAGACCGCGGAGACGGAAGACATCGGCGCCAGCCTGGACGACTGGGCCGCGTGGCTGCTGAGCGACCCGGACGTGAACGGTGTCGCCTCCTTCGCTCACGCCTTCCAGCAGGAGAACGGCGCCCTGGCCCCGGACGAGCGTCTCGTACCGCTCCGGTTCTTCGTCGCCGGCGGTGAGTACGCCTTCGAGAACCTCGTGGTCCGGGAAGCAGGCGAGGCCATGCGGATCAGGGGCCCCATCGCGAAGAAGATCCACGAGGTCCCCGACGGTGCGACCCTCCACCTGGGAGTCACGGAGTAAGCGGGAGCTCTTCGATCGGCCGGCCGGGAGCCGTGTGGGGTTGCCCTGCGACGACGTGACCGTCTCGCGGGCAGCCCTGAACGGACGCTGCCGGCGTGGCACGGATCCGGCTGTCAGACCGGGGCACCCGGAGCAGGCGTCTCGCCGCCGCCATCCCGCTGGAGCAGTCCGAACGTAAGCAGGTCCTGGTACGGGTTGAACTGGAACTGCAGCGGTGGAGCCATGTCACCGAAGGACTCGCCAAACGCGCGCGGCGATCGCACCAGTTCCAGCAGAGCCTGGTCCGCCGTGTTGTCGCCGGCAAGGCCAAATGCCAGAGCCGCGCAGCCGCGCACGCCCGCATGCGGGTCGGTGAGCCAGTGGCGCGTGTCGCCGCCGAGGTGGCCGATCGCGACCAGGATCGTCGCCAGGTCGTACGCGGATTCGGTGGCCTCGGCCATTGACCTCAACTGCTCCAGCAGAGCCGGACGCTGCGTCAAGACGGACGGATGACGGGCCAGTGACCCGACGGCCGCAGCCGCACACATCCTGTGCCGGGCCCGTTGCGAGGCAAGGTGCGGCAACGTCCGCCGCAAGAGCGTGGGCACCAGGTCGAAGCAGGCGAGTGCCGCCTGATCAAGGATGAGTACACCCAGGCCTGTGCCGTCCTGCCACATACGGGACCGGCCGTCGCCATCGGCCGACAGGTAGTCATCGGTCCAGGACCGCAGCTCCGGCGCGTGCTCCTCAACCCGTGCTCGGATCTCCTCGGCCTGGTCGCCGAGGTCGGCAGCGATACCGACCGCGTACAGGTAGGCGAGCATCGCGTCCGGCAGCGAAGGGTCGTCGGGCCCGAGCAACGGATGGTCCAGGAGTTCGGCGACGAGCATCGCGGTGGGCGCCGTAGCGGGCCAGGCCCTGCCCTCGCGGCGCAGCGTCGTTGACCAGAGGTGCGCGTACCCGTTGGCGAAGGCCTTCGCGTCGTCGCCGAGGAGCGCTGCCAGATATCGCGGCGTGTCGCTGGCAAGGCCCTCGGCATGGAACAGCCCGGACCACTCCACGTCTATGTGATCAACCACAACCAGGATGCTGTCACGGCACGCTGACAGGCCCGCGCGGACCACGCCACCCCCGGTGTCGTTCGTGTGTTGAGAGCCCGAGCCTGACCAGGTGCACCGGGCGGCAAGGCCGCTCGGCGTATCGACGGTGGACGAGGCCTGGCAACACCGGACGCCGCCAAGGTCGTCTGGCGAACGGTCGAGATCATTTGAGACGGGGCACAGTGTCCGGGCCCGTGCTCACGACCACGCTCATCGCGTCCAGAGCCGCCCCCTCACCCCCGTTGCGAGCCCTCCAGGGCTGATCACGACCTGGCATCAGCCCGGCCCGCGCGCGCACGGCCGTCGCGTTGCGAGCCCTCCAGGGCTGATCGCGACCCACGGCCAGCACGTGCGTGTGCCCGACCACCTTCCGGTTGCAAGCCCTCCAGGGCTGATCACGACCAGGCGCGCGGAAGTCTTCCCGTGGTTTCCCATGTGTTGCAAGCCCTCCAGGGCTCATCACGGCGTCGCCGCAGCGGACCTGGCGGCGGAGGCGGGGATGTTGCAAGCCCTCCAGGGCTGATCACAGTAGGGGTCTCTGGCGGACTTTCAGGAGTAGGCCTGTCGGCGTACAGCGCAATGTACTCAGGCCCGTACAAAGCAACGTGCTCACGACGGATCGGGGGTCCAGTTCTCCCCGCTCGTGATGTCGAGGGCTCCGTCGTGCAGGACGAAGTGGCGGGCCGCATCGTCGTCAACTGTGATGCGGGGATGGCTGGTGCCCTGGAATGCCTCGGTCTGCAACTGGAAGTGGGCGGGGTTGGCGCCCTTCACGGCGCGCAGGCGCCAGGGGGTGCCTTCGGCGCTTTCGGAGTGGGGCGGCACGGCCAGGTGGACGAGGGCGGAGGCGTTGTGGTGGGTGCCGTAACGCGTGTGTGCCGAGGTGTACGTGGCCAGTCGGAGCTCTGCCTCCGGCGGACCGGGGACCGCCGATGATTCTGGGGCGGGCTGCGGCGGTGTGTCGGCGACCGGGTGTGCTCGGTCCTGGTCACGGAGGCTGGCGAGGAAGTCCGGTTGGTGGGTCGTCTCTTGCAGCAGCGTGGTGAACCAGTCGGCGAGGGCCGGGCCGCCGCGTCGGGCCCAGTGCTCGATCAGTCGGCGGAAGGAGGCTTCTCGGCGGTGGGGCAGGCGGTGCGCGCCTGCGGCGAGGATCGCCGCACCCGCTCCCGCGAAGGCTCGGTGGAAATCGTGCACCGGGACCCGGTGCACGTGCCCGGCGGAGCGGACCATGCGGATGTGCAGCATGGCGCGGTGAAGGATGGTCGCGGCAGCCATGGCGTTGGCTCCCAAGTGTCCCTCCTGTGGGGAGTCGAGCCAGGCAGGTTGGCTGTCTCGGGGCGGTGTTGTTGCGTCGGCCAGGTGTCCGGCGGCAGACAGGTGCCAGCAGCAGTCGTCCGGGTGGAGGTCGGCCGTTGCCGCGCGGAGCGTGCCGCGGGCTCCGATGCCGATCGACACCCCGTCAGCTCCCGACCGAAGGGCGACACCCCGGCCGTCATGGGAATCGAAGCGGACCTCAGTGATGTCGCGCAGCCGTATGTCCAGCGTGGCAGTCTCGGGAGGGGCGCCGTCGTCGACGGGATAGGAACGGGCGACAGCCAGCTCGAGATAGCCGATGAGACGGCTGCCGGCCCGCTCGACCTGCAGATAGCGGACCTCGGCCGACGGCAGGTCGTAGTCGGCGGCGAGGCTCTCTGCGATCTGCGGCGTCACCGCCATCACCGGGGCCATCACCCGTCCCAGATAGTCACGACCTGGCACGTATGGCTTCGCGGGCGCAAGCAGCTCGTCCAACGAGTGTCCGGCGGCCGAGGCCTGCTCCAGCATCCAGGCCCGTCTTTCCTCACCGAGGCCGGCCATCCACTCCAACGTCGCCAGCGCACGACGCTCGCGCCCACTTCGCGTGCTGGCCGTCGCTGCCCGAAACAGCGGGAAGGTGTTGTTGTCCCATACGTCCGCCGCCACTCGGATGGTCTCCCGGTCGAAGCAGCGGGCATCCGAGGAGGCGTCAGCGATCTGCACCAGCGAGCGATCCAGAAGTGCCCCCAGCACGGCGACTGCGGAACACCGCTGGCCCGGCGCCGCTCCTCGCAGCCCGCCCGTACTTACACGGTGCCATGGAGAGGAAGCATCGAGGTTGGCCATGCCAGGATCGTCGCACGAAACACGATCACGTCGAACAGGGACCTGAGCGCGTTCGTTTGTACCGAGCTGGGCACTGAACGGAGTACGGCGAGAAGGCCGGACGTTGCAAGCCCTCCAGGGCTGATCACGGCGTCCGTGGCGGCGCTCCCACTCGCGGCGGCAGCTCTGTTGCAAGCCCTCCAGGGCTGATCACGACTGGAACGCATCTGCCGGGCCCTCGCCGACGCCGTGTTGCAAGCCCTCCAGGGCTGATCACGACCATGGCGAGACGGTCGACGGCGCGGCCGGCCGGGGTGTTGCAAGCCCTCCAGGGCTGATCACGACTTGGACCCGGACTACTGCACCGCCACCGTCGTCATGTTGCAAGCCCTCCAGGGCTGATCACGACCGGTCAACCCGTGGCGAGACGTCGTGGACCTCATCCGTTGCAAGCCCTCCAGGGCTGATCACGACTTGCGTCGCCCGGGCACGCGGTGCCGGAGGTGGACCCGTTGCAAGCCCTCCAGGGCTGATCACGACTTGCGTCGCCCGGGCACGCGGTGCCGGAGGTGGACCCGTTGCAAGCCCTCCAGGGCTGATCACGACGTGCCCCAGGTCAGCCCCGCGCCCTTGATCAGGGGTTGCAAGCCCTCCAGGGCTGATCACGACCGCTCGCGGACCGCGCACGGCGGGCAGAGCACCCGGTTGCAAGCCCTCCAGGGCTGATCACGACGCGCTCCTGGGTCTCCAAGAAGCTCAAGGCGGCGTCGTTGCAAGCCCTCCAGGGCTGATCACGACGGGTGTCGTGGCCGCGGCCGCTGGGGGCACTGAGCTGTTGCAAGCCCTCCAGAGCTGATCACGACGCGCGGCCGGCCACCCGGTGCCGGCCGACACCTGGAAGTTGCAAGCCCTCCAGGGCTGATCACGACCACCGGACACCGTCCCTCGCCGCGTTGTCGGCCTGCGGGTTGCAAGCCCTCCAGGGCTGATCACGACCCGTGATCGCGGCGACCGTCGCGGTGAACGCGTCAAGTTGCAAGCCCTCCAGGGCTGATCACGACGTGCCGGACAGGACGACCGGGTCACCGCCGCCCACGTGTTGCAAGCCCTCCAGGGCTGATCACGATCTGGACCACCCGGCGCGTGCGGCTCTTCGCCGACGAGTTGCAAGCCCTCCAGGGCTGATCACGACGCTGGCCCTGATCGTCGCAACGGCCGCGCAAATCACGTTGCAAGCCCTCCAGGGCTGATCACGACGCCCTCGCACGGGCTGACCGCCTCGCCGCGAGCCAGTTGCAAGCCCTCCAGGGCTGATCACGACACTCGCCTCCGGTTGGGCGGCCCGGGACTCCCGGGGGTTGCAAGCCCTCCAGGGCTGATCACGACCACATGGCCGGGTACGCCAACCGCGTCATCACCCTGTTGCAAGCCCTCCAGGGCTGATCACGACAAGTCCGGCCGCCCGGTGATCGGGCTGACCACCAGGTTGCAAGCCCTCCAGGGCTGATCACGACCCGGTCACCAGGTCGTAGTCGACGGCCAGGGACTGGGTTGCAAGCCCTCCAGGGCTGATCACGACTCGTCTGCCGTCGCGGCCTCGTCGAGGACCAGGACGTGTTGCAAGCCCTCCAGGGCTGATCACGACGTGGGAAGGCCCCGCCTCCCTGCGGCTGCGGACCGGGTTGCAAGCCCTCCAGGGCTGATCACGACCGCTGCGCGAGGGCGAGCGCGACGTCCTGCTGGAGTAGTTGCAAGCCCTCCAGGGCTGATCACGACGGGCGACGATCACTCACGCCGGGGGCAAGCCCAGGCGTTGCAAGCCCTCCAGGGCTGATCACGACGCTGACCCGCGGCCGGGACGGGAACTGGGCCTACGTGTTGCAAGCCCTCCAGGGCTGATCACGACCCCCGATCGGTGACATCCCCGTCGACACCCTCCCGCAGTTGCAAGCCCTCCAGGGCTGATCACGACGAGCGTCGCGCTGGTCCTTGCGGATCGCGGCCTGGTGTTGCAAGCCCTCCAGGGCTGATCACGACGGTAGGGAGGGCCGCGTGACCGAAACTGGTGGACGTTGCAAGCCCTCCAGGGCTGATCACGACTCGCCTGGGAGGCGGCCCGCCACGCCCTGGGCGTGTTGCAAGCCCTCCAGGGCTGATCACGACCGCCCTCGCCCCCGTCGTGCCGCCCGTCCTGTTGACGTTGCAAGCCCTCCAGGGCTGATCACGACCCGACTGGGTCACCTGGTACTCCGGCCTGGAGGCCTTCGTGTTGCAAGCCCTCCAGGGCTGATCACGACCGCCCGCCGTCCGACCCTCGCTGTCCGTGCTGTGCGGTTGCAAGCCCTCCAGGGCTGATCACGACGGGCCCAGATACTGCCGATTCCGGCCTCCCATCCCTGTTGCAAGCCCTCCAGGGCTGATCACGACGTCCGTACGGACCGGCCCTCAGCTGTTGCTGCTACGTTGCAAGCCCTCCAGGGCTGATCACGACATCCCCGCCGCCGGCCGCCTCGGCCTCTGGCGACTGTTGCAAGCCCTCCAGGGCTGATCACGACAGCACCGTGACCACCACCCAGCCCGCCCTGACCACGTTGCAAGCCCTCCAGGGCTGATCACGACCATGCCGACCCTGCTGCACGCTTCCTACGCCGACCCTGCTGCACGCTTCCTACGCCTCCGCCGTTGCAAGCCCTCCAGGGCTGATCACGACTCCAAGGAAGCCGCGGACCGGCACGGCCGGTGGTCGCGTTGCAAGCCCTCCAGGGCTGATCACGACCCGAGGGTAAAATCCCAGGTCAGGGCATCCATGGCGCTGCCATCGGCGGAGATTGTGCAGCAACCGGCGAGTACTGCAGCGGTGCTGGTCACAGGATGTCGCCTGGCCCGCCGAGGGTGGCGCCGAGTGTTGCGGTGTCGATCATGTCCGGGGAGCGGGCGGTGTAGGTGACGATGCTGTCGTAGGTGGGGTCGATCAGGTTGTTGAGTGTGCTGGTGAGGGCGCGGTACTGGGCCGCGGTGAGTTCGCCGTGGAAGACGCTGCGCTGGGTCCAGTGGAGGTACTTGCGGCAGGTTTTGAGGACTTTGGGGTTGCGTTCGGCGGCGGTGTCGTAGACCAGGATGACGAACATGGGCGGTTACCACCAGGGCCGGAAGGGCTTGTAGGGCGCGCCTTCCAGGCACAGCCGGACCACCTTGAGTGCCTCGAGGTGGATGAGTTCCTCGTAGCTGACCTTCCGCTTGAGCGTCCGGTGGGCGACCGTCGTCGCCAGCTCCTCCCGCACGAGAGCGGCAATCTTCTTCCGCCCGTCCTTGCTGAGTGCGGCGCGGCCGACCTCCGTCTCGAAGTCGCTGGGCTTGAGGTATTTCTGGCTTGCGGCCCGTCGCAGCAGGCGTTCGGCGAACAGGGGCTTGAAGGGTTCGGCGAGGTCGAGGGCGAGGGTGTTGCGGCGGCGGTCGGTGTCGGCGTGGAGGAATCCGATCGCGGGGTGGAGGGGGGTGGAGCGCAAGGCGGTCAGGACGCGGGCGTAGAGGATGGCGTTGAGGTAGCTGATGAAGGCGTTGCCGGCGTTGGTGGGTGGTCGTCGGGTGCGACCGTTGAGGCGGAGCCAGGCGGGGAGTTGGGTGTCGAGGGCGGCCCAGGCGGTGCGGCGGAAGTTGCCTTCCTGGCCCATGAGGTCGTTGGTGTCGTGGCAGTCGGGCAGGGCGGTGCGCAGGGTCTTGAGGGCGGGATCGAGGAGGTCGCTTTCGAGGGACCATCGGAGGTTCTCGGCGGTGGCGAGGAGGAGGGCGCGGGCGATGGGGAGGCGTTGCTCGGGGTCTGCGGTGATCTCGACTTGTCGGCGGATGACGGTGGCGGAGGACATGGCTTCGGCGGGTGCGAAGTGTCCGGCGTGGTTGCCGTAGTGGTCGAGGACGTGGATGGTCACGCCGTGGCGGCTGAGGAGGGACAAGGCGGAGGTGTTGAGGTCGACGTGGTCGAAGGTGACGAGGTCGCGGATGTCGGTGATGGGGATGCGGACGGGGCTGCCGTCGGGACGTTCGATGCGGATGCTGTTGTCTTCGCGGCGGATGCGGCAGGGTTCGGTGAGCCAGTAGGTGCGGCCGGCGGCGGGCATCAGGTTCCCCAGCAGTAGTCGAGGTAGGAGCAGCCGCGGCAGGCGGCGCGGGTCTGGCGGTCGGGGGGTGTGGTGGAGGCGATGACGGCGCGGGCTTCGTCCTCGGCGGCCTCGGCCGTTTCGCGTGCTTCCTCGTTCCAGGGGACGTCGGTGGTGCGGCGGATGAGGGGGTAGTGGACGATGCCGCCGCGCACGTTGACTCCTCGGCGTTCGAGGAGCAGGCAGTAGTGGCGGACTTGGGCGTCGTGGGCGGGTGAGGGGCTGCGGGAGGATTTGGTTTCGTGGATGACGGCGCCGGCGGTAACCCAGTCGATGCGGGCTTCGCCGAGGTCGACGTCCCGGCGGCGGGTGAAGGTGGTCTCGTTGACGACCTCGCCGAAGGCGACGAGGTCGCTGCCGCTCTCGGGGCGGTAGCCGCGCATGTAGAGCCAGAGTTGGCGTGGGCAGTGGCGTAGGTACTTGATGTGGACGCCGCCGAGGCCCTGTTCGTCGTCGAGTGGACTCGTGGGGGTGGGTTTCACAGGATGGTCTCCGGCTCGGCGGGTGGGCGAAGGCCCAGGACGGGGTCGTACTGTCCGTCGATGAGGTGGATGCCCAGCGCGCGGTCGAAGGTGGCGTTGTAGGTTTTCAACTGCCCGTAGCCAAGCGGGATGAGCAGGCCGGCGGCGAGCAGCGGGTCCGCGTCCTTGCCGACCGCGAGCTGTCGGTATTCCTGGGTGTCGTCGCGGTGGAGGACTTCGACGGTGTCGAAGCGTTCGCCGAGGGTCTTGGCGTGTTCGGTGCGGTCGTGGAAGGGATCGGTGAAGGTGAGGAATTCGCTGGTGAAGGCGTCGCGGGCCTGCCTGGCCCTGTCTTCCCACCGTTGGCCCCAGTCGGTGGCGTAGGCCAGGGCGAGGAGGCGGTCGATGTCCTGTTCGCTGAGGGTGGTGACGCCTTCGGCGACCAGGGTGGTGAGGGCCGACCAGGCGGCGTCGACGGCTCCTTGGTCGTAGGGGCGGTGGCTGTCGGTGCGGTGGACGCGGAACTCGACCGGGCCGTCCGGGTGGAGGCCTCGGCGGTTGACGCGTCCGGCGCGCTGGGCGACGGCTTCGACGGGGGCGTTGTCGACCGCACCGCGGTCGAAGTCCAGTTGCAGGGAGACTTCGACGGTCTGGGTGGCGACGACCAGGCCGCCTCGACGCGGTGGCTCGTCGGGCCGGCGTTCGGGGTGGCGTGCCAGCAGTCGGCTTTCGATCGCGTCGCGGTCCCGGTTTTTGAAGCGGGAGTGGAGCAGAAGCGCGGCGTCCGGGTCGTCGGGGTGTTGCTGCTGGGCGTGGTCGGCGAGGGCGGTGAGGAGGGTTTGGGCGGTGGCGACGGTGTTGGTGACGACGAGGACGCTGTGGCCTTCGCCGAGCCAGCTTTCGAGGTGTTTCAGGCTGTCGGGGTCGGTGAGGGGCAGGTCGTCGATGACGAGGTGGTGGCGGATGGGGGCGGTGCCGGGTGCGGCGCGGTGGCAGGTGACGGGCTGGTGGAGGCTCTCGTCGACGATGGCGAGCAGGGGTGGGGCGAGGGTGGCGGACAGGACGGCGATCCGGCTGCCGAGTTGTTCCCACAGGCGCATGGCTGCGCAGAGGCGGCCGAAGGTCTCGGGGTCGTAGGCGTGGAGTTCGTCGAGGACGAAGAGGGAGTTGGCCTGTTCGAGGAGGACGGATGAGTGGGTGGGGCCGGCGATGGCGGCGCCGAGGAGCTGGTGGGGGGTGGCGACGCGCAGGCGTTGGGTGAACAGGCGCATGGCGTTGGCGCGGGCTCGGGCTTTGCGGGCGTCGTCCTTGGTGGGGCCGCAGCAGTCGTCTTCGAGGGCTTCGGTGAGGAGGGTGCGGGCGAGGGCTCCGTGGAGGAGGCCGATGTCGGGCCGGCTGTCCCCGGCGGCCGGTTGGAGGGTGCGCTCGAAGCGGCGGCGGGCGGCGTTGAGGGAGGCCCGGTAGGGCAGGGTCCACACGAGGCGGGGCAGTCCGGGCATGGTGGCGAGCTGTTGGGCGCCCCAGGCGAGTCCGGCTTCGGTCTTGCCGCTGCCGGTGGGGGCGATGAGGACCAGGTGTCCGGTGGTGTCGGCGGCCTGCTGCTGGTGTCGGTGCGGAGTGTGCGGGAGGCGGGCGAGGTAGTCGAGAGGTAGGGGTGTGTGGGTCTGCAGGTCCACGTGGGCGGAGCCGGCGTGATCGGCGAGGGTGAGTGCGCCCTGGGCGAGGACGGCGATCAGGCCCGTGTGGGCTTTGACGGGTTCCCTCCAGGCGGTGAGGACCTCGTCGAGGAGGCGGCGGGCCCGGTCGGCGAGCGACGGGGCAGCGGGCGCGGGCCGTGCCGGTTCGGTACCGAGGAAGCCGGCCAGCCAGGCCAGGAGTTCCTGGTGCAGGCCGCGTGGCACCTGCGGTCGGGCGTCGGGGCCCGGCGGGCGGCCGAACGCGTGGTCCCAGCGGGTGGCGGCGTTGTAGAGACGGGCCAGGGCGGGCTTGCCTCCGCCGAGGGAGGACGCGGCGTGGAGCGGGCGGTGGTGGCCGGCAACAAGGGTGGCGATCAGCAGCCGTTCCTGGGCGGTCCACCCCGACGCCGCGGCCAGGAGGTCGACGTAGGCGAGGGAGAGGACCTCGTGGCGCTCTCCCCACGGTTCGCCGCCGGGCTCGAGCTGTCGTTGGAAGCTCTCGGCGATCTTTCCCGCGTCGTGCAGGAGGGCCGCGGCCCGCACCTGGGCCCAGAACAGGGGCTCGGTGGCGATGATGCCGGCGGTGGCGATGCGGGCCTCGAGCTGGGCCACGACGTCGTGGACGGTGCGCAGGTGGGCGGTGAGTCGTTCGGGGTCGTGGCGGGGCAGGGACTTGGCGCGCAGGTCGGTGAGGGCGCGTCGTCGTGGTGGGGTCAGGGGGCCAGGAGCCATACGGCTTGGGTGTCCTCGTGCAAGGCCGGGTCGGTGGGTGTTTCGCGGTAGGCGTGGCGGACGGATGCCGCGGTGGTGGTGGGTTCGTCGCACCACAGGTAGTCGGACCAGGTGGTGGTGAGGCGGTCGGTGGAAACGGTGTCGGCGAGGCGGTGTGTGTGGACCGAGGGCAGGTCGTGCCCGTCGGGCGGGGCCAGCGCGTGGCCGACGATCGCCCGGTCGGCGGGCTCGAGGACGACGCGGTCGGTCGCGGTCAGGTGGACGAGGTCCTGGGAGCGGCCCAGGCGCAGGCCGTGGCGCGGGCGGCGCAGCGCCTGGGCGAGGCGGGTGGCGTCCGGTTCGGGGATCCACAGGGTCAGGTGGACGTCGGCGAGGAAGGGTCGGTCCTTGGCGGTCGTTCCTCCTTTCCCGGCCCGGACCCGGCCGCCGGCGGCGGGGTTGCTGCCGTCGGCGGCGATGGGGTGGTAGGTCTCGGTGTCGAGGCCGTGGCCGTCCGCCCACGCGGCCATTCCCAGGGCGAGGGGTTCGGCGGGTGCGCCGGTGGCGGCGGCGAGCATGCCGCGGACGGTGGAGGGCGGGGGCACCGGCAGGATGCGGGTGATTCCGGGGAACAGCGGGTCCCGGAACGAGGCGACGGGGGCGTGGAAGGTGACCCGCAGGGCCTCGATCGGCCCGCTCACGGCCGGTGGGGCCGTGTTCGGCGCCGGTGTCATGCCTGTGCCGGGTCGTCGAACCAGCCGTCCAGCCGTCCTTCACGCAGGTCGGCCGCCAGATCGAGGAGGATCGTGCGGGGGTGGTCGATGACGATGGTGCCGTCCGCCAGCTCCCGCGCGCACTGCTTCTCGAAGTCCTCGCGGGCCTGGTCCCGGAATCCGGGGCGCCATCCGATGCGCACAGGAGCCTGCCATTCCCCTGCCCAGGCCTCGAGTTCCTTGACGAGCACGTCTCCGCGCACCCGCACCCCGGTGTCGGGGTCGGCGTCGATGACGTTGCCCAGCGGGTTGATGCCGCCCTTGAACGGGGCCAGGACCATCAGCGAGGGGACGCGGTCCCCGTAGTGCAGGGCCTGCTTCGCGCCGCCGCTCAGGTGCGCGAGGGCCTCCGGCAGCAGCGCCGCACGCCGGCGCCGCTCCTCCAGCGGCAGCCGCACGGCCGGCTGGTCACGGAAATCCACGGTCGAGGCACCGAGGGCCGCGGCGTCGGCCACCTGAAGGGCCTGTTCCGGGGTGAGGTAGTTCGGTCGGCCCACGCCGTCGGCCCCGGGCAGGGTGAAGGTGCCGATTCTCGGAACGTCCAGCAGGAAGGGGGCCGCCAGGTCGGCGGTGTAGAACTCGTGCCCGTGCAGGACGGGCTCGGTCACCCCGCGGGACATGACGCCGAAGTCCTCGGTCGGGAACACCGGTTCCACTGACATCAGCGTGCCGAGCATGAACGGACTGTCGCGCAGCGTGGTCGCCGCGTCGTCCTTCTTCGCGCCGGTGCGCATGTAGCCGAACAGGTCGTCGTCCGCGTAACGGACCGGGTCTGCCTGCGTGTTGGCCTTCTGGGCCTTGCCCTGGGCCTTGCCGACCCGGGTGACCGGGGACGGCACCGAGCCGCGCTCGACCATCGTCTCCCTGATCCAGCGGCGCGCCGCCTGCGCGGACACGTACGGGTGCTTGCGGCCCCTGATCCGCGCGAACTTCACGCGGGACATGGTCTCCTCGCCCCGCCCGTTGTTCGGTGCACCCGCGTTCACCGAGAGCACCATCATGCCTGCCAGGAAAGCCATTTACGCCTGCCCCATCTCGTAGTCGTCGTACTCGTCCTCGCCGTCACCGGCGAACGCCGGCCGCTCCGCGAGCGCCTCGATCTCGCGCTCCTGCTGCGGGTCCGCCTCCTTGGCGCCGATCGGAACGCCGCGCTGCTGCAGCAGCACCGAGACCTGCGCGAACAGCAGCATCCGCTGCTCCCACGCGCGCGACTGGCGCCGGATCAGCGGCTTCCACAGCTCCGGTCCGGCCAACGGCGTCTTGCTGCCGTCCAGTTGAAGACGCGTGTAGGCCTGGATGAGGAGCGTGCCGAGCTTGTAGTCGTTGAGCGCGGCGTTGCGGTACTCCGCCAGCCGCCCGCGCGGGCTGGTGCCCTGCTCGATCCAGTCGGCGATCAGCGTCGCCACCGGTTCCAGATCCGTTTCCATTCCGAAGACCTCCTCGGCATAGGTGAAAGCGAGCCGGGCCAGCGCCTCCCGGTCGCCGACGCTCCAGGCGTCGTCGGTGTCCGCGAGGAGGCGGTGCAGCTGTCCCAGCAGCGGTCGGCTCCGGCCGTCCTCGGCCTCGAACAACAGCCGCGCCGCCTCGCCCGCGCCACCGGCGACGGTCCGGCCCTGGGCGTCGTAGCGGGTCAGGGAACGACGCAGCAGATGCCAGCCGCGGCGCAGCGGTGCGTTGCCGTCGACGGTGGCCAGGAAGGCGGGTACGGCGCGGCGGGTACGGGTGACGCGCAGCCAGGGGTCCTGGTTGTCGTTCTTGAAGGTCCACAGGGTGGTTGCGCACAGGCCCTCGGTCGCGTCCCGCAGGGCCGCCAGGACCACTGTCTCGGGCCGGGCCGTCGCCGGCATGCCGGTGAAGCCGGCGTGCATCACGCGGCGGGCGCGCCGCACGTTGCGCCGGGCGAAGTCCCGCTGCGCGGTCTCGCTCTCGCAGGACAGCACGGTCGCCGAGCCGGCAGTGACCCAGGCGCCGTAGGGCAGGGCCCACATCGCGATCCGGCATCCCCGGCACACCGGCCAGCCTGCGATACCGGGCGGCAGCGCGTTCAGGGCCTTGCTGGTGTCGAACAGCGGCAGGTTCGACTTCGCCCACACCACTGTCGCCTTGGCGCTGCAGAACGTGCAGGGCAGCGTCCGGCCGTCCTCGGGGCGGTCCTGGGCGAACAGGTTCTCGATGTCGGGCCGCAGTGCGGCCGGGTCGAAGGTCCGTTTGCTGTGCGTCGCCTTCGAGTTGGGGTAGAGCGCGAACAGCACCTTCCACCAGTCGTAGCGGCTGGTGTCCTTGGGTGCAGTGGCCGCCGCGACCACGTCTGCCACCACGACGGCCGACACGGCCTCCAGGTCGGCCTCGCTCACCCGTCCCGGATCGTCGCGGCCGGCCAGGGCGGCCACCGCCCACGCCCCGGCCCGCTGCAGCGGGTGGCCCGTCACGGCGAGCGCGCTCACCTCACCCATCCGAACCCCTGGATCGTGTCCAGGCCCAGCCCCCACGAACGGACCGCGTTCGCGAACCGGCCGTCGGCCTCCATCGCGACCCGCACCCGCGCGCCGATCCGCGGCGCCCCTCGAACGGTGAACCGCCGCCGCGGACCGGCCTCCAGCACCCGCACACCCTGCGGCGCCGGCAGACCGAGCAGATCCGCCTTGTGCGCCAGGTTGTGCTGCAACCGGTCCAGGTAGTGCTCGTCACCCGGCAGTAGGTTCCGGCCCTCGTGCTTCAGCACCACCGGCGTCACCGTCTCCAGCTCCACCAGCCCCTCCCCCGCCGGCGCCACGGATTCCGTGTCCATCACCAGCCCCCTCACCCTCAACCGCGTCGCTCCCCAGGCCAGTTCCTCACACGAGGCCAGCGCGCGCACCAGCACCGACGCGATCTCCGGGACCGGCGACCCGAACCACACCGACCCCTCACGCGACGTGGTGTAGACGCCCTTGCGGCGCGGCGCACCCACGAACAGCGGCCCCGCCACCCCCACCGGCTTCAACGGCTTCCCCCGCCACCCACCGTCATGCAACGCCAGCGCGAGGGCCTCGTCCTGGCCGCTGAGCAGCTGATACACCACACCACGCGCCGCCCCGTGCAGGTCCTCCCACCGCACGCTCGACGTATCCGGCGTGACATCGACCCTCACCCGCAACGCACCCTCCGGGAGCCCAAAATGATCACCTTGCTCACTCAACCCATCGACGAAAGAGCCTAGTTGGCCATGGATAGAAATCCTCTAGTTTCTCACAATTGCACCGATAATCGCCTGAATGTGCTAGCGAGTTCGAGATTCAGTGCCGTCGTCGCAGTTCGGCCAACAGGAGCCACAGGCTGCATCAACAACCTGCCGCACTGCCGCCATAACAGTCTGCGACGGCAGACAGCCCTCCGGGAAAAGGCTCTGACCTGACCATATGAGGGCCGGGCCCCCTTCCCTGCTCAGCCGGGCGATGTCTATCGTCCGGGTATGTACACGGGCTCGGGAAGGAGGCCCTCAA
>NZ_JBICYZ010000094.1:0-27367 GCF_043201465.1 Kitasatospora sp. NPDC048298
GCCCTCACCTCATCGACGGATGCCTCGCCACCACCGGCCTGATCATGGATGGCTGACCACATCTCAGACCGACATCACGAATTCAACTTCAGTAGTTGATTGACGGTCGGGTAGACCGATCGGGCCGCTCCCGGTGCGTGATCACGCGGATGCGGGGGTGGCTCCGAAGGCTCGGTGTCACCCCCGCACGGGCAGGTCTACCGCCTCATGGCGGTTCCTGCGGTCAGCCGGTGGTGTTGTCGTCAGGCGGGTTGCCGTGGAGGTCGCGGCGGTAGCCCTGGCCGAGGGGCTTCCAAGCCCGGACGGTGCTGGGCTTCCAACGGGGTCGATCGGGAACGCTGGTGTCGTCGGGAGCGGGTAGGGACCCTCTCGAGCCCCGGGCGTGGACAGCATGAAGGTTGATGCCCAGATACGCGGCCATCTCGCGGTAGCCCCAGAACTCCTGGTTGTCGGTGGCTCCGTCCTCGTCGGTCGGCAGGGGGAAGGAGCGGGGCGTGCCAACTTCTGGGGAGCCCGCTTCCGCTGCTTTGGAGCAGGGGAGGTTGTCCGTGGTGGGTAGTTGGGAGACAGCAACGCGAAGGGCGGCGGTGGCGACGGCGAGGGCAGAGCACAGCTCGGTGACTTCGCGCAGGGTGGGTCGGACGAGGCGGGGCCAGTCGTCGGCGGCGGCGAGCCACGTGGCGAGGTGAACCTCGGTGGTGGCGAGTCCGAGGTGGGCGGTGACGTCCCAGCCGGATCCGGTGGCCGGCTCCCACCGCAGGCGAATACGGCCAAGCGGCAGCGGGGGCGCGGGGTGTGGGGCCCAGAAGACCTTGATCGGTTCGTCGGGGGAGGCGGGGACGTTGTGGACGAGCGCCCCGTGCGCCAGTGGTGGCATAGGCCGGACGGCGAGGCTGTCGAGCGGTACGGGGAGGGCCGGGTGATCGAGGGTGGGGATGCGGTTCTCCTTCGGTCGGGTTGGGTCAGGCCCAGGCGAGTTCTTCGCGGACGGCGGTGGGCAAGTAGCCCTCCTGACCGTCCTCGGGCAGGTAGACGACACCGTCGTGAACGACGACGGTCCCGGCCGGCAGGTGCGAGAACGGCCAGTCCGGGTTCACCGCGAGCCGGACGTGCAGGTTCGGGTCGAGGTCCTGGAGCTGGGCGATCAGATGGGCGACAGTCAGGTACTGCGGCACGGAGGTCTCCTCGCGGTGGTGATCAGCAGGGCGGTAAGGCGGATGAGAACGAGGTCGTCGGCGGGCCACGGGTCGCAGGTGTCCCACGGATAGCCGGTGGTGAGGACGACGATGCCGTCCCGGCCTTGGACTTCCGGCAGGCCACAGACTCCGCAGCCGCAGGTCGGGTCGTAGAGCCCGGGGCTGGCCGGGTAGGGGCCGGAGGCGAAGTACTCGGCCGAGGGAAGGTGGTCGGGTCCAACGGGGTGGAAGGCGGAGACGATCAGGTCTCCGGAGCGAACCTCGTCGGCGCGGACGACCCGGAGGGCTGGGCTGACGAGGATGTGGCGGGAAGCGCGGTGTCCAGTGCTGGCGGAGACGATGACCGGGTGGAAGTCGATGCGATGGGTGCTCGTCGTGGTTTCCCTTCTTGAGCGGACCGAGCGGCGGGCAGGCCAGGGTTGATCAGGTGGTCGTTCCCCTCGTTGACCTGCGGTTTGGGCGACATGAGTACGTTGGCATGCGGTGCGCCGAAGGTCGTAGTCGATTCCGGCTGTCGGCGGTCTGCCGTGGGCGAACCGGGCGGGAATGGATCGGCGCAGTCGGGTGCTGCAACGGGGTTGCGGCGAAGGATCGCAGCGGGACGCGAAGGGGGAGAAGGCGTGAGGTCGAGCAGAGGCCGGGACATGGTGGCGCTGGAGCGCAAGGTCCGGTCGGCAGGGCGATCGTGGACGCTGAGCGACACTGCGACGATCGCCGACGGCCAGTGGGCCGTACGCACGACGAGCCGGGCCGAGCGGCGGCAAGCAGCCGTGGTGGAGGCCAGACTGGACGACGGGCAGCGGGTCGAGCTGACCGTCGAGGAACTGGCCCGCGTGGTGGGCGCCGCCGATCCAGGCGAGCACCACGACCAGGCCGCGGACTGACCGGTCGCTATCGCTGGTTCGCCGTCGAGGGAGTCGGAACGGCTGCGATCGGCGGGGTGGGCTGCGCGGCTGGCGGGCCCAGCGGGCGAGGCGAGTTCGTGGTGCGCGTGGTGGCGGCCTTCACGCGCTCGGCGCCGAGACCGCTCTGGGCCTGCAGGGCGAGCTCGCGGGCGTCGACGATGTGGCGGATCATCTGGATGGCCGTGTTGCTCTCCGCGTAGGCCGTGCGAAGGGCGCTCGCTGAAGCCGTGATCCGGTCGAGGTCGTAGAAGGCGGGGACGTGGCCTGGCCGGGTGAGTGCGTGCAGCCGCTCCTGGTGCACGGCGGCGGAGTTGGACACGACGACGAGGTGGGACCGGTGGTGCATGGCCGCGCGCAGCATCGGGTCCTCGACGGGCAAACAGGGCGCGGACTTCTCCAGCTCGGCGACCGGCCGGCCCCAGGCCTTCTCGATCATCGCGTTCGCGTGGTCCAGGGCGGTGGCGTCGGACACGAGGGTTCCTCCGGGTGTCGGTGATCAGCGGGAGCGTCCGGCGACGGCGGCCTGGGGGAGTGCCGGCGGGCGGGTGGTGGTGCTGTAGGCGAGCGTGGACGGGGCGGCGCGGGGCACGGAGAGCGAGCGGGACGAGGCTGCCCGGACGCGCGCCACCTCCAGCGGACTCGGCGCCATCGGCGTTGCGGTGGCGACGGCGGGCAGGCGCTCCAGGTCGACGCGCCGCATGTGCCGGTGGACCGGGGCGGGGTCGGCGACGGTGTTGGCGAGCGTATGGAGCAGGTGCTCGGGCAACCGGGAGGAGGCGGTGGCGTACCAGACGTCGCGGGGCGGGCCGACCTCGAACAGCCAGCGCTCGGTGTCGCCGGCCATCTCGGACGCGTGCGGGAGGAATTGGTCCCGGCGGTGCAGCCGGATGAGGTTGTCGGGCGACTGGTGGGTGAGGAAGGGGGTCGCCGGGTTCAGGCGCCAGCCGGAGGCGAGGAGTTGGAGGGTCGTGCCTGCGCCGTCGGGCCGCGGTCCGTTGTTCAGGTAGGCGTCGGGGCCCTGGGCGTAGGCGTCGGCGAGGGCGGCGGTGAAGTCCTCGACGACCTCGGGCGGGGTCTTGTGGTCGAAGGTGACCAGCCACTCGGGCGGGGCGAAGGCGTCCCGGCCGGCGCTGATCTTCCAGTACGTGCAGTTGTCGCCCTCGGGCAGGTACGCCAGGCGGGCCCGCAGGTCCGGCGCGGTGACGTAGGTGTTGGCCTGCTCGTCGCGGCTGAGCGCCCAGCCCGCGTCCAGCAGCCGATCGATGGGCGGTGAGACGTCGGCGTCGGAGTTGGCGATGTAGCGGGGCGTGATCCGGTACTCGCGGGGCTTCTCGGGGGTGTACGGCATCGGGGTGTCCAGGGTCAACGGCGGCGCGCGGCGGCGGCCGCGGGCTGGGCGACGGGTGGGGCGGCGGAGGCTGCCGGTCGGTTGCGGGGTGCCGGGTGGGCAGCTTTGGAAGGCTGCTGGGCGGTGAGGTGGGGCAGGTGGTGAGCGGGGAGGTCGCCGAGGCGCCGCTCCACGGGGACGGGCGAGCTGAAGAGGAGGGTGGCGCGGACGAGGGGGTAGAAGGGCACGCCGGTGGTGAAGTCGGCATGCCAGGAGGGGTTCCGCAGGTTGCCCGCGATCATGCTCCAGGCGGGCGGGGTCCGGCCGGCGGCTTCGGCGTCGGGAGGCTGGTGGCCGACGCGGTGCCGGTAGACGGCGGTCAGGTCCGGCGCGACCTGGTCGTGGAAGCCCCGGGGGCTCGGGCCGGGCCGCCAGCCGTGTTCGGCGAGGACGGACGCGGGGGTGCGGGACAGGTAGTGGGGGCCGCCGCGCAGGTAGTCGCGGTGCCTGCTGCGCAGGCCGTCGACGAGGACGGTCATGAAGGCTGCGGTGATCTCGGCGGGCGTGCCGGGCGCGAACGACGCGCGCCAGAGTGGGTCGGAGCCGGGCGAGGTGCGGCCGTGAACGGTCCAGGCGCCAGGGCGGTCAGCAGGCGGTTCGCTGGTGATGACGACGGTTCGGCAGGGGCTGGTGAGGCGGGTTCCGCTGTCGGGCGAGGTGGTTCGGGTCCAGCCGGGAGCGGCGGCGAGCGTGTCGGTGATGAGCCGCTGGTCGCCGGGGCCGGCGAGGCGGAGCGGGTGGACGAGCAGAGGGGAAGTGGAGAGCACCGGGAGGCTCCTGGACGCGGCGGGGAACGGGTCCGCACGCCACCGGCGGCGGAGGCGTGCGCAGCGGTGTGCGGACCCGGGGGAAGTGGAAGCCGGGGAGAGTTCTTGGGTGGGTGTTCACGGTGGTCACTGCCCGCGGCAGGGGTGAGAGGCCGCCGTCACCGCTGCGGGAACGCGCGGCTGCGGGGCGGGGGCGTGGCTGAACAGGCCGGCGGGCGCGGGGCTTCGCCGCAGCGCCGCCGCGGTCCGCACGGTGTCCGTGCCGGTGACGAAGGTACGGCCGGCACCCGGGCGGGCGGGGCGGCCGAGTGCCGGGTGTCCCACTGCTGCACGGCGGCGTACACGGGGGTGAGGGCGCGGCCGTCGTTGCTCAGGGTGTACGGCTCTCTGTGCCGGGAGCCGGTGCGGGCGACCAGTCTGTCGGCCTGCATGCGGTTGAGCCGGGTGGAGATGACCTGTTCGGAGACGCCGACGAGCTCTCCGAGACGGGTCACCCCATGCTCCCGTGCTCCGACAGCAGCCGGACCACCTCGGTGGTGTCCGCCAGGTGCAGGCGGCGCAGGGCGTCCTCGATCCGGTCGGACCGTCCCTGCGGTGCGCGGTCGAGGTGTTCGGAGGACCACTGGGCCACCGCGCGGTAGAGCGGTCCGAGGGTGAGTGCACGGGCGCTGAGCCGGTACGGTGCCCAGCGGTCGAAGGTGGCGTCGCGGTCCAGCAGTCCGAGGTCGGCCATGGCGGCGAGGCGCTTGTTGACGTTCGGCCGACTGACCGTCGGGTGGTGGTCGGCGATGTCGCGTGCCCGCATCTGGGGGCCGTACTTGGCGATCGTGTGGACGAGGTGCGTGGTCCACTTCGGGGCGAGCTGTCGTAGGACGGCTTCCACGCGCGCCGCGTCCTCGGCGGCCATGGCGGAGATCGGCTGGGCGATGGGCCTCACGAGCTGATCGTGCGGGTTCACAGGGCCGTCTCCATCCGGGTGATGAGGGAGCGCACCAGGGTGGGCAGGCTGTCGGGGCCGTCCCCGCCGAGGCGGACGGAGCTGACGGACTCCTTGAGGAGGTCGTGGGCGTCCTCGGTCAGGGCTCCGACGATCTCCATGCACGCCTCGGTGAAGTCCGAGGCGGCGAGCAGGGCCCGGCCCAGGATCTGGAGGTAGAGGCCGGGCGGCAGCGCGGCTTCGGCCGCCAGGTCGGCGACCGTCTCCTGGTCGCGCGGGGTGTAGCCGGAGAGGTCGAAGCCCTCCAGCTCGGCGGTAGTGCCGGTGGCGGCACCGGAGCGCGGCGGAAGGCCGGCCATGGTGGCCAAGGCGTCGACGGTCTGGGTCAGTTCGGAGAGCGACTCGGTGAGCCAGCCCAGGGCGGAGGCGTAGGAAGCCAGCGTGAACAGCGTGGCCGGGGTGGTCGGCAGCTCCTCGTCCAGCAGGTCCTCCATCCGCGCCGCGAGGGTCGTGAGGACCTCGGGCCCGGAGGCGAGCGGACCGAGGACGGGGTGGAGGTAGGAGCGGGACAGTGGGGTTGAGTGCTGGGTGGTGACGATGCCGGAGACGGCCTCGGCGGCCTCGACGAGCCAGGTGGCGAGTTCGGCATGGGCGGGGCGGATTGTCATCATCGGGCCTTTCGCGCAGGGGAGTTGGGGGTATAGCCGGGGGAGACGGTGGTGTAGGCGGCGCCGGTGACCGCCGCGGGTGCCGAACGGGTGGAGCGGGCGCGGGCAGCGCGCACCCGGGCTTCCTCGGCGGGGCTGAGGCCCGCGGGGAGGTTGAGGCCGGCGCGGCCCAGGCGGTTCTGGGCGGAGCGGTAGACCGCGTAGTCCAGCCGCGGGCCGGCGGCGACGAGATGGACCTCGCGGGCGTGCTTCGCGTCGGGCGGGGCGTCGCGGAACTGCACGACCAGGCGGTGGCTGGCCCACTGGTCGCCGACGCCGAGGTAGATCTTGTGACAGCCCTCCAGCCGGCCGTCGAGGCGCTTGGCGACGCGCTCGCCGTGGACGAGGTCCTGAAGGTGCAGTAGCGCCTGGTCGCGGATGGCATCGGGGAGTTGGCGCAGGTCTGCGATGGCATCGGGGTGGGCGGAGAAGCCGAACTTCGCGCGAGTCACAGCGACCGCCCCCGATCGGGCCGGGCGACGGCAGCAGCGGCGGGGGCGGAGGCCAGGACGGCGGCGGCGCTGGTGGAGGGCGTGATGCTGCGGGCGACGGCGGCGCGGGTGCGTAGGGCGTCGCGGCGGTACTCGGGCGGCTCGGGCAGCGGGATGGAGCGCTTCTCCAGCCACTCATCGGCAGCGGCGTGGTCAGGGAAAGCTCCCTCGCGCAACGTGTAGGTCCACTGATCGGGCTGAAGCGTCTCGATGAACAGGCGGAAGGGCAGCTCCTTGGCCTCGCTGTCGACGGCGATGCTCCAGCCCTCGGTCTCGGCCCCGTCGATGACCTGGTAGTCGGAGACCTCCAAGCGCTCGCCTGAGCGCCGGATGCGGTCCTCGACCCGGACGGATAGCTCGTCGGCGGGGTTCGGGCCACCGAGAACCGGTGCGAGCGTGTCCGGCGGGCAGCCGCGGTTGACGAGCCAGTTCTGCGCGAACGCGAAGGTGGCGCGCCGTTCCCGGTGCATGCTGAACATGCCTCGGCTGCTGTCACGGTCGGCGTCGAAGGAGACGATGTTGGCCTTGTTGGGGTAGTCCCAGGTGGCCGTCCTGTCGAAGGCGATGATGAAGCTGCGCTCGCCCACGTCGTGCTGGGAGATGAGCTGAAAGTCCGTCTCCCAGGGGTAGTTGTATGCATGGCCGGGGGACTCGTCGGCGGGCTCGAGGCCGTCGAGGTGGAAGTCGAGGGTGTTCATGCGGCGAGTCCCAGCTGGTCGGGGGTGGCCAGGACGCGGTGGGCGGGCCGGGACGGGCTGGTGGTGCACGCCGCGAACGGGCCGTCCGGAGCGCGGAGTTGGAGGAGCGCGTGGTCCAGGTGGTCGCGGTGCCACGTGGAGGGGCCCGCGTGGCCGGCCTCGGTGGTGGTGAGCTGCTGCCAGGCGAGCCACAGGGCGTGGAGGCGGGCCACGGCCTCCGGGTGCTCGTGCCACTTCGCGCACCAGGGGCGAGTGGAGCCGATCTCCCGGCCGTAGACGGGCAGCAGGATGTGGGTGACCCAGAAAGACAGCTCGGCCAACTCGGCGGCATATTGCGCGCCGCCCATCGCGAGGATGAACAACGGCGGGGCGGCTTCGGGTTCGTCCGCGGGCACGGGGCCCGGCTCGGTGGAGCCGGGTCCCGGCGCGTCGTCGGCTTCGGAGCCGAGGCGGTCGAGGATGACGCCGTGCTGGCGGACCTCGGCCATGGTGCGGTGCAGGGCGCTGACGAGGTCGTCCAGGTCCTCGTCGGGGATGCGGATGGGCTCGGGCTCGGCGGGGCCCGGCATCGGGTCGGACATGGCACATCCAGGTGGTTCGGGCGTACAGGGGCGGGTACCGCGGCTCTTCTTCGGGTCATGGCGGGGCTCCGGTGAAGCGGTGGGGCAGAGGAACCGCAGGATCTGCGGTTCGGTCTGGCCGCCAACTCGCGCTAGATGCAGGCGGGATGGTGCTCGGTGGCCAGGCGCAGGCCGAGGGCGACGGCGTCGGCGAGAGTGTCGGCGAGCGGGTGGCCGGTGGCGGCGAGCTTGGCGGGGTGGTGCAGACCGCCGGTGTGCAGCACGGCGAGCGCGCCGTTGGCGTGCGCGGCGTCGGCGTCGTCGACTGCGTCGCCGATCAGCAGCACCCGGTGCGCCTGGCCGGTGAGGCCGAGAGCGCGCAGGTGGGCGGTGAGCGGGGCGGCCTTGGTGCCGCCCGAGGGGCCGGTGCGGCCCTCGTACCGGGTGAAGAAGTGGCCGATGCCGGCCTGCTCGACTTCGCGCACGAGGGTGTCGTGCGGGCACAGGGAGAGCAGCGACTGGGTGTGGCCAGCCTCGCGGAGGACCATCATCAGCTCGACGGCGCCGTCGCGTACGCGCACCGGCTGGGCGCGCAGGTGGGCGAGGAAGGCGGTGTCGCTGGAGACCCACTCCTGCTCGGTGATGGTGCGTCCGAGCAGGCGGGCGTAGAAGTTCGGGATCGGCACGGTGTGCTTGGCCCGGTAGGTCTCCTGGTCGATCGGCTGGCCGCCTAGGGCGGGCAGCGTCGCGTTCAACGCGGAGACGTGATCGTCGAGGTCGTCCTTGATCGTTCCGTTCCAGTCCCAGACAACGTGCATACGGGTGGCGGAAGTTGCGGAAGAGAAGACGGGGATGTTCACGGCGGGTCCTTCGGGGCGAGCGGGGTGGTCAGGAGGAGAGGCGGTCGTTGAAGCTCCGCAGCAGCCACAGCGCGGCACCGGCTCCGGCGAGGGGGACGAGTGCGAGGAGTTGCGGGCCGAGGGCGGCGGCGAGCGAGGCGAGGGCGGTGCCGGCGGCCTGGCCGATGCCGATGCAGGCGATCAGCCAGGCGAACGCCTCGGTCGATTCGCCTTCGGGGGCGAGTCGGTCGACGGTGAGGAAGCTCGCGGTCAGCAGCGGCGCGAGGAAGGTGCCGGGCAGGACGGCGCCCACGACGGCGACGGCGGGCGCCGGGTCCGGGAGCAGGGCGAGCCATCCGGCCGCGAAGCCGATCGACGCGGCGACCAGGTGCTTGGCGGGGGCGCCGGGCCAGGCGTGGCGGCCGTAGGCGAGGCCGCCGAGCATGCTGCCGATGGACAACGCGGCCGGCATCACCCCGGCCAGCCACCCGGCGTGGTGACGCTCGGCGGTGGACAGGGCCAGCAGGTTGACGGCTCCGAGTGCGACGCCGATGCCGATCAGGGCGGCGTACAGCACCCGCAGGCCCGGCACCCGCAGCGGACCCATCCAATGCGCCGCGGCGGTGAACTCGTTCGGCGTCCAGGTCCGGGAGGGGGTGGCAGTGACGACCAGGCCGGTGCCGAGCAGGCCGAGCGTCGCGGTCGCCACCAGCGCGGTGGTCGCCCCGGCGCCGGCGGCGAAGCCGGTGGCCAGCAGTGGCCCTGCGATGAAGACCAGGCCCTGGGTGCTGCTGTCCAGGGCGAGGGCGGCGCGCTGGCGCTCGGTGTCGGGAAGCAGCATTGGCCACAGCGCCCGAAGGCCCGCTTCCAGCGGCGGCGTCGCCAGGCCCGCCAGCAGGACCGTCAGCGCGGCGAGCACCGGGTGGCGCGCCGGTCCGGTGCACGGCAGTAGCAGGAACGCCGAGCTGGCCGCGATCGTGGCGGGGACGAGGACCCGGGTCTGGCCGTGGCGGTCGACCAGGCGCCCGAGCAGCGGCTGCCCGAGCGCGGAGGCGAGGCCGTACAAGGCGCCGAGCGTCCCCGCGAGGGCGAGCGGGCCATGCTCGGCGCGCACCAGCAGCAGGATCGCGATCGGCGCCATGCCGGTGGGAAGGCGGCCGATCAGGGTGCCGCCCAGCAGGTGAGCGACGTACGGCAGGCCCAGGACAGTGCGGTAGCCGCTGCCCTGGGCTGGGCCGCCGGTGGTGGTGCTCAAGGAGAAGGTCCTTCGGTCGTACGGCCGGCGGCGCGCGGGCGCGCCGGACCGGGGCATGCGCAGGCATGACAGCCCCCTCGGCTCGGTGCGGCTGCGGGGAGAAGGGTCCGCGGATTCCGGGATTTGGTGCGGCCGAGGAATCGAGATAGAAGGAGTTCGGTCACTCGGTGCGGCAGGGCTGGGGCGGGCGGGCGGAGACAGTAACTCCAGGGCGCGGGCGGCCTCGTGGCGCATTCTCTACACGACAGCCGAGAGATCCACTAGGTTGTTGGGGGTGCTGATCGTCGTTCAAGTCCCCGTGGTGGACCTCCGTGCGATGCTCCCGGATGCACCCAAGGTCCTGCCTAGCCCCCTACTGCCGTCCTCGCGGCCCAGGCAATTCGTGCGGGGCATTGGTGCCAGACGCAAGCGATACCTGGTCGGAGCCGTCCCGTGGATCGAGGAGCGACAATTCATCGGCGCCCGAGGTATCAGACTGGCAGCACAGACTGGGTTGATGGCAAGTCTGCCCGTAGTGTTCCGGCGGATCTACGGTGACGCCTGGATGTACCGCCTAGAAATAGGTTTTCGGTTCCAGCCACCCCGTGTTCGGACAGCGACCTTGGACTACGCCTGTCAGGTTGCCATGGAGGCGGCGTCGACGCTGGCCTGGATTCGGGGACAGCCCGATCGCCCGGCGCCCTTGGCTGACTTCGGCCATGTCCTTGCCATGCATCTGACCACGGCGACAAAACTGCACAGTGATAGCGCTGTCCGCGGGGGATTCGCCATCGGGGATGCATCGGTCGTTGTGGAGCTCCCGGGTGGGCGCTTCTTCTCCCCACCTCGACCGCAAAGTGCCGCCCGGTGGATCACGGTTGGCAACGTCCCAACGTTGTGCTGGGCTATTACCCGGGGAAGGCATGGCGTCACCGCAAAGCAGATGTTGCGACAGAACGCTGAGCAGCGGCTGCTGCGACAGATCGTGGGGCGGGTACACAGCGATCTGACCATCGCCGAAGCGGTATTGTCTCGCTGTGACAATGGCTCACTCGCTATCGACTCACCTGCCGTACAGAAATGTCTCAAACAGGTGCTGCGTCGACTGAATAGGTCGGATGATAATGGATACGACAGGACGGCTGTTATGAGGCAGCGGCTCGTCGTATCCGCCGATATGGCTCTTGCCAACTACGGAGACATGATTGACCGCCTCTCGGAAGCAGAGCACGACACCGCAGCGATACGACGAGCCAGAATGATTGGCACTCAGCTAGGCAAGTGGCACGGTGGTATCCATATCGATGTTAAAGGAGCACTGGTGGCGAAGCATCACAGTCGAGACACGAATGTTAGTGGTCAAGGCAATATTGTGAACTCGATAAACACCACGACCGGCAACATCACGAACATGCAGCGCACCGACGCCGGGCCGGGCCTGCTGGAGCTTGCCCAGCAGTTGGTAACGGTGGTTGCCACGCTGCGGGGGCAGGTGCCCGATGACCAAGCGGATGCTGCGCAAGACGCAGCCGACGCCGTGGTGCGCGAATCTACTGAGCCTGAGCCGGACACTGGCGCGATTGGGCGCCGGTTGAGGGTGATTGCGGCGGTTGCCGGATTGGCCACGACCGCTGGCAACGCTGTTGGTGCGGCTGTCTCCAGCGTCAGGCAGCATCTTGGGCTCTGATGTGTCGAGACCCGCGCTCGCGAAGAGCGCGGGTCCATCAAACATCGGCCTTTCGGCGCGTCTGCCAGTGTACGACGCCGCAACGAGGCGGGAAACCTTCTGGATGGTTCGTCAGCCGGTGCCAGGGCGCTTGACATGAGAGCAACCGATGAGAATCCGCAGGGCCGCACCGGCCAGTGTCGAATACGGCCCATGCCCCGAAGAAGTGGTCTGGAGAGGGATCCTTGGAGTGGGGCCATCCGGGAGTTCAGCGCGAGTGCCCCAGGGACAGGGATACTGACGCGGCCACGGCGGCAGTCTGCGTGAACGGCGGGGCGGCGGTGGCCGAGCGGGCACGAGCGGCTTCGACCCGGGCCTGCTGGGCGTCGATGATCGAGACCGTCGTCCGGATGGACCGCCCGGCCTCAGCCAGCTCGCTGTGAGCGGTCGAGACCGCTTCCCTGATGACCTGGCCCGCGGCCGCCAGGGCTTGATCGACGTCGCGGCGGCCGCGCAGAGGACCCAGGCGGGCGACCGTCGCGAGCTGGTCGGTGACCGCTCCCAGAGCGGAGACGGTCTGGCCCATCCGGTCGGCGACCTCGCTGTAGGTCCAGGCCGTGCGCAGGACATGCTCGGGGACGGGCTCCGCGGCTGCCCGCGCTTCGATGGCCTGACCCATCTCCGCGATCAGGTGGCCGAGTTCGGTGATCTGCCGGCCCACGGAGGAGGCCTCCACGAGATGGGTCGGCAGGCTGGTCACGGCGGGCAGCTTCGCCCCCTGTGCTTCGAGGCGGAGGGCCAGGGACTGCAGGGCGAGGGACTCGCTGGCGGGGGTGTTCACGACGGGCTCCGGTGGTGGCGGGTGACGGGGGCGATGACTGCGGGCGGGATCTGCGCGGGGTCGGGGCGAGGAACGGCGCACCCGGTGAGGTGGGCGGGGCTTCGGGCGAGCGCGGCGCTGACGCGGACGGCTTGGTCGGAACGCGGCAGCGGTTGCGCCCCGGGTGGGGAGGAGGCCGTGCGCCAGCGCTCCCGCACCTCGTCGACCGGGCCGAGCGCGTGCAGTGCCTGGCCGATGAGCTGCCCCGGGGCGAGCCGGTCGTCGTCGGCCTGAGCAGCGATCTGCCGTGCCGCGACGACCGCGGTGCGGTTCAGGGAGCCGCGTAGGAGCTGCTCGCCGAGCCACTCGGCCGAGCCGGCCGCCCCGTCGCCGAGTACGGCGGCGAGGTGCTCCTCGGTGAAGGTGCCGTCGGCGAGCAGGCCCCGCCGCTGCACTTCCCACAGCGCGGTGACCGGGTCGATCGGCTCTCCCCGATGGTGGAGCGCCCCGAGGCAGCGGTAGAGGTGGCCGTGGGCCGGGTCGGCGAAGTCGCCGGGCCGCAGCCAGTTGAACACCTCGCCGATCGCCCCGTCCTGGTGGACGAGCAACGCCAGCAGGAACCGCTCGTCCTCTACCTGGCCCGCCGCGGGCGCGGCGACGGCCGGCGGCGACATGGCCGGGACTTGAGACCGGGGCTGGGTTCCCCAGCGCCGGGCGAGGTCGGCCAGGACCCCCGCCAGGACATCGGCCTGGGCGACGGTGGCGTCGGCCTCAAGCTGCAGGGCGCCCTCGGCGGCGACCGCGAGCAGGCGAGCGGCGTGCTCGGCGACGGTGCGGTGGATGGAGCCTTCAAGCACCATCCGGCCGTAGACCGGCGCATTGGACGGCCTCGGACAGGCCGCGATCAGCGTGTGCGGATAGGAGGCGGTGAGCCCGCGTACGTGCCGGCCGGCCTCGGCAAGGCTGTCGTTCAACCAGGCCAGCGGCACGGCGCCCTCAGCGGCCAGCGCCGGGTGCCCGGCATCACCGAGGGCACGCAGCGCGCCGAACAGGGCCTGGTGGGCCGGGCGGTAGAAGTCGCGCGGCTCCAGCCAGCCCAGGCGGTCGAGCTGGCGCGGATCGAGCAGCACTGCACCGAGCACGGCTTGCTCCCCCGTGAGCAGCGGGTTCATCGCGCTGTTCCGGCGTCCGTCGCTCGTAGGCGGGCGACCTCGCGGTCGGCGGCGGCCCTGGCGGCGGCGAACCGGTTCAACTCGCCCGTGAACACGGGGTCGGTGGCAAGGAGGGAGCCGGCCCCGGTGACCAGCCACCAGTGGCCCCCGCGCCGGATCACCGGCGCCCCGGACAGCGGCGCCGATGCGCGCAGGCGCTTGGCGACGCTCGGATCGGACATGCAGAACTCCCGGAGGGCAAAGAGAACTTAGGAGGCGAGGGTGTAGTTGCCGCGCCCGTGGGCGGCCTTGGCGAGGGCGCGTTCGGTGATGGCCTTGGTGGCGCGGGCGGAGGCCGGGCCGATCTCCTTGGCGGAGCGTTCCTTGTACCAGGGCTTGAGGTCGAGCATCGCGACCCGCATGCCGGTGGCGAACAGCAGGATCTTGCCCTTGGGGAGCGCGCGGATCTCGTCCGCCGGAAGGACGCGCTCGGTGCGCATCGACACCGAAGTCGACTTTCCGCTATCGGAGTTGGAGACGGAGACGGTCTGCACGTCGTGCTCGCCGATCTGCCTGCTCAGTTTGTCCGCGAAGTCGGCGTCGTCGATGCCGCTGCCGATGACCTTGACGGTGGCCGCGGACCAGAGGGCATCCATGCCGGCCTCGCCCCAGCAGCGCTGGCCCTGGCGGTAGGACTGCAGGATGGTGATCGGGATGACGCCCCGACTGCCGAGGTGGGAGTACAGGTCCGGCAAGTCACTGATCTTGCAGACGTTCGCCGCCTCGTCGAGGACACACAGGGCGGGCGGGTCGAGTCGGCCGCCGTTGCGCTCGGCGACGATCACGGCCGCGCGCATCACCGCGTCGGCCGCCGCGGCGATGATTGCCGACGCGCTGCCGCCGCCGTCCTTGCTGAGCAGGAACAGCGTGTCCTGGCTGGAGGCGAAGCCGAACGGCTTGAACTCCGGCACCCCCTCGGTGGGGGTGACCCAGGCGGCGATCTCCGGGTCCAGCAGGCAGCTTGCGTACTGCCGCGCCGTCTCGTAGATCCCGTCACGGGTCTCGGTGGCGCCGGTGACGGTGCCCTGGAGCTGGGCAGCGACGGCGTGGTGGCCGGCGTCGCCGAGCAGGTCGACGGGCGTTCGGTCGGCGGGGGAAGCGAGCCAGGCCAGCACGTCGGTGATCGGGCGACGGTGGCTCGCGGCGGCGAGGAACAGTGCGCCGAGCGTGTTGGCGGCGGCGGTGGACCAGAAGTCGGAGCCGCTGGACTCGTCGACGCTGGCGGTGACGAAGTGCCCGGCCAGGCGCTTGGCGCCGGCGAGGTCGCGGGCGTCGGCGAGGATGTCCCACCACATCTCGCGTGGGTGGTGGGCGATCTGCTGCGGGTCGAGCGTCCAGACCTTGCCGACCTTCGCGCGGGCGTCGACGCACGCCGTGTAGGCGTCGTTGGCGGCCTTGTTCGAGGTCAGCAGCACCGGGCCGGGGGCGGAGAGGATCGCGGGGATCGCGATGCCGCTCGTCTTCCCGGAGCGGGGAGCCATGATCGCGACCATCACGTCCTCCCACGAGGCGCGGACCTCGGACCGGCCGGGAGAGAGCGTGCCGATCGGGATGCCGCGGTCGGCGGAGGCGATCTCCTTCTGGTCCTTCAGGCTCGGGCGCAGGCTTCGGGCCTTGTCGGTGATCTCCTTGTCCAGCAGCGGCGCGATGTCCGCTTTGCGGGCCAAGCCGCTCTTCGTTCCGGCGCGGTGGCGTAGCCACAGGACGAGCGTGGCGGTGCTGAGGGCGAGGGTGAGCGTGCCGGGGACGACGCGGGCACCGACGAGGACGGAGGTGGGGGTGAGGTGGGGCCACAGGCGGTCGGGGTGGAGCAGGGTGTCGGTGGCGCTGAACGGTGCCCACGGGCCGGCGCCGGCAAGGGCGTTGGTGAGGTTGCCGGTCAGCCAGGCGAGGGATCCGAAGGCGAGGGCGGCGCCGAGGACGCCGAACAGCAGGTAGAGCAGCGCGTCCGTGCCGGTGGTGGTCGACGGCGCGCTCGTACGCGGGGCAGGCAAGAAGGGGATCCTGGGAGGTGCGAGCGGGCGGTGGGCGGGGCGCGCTCGGCTCTGGTACGGATCACGGGGCTGCTCTCCTCGGAACGGGGACAGAACGTTTCAGCGGGTTCGACCCGCAGCTCCGACTGATGCGGCCGGAACTGGCGGCAGCCGGGTGATGGCGGTTGCGGTGGGCACACCCGGGGCGCCGGCGACGGGGGCGCTGGTGCTGCGGGCGAGGGCGGCGCGGGTGCGCAGGTCGTCGGCGGTGCCTGGCGCGTGGGACACTGCGCGCCGTACCTCCTCGACGGCCCCGGCCAGTTCGGCCTGGGCGGTGACGAGATGGTCGGACGCGACGCCGAACCGGTCGGAAAGGTCGAACTGGTCGGGGTCGAGATCGGTGATCTGCTCGGACGCCGCCTCCAGGGCCTCCTGGAGGCGGACGAGCGTCCCGTCGTCCGGGTCGAGCAGCTGGTCGAGCACTCCTCCGAGTTCGGCGAAGTCGGTGCTGCCGCGCAGCGCATCGGTGAGGTCGAGGATCTGCCGGCCGGCGGTGTCGAGCGGGTCGACGTCGAGGTGGGGGTCGAGGTCGACCTTGTAGCGGGCGGCGCGCAGCATCTCGGCGGCGTGGGTGGCGATGGCGGCTGCTTCGGGGCGGGGCGTGGTGGTGGGCAGACGGTGGCGACGGCCGTGCCAGTCGTCGATCTGCTTGAACCCGGCGTGCCGCAGCAGAGTGGCCGACAGGTCGTCGCTGCTGCCGGTGGCGACGACACTGCCGCTGGGTCCGGCGTTGATGGTGATGACGGGCATCCGGTGGTCCTTGGCGGTGGTGACGGAGGGAACGGTCCGGGTGAGGTGGCCGAGTTCGGCGGCGATGCGGTTGCACTCGGCCTGTACGTGGAAGGGGTCCCGGTAGGTGCCGTGGAGGTATCCGTCCTCGCGTACGACGGTGGCGACGACGTGCACCGACCGGTCGTCGTTGCGGATCGCGGCCCACCGGCAGCCGTTCGGGTCGCCGGCGGGGGCGAGCCCGGTCGCGGTGACCAGGCGTCGGGCGACACCGGCCCACTGGGCGTCGCTCAGGTCCGGGTGGCGGGGGTCGGAGCGTACCGAGCACATCCACACCGGGTACTCGGGTGCCCGGGCTCCGATCCGCAGGGCCAGGGCGTCGAGCACGCCGCCGCCGAGGACCTCCTGGGGGTCGCCGAACAGCGGTAGCTGCTTGTCGGCGCCGCGGTAGTCGGCGCCGATCAGCCTGGGACGGAGCCGCCCACGAGGGTCGTCCAGGCCGTAGAGGGTGGGGATCAGCGTGGCCGTGGTGGCGGCGCGCTGCAGGTGGGCGATCACGGCGTCCCCTCTCGAACGGGCGGTGGGGCCCGGAGGGCGGGCTGACAGGGAGAGGATCTGCGGATTCCTCGGTTTGGCCGGGCTGGGATTCGGTGGTAAGCGCTGGGCGGCTGCGGTGCCCCGCCCGAGGGCAGGGCACCGGCGGGTCACACGAAGGGGTTCTCGGTCGGCCGGTCGGTGTCCAGCGCCGCGTCGAGCAGCTCGGGCAGGTCGCCGGGCTCGGAGGCGCGCTGGTCGATCCACCAGCCGGCGCGGGTGATCATGCGGGCCCGGTCCTCGATCAGCTCCCACTCGGCTTCCGGCATGCCGCCGTCGAGGACGAGCGCGGCGTAGGCGGCGGCGAGGACTTGGTGGCGGCAGCGCACGCCCCAGGTGACGCCCTTCGCGGTGCCCTCCAGCGGCGGCATCCGGTACTGCTGGGACCAGGCTTCCGACTCGGCCTGTTCGGCGGCGCGCTTGGCTTCCAGCCATTCCGCCTTGCCCGCCTCGTCGGCGCTCTGGGCAGCGTGCCAGCAGTCGGTGCAGTCCTGCTTGGCCAGCCATTCGGCGAAGCCGGCCCGGCGGTCGGCCGAGCGGGTGCTGAGGTCGCGTTCGACCGTGTGGCCGCACGCATGGGTGATCGCCCAGACCTTCTTCACTGCCATGTTCGTCGTTCCTTGTTCGTGGGTGGTGGTCGCCAGCGGTGGCGCAGGTGAGGACGGTGTCCGCGAGGGCGGGCTCGACGGCGACGGTGTACTGGCTCTGCCGAAGACGGGGGTTCCTCAGGCGCTACGGGTGGGGCGGGATTGGTCAGCGCGCGCGGGCGAAGGCGATGCGCGGGTCGACTGCCGTGGGCGGTCGGCTGCTGCCGAGCACATCGGCAGAGACAGCTGGGGCGGACCGGTGGGCGGGGCTCTTGAGCGCGGCCTCGTCGACGCGGAACTTGTGCGTGGTGAACGCCTGCCGGACCGTTGCGCGGTGGGCGGCGACGTCCTCGGCGAGTTGGGGCTGCATGGCGACCTGGAAGTTGCCGCGCCGCAGGCCCGTGACGGTGTGGGCCACCACGTCGAGCGACTCCGCCCGAGTTCCGGCTGGCGGCAGGTAGACGTCCAGGTCCCGGCGGTAGCGCCAGCCGTCGGTGTCCAGGAAGATGCCCGGATTGAAGGGCACGTCGTCGTTGACGGCGGCGACGATGCCCAGGCTCGGGTGCTCGGCGATGGCGACGTCCGGACCGGCGTCCGGTGCCGGGGTGCGCTCCGGCTCGACGGCGGAGGTCCGCGCCTGCGCCTGTTCCTGCTTGCCGGTGTTCTCGGCGGCCAGGGCCATGTCGGCCTCGACGCGATAGCCGGCGCCGGTGAGGAGTTTGGCGGCGCACGTGGCGCGTTCGGGGGCTCCGCGGTGCTGGTCGGTGAGGGTGTAGAGGGTGGGGTGGCCGGGGATGCGCTCGAAGTCGAGGCGTTCCAGCATCCACTGGGCAGCCGGGGACTGGGTGGGTAGAGAAGCGACGATGCCGTGGTTCGGGTGGTGCCCGATGACGACGTCGGGAAGCTGGGTGGGTTCGGCGGCAGGCACGGTGGGGCTCCGCTTCGCTGGTCGGACGGTGGGGCCGGTGGGCGGAGCGCGGTCTGTTCGGGCGAGGCACGGCGGGGTTCCTTCTGAAGCGGGGACAGTGGCAGCGGTGGTGGGTGCCTTCGGGTGGCGGGACTGGGTGCAGATGGTGCCGGGATCCGGTGGCTTGGTCCGGCCGAAGACCGGTGGTATCGCAGCTGGTCACCGGGTTGGGCGCTGTGCACCCGGGCCGAGCGGCGCAGAGGCTGGCGCGGGCACCGGGCTGCTCTGGCGCGGCAGGTTGCCGGAGCGGACGATGGCGGCTTTGACCTGCTCCTCGCGGTCCGGCGTGGGCAAGCCGATCCTCGGCGTGAGGTGCGCGGTCAGCGCAGGGATCGGGCCGTCCGTGAGCCGGGCGGAGGCGGCCCACGCCTCCTCGTTGCGCAGGTTTTCCGCGCGCTGCCGTACCCAGTCGGCTTCGGGATGGGTGCCGACGATGGCGGCCGCGGCGTCGCGCCAGCTGTTCCGGACTTCCCGGAGTTGATCGAGCGTGGTCTCGGTGACGTCGAGGCGCCGTAGGTCGGGTCCGACGGCGGGGTCGAGGTGGTCCTCGATCGTCGCCGCGGCCCGGATCCCGGCCATGAGGTAGGGGCCCTGGTCGATGAGCGTCTCGGTGTACGGCCAGGCGGCGCGGTTGCGGTCCTCTGGGGAGTCTAAGGAGCCGATCTCGCCGTGGCCCCAGGGGGAGTCGGGGCCCGGGATGTAAGCGGTGCTCAGGCGGTGGAGAGCTGAGAGGGCGTGGGTGGCGGCGCTAGTGCGGGCCTGCCAGACGGCCTGTCGGCAGCGCAGACCCAAGGCGGTCGTGACTTCCGCCGCCACCGTGGCCGGAGGGACATCGGCGGGGAGGGCGACGAGCGCGGGGACCTGTACGGCCGCGGGGTCGTAGTCGGGCAGGTCGTCGGGCTTGGCGGCGCCGAGGACGAGCGGGGCGTCCTTGTCGGTCCTGACGGCCAGGAGCCGTTCGCCGTCCGGGCCGGTGAGGGTGAGTGCGGTGTGCGGGGCGGAGACGGTGTTCCACGGCAGCCGTCCCCAGCCCCAGGTCTGGCTGCGGAGTTCGGCGAGGTCCCGGCCGGGATTGAGCGGGCTGGCCCGTACGGTCCAGCCGGGCAGGTACTCGGCCAGCTCGGCAGCGAACGGCGGGAGGGCCCTGGGAGCGGGCGGCTGGTCGGGCAGGGCCCGGCCGTGCTCGTCGAAGTGCACCCGTACGTACGTCTCGTCGCCGCTGTCCCGGGGGCCGAAGGCGCCGCTTGGGCGGAACAGTGCGTAGGTGGACTCCCAGTGTCCGTCGCTGCCGCGGGTGCTGGAGCTGAGCACGAGGTGCCAGTCGGAGTCGGTGTAGGGGCGGAGGTTGCGTTGGGCGGCGACCAGCTGCTCGAATGCGGTGAAGTCGGCCGCTGTGAGGTGGGAGTGGTCGAGGTAGCACTCGACGTCGTTGGCGGGCACGTGGGTTCGCGATTCTCGAAGGTCGGGCCGGTCAGGCGGCCATACGGAAGTCGGTGTCGTACAGCTGCTTCTCCCTGGGGTGAAGGAGGTGCTGAACGATGAAGGAGAGGGCGGCGACCTTCCACAGGCCCCGGCCGCGGGTGAGGGCGGCGATCGCCTGGGCTTCGACGCCGGTGAGTCCGAGCAGGGCCATGGCGGCGGGGATCTGGTCGGGTTCCTGGCGATAGATGATCCGGGTCGAGCAGTCGGCGAGCAGGCCTTCGGCCAGGACGCGTCCGCGCGAGCCGGCATCGCCTGCGGAGAGCAGGTCGGAAAGCCGGTGCAGGATCAGCAGGTTGGCGATGCCGAGACCTCGGCTGAGCTTCCACTGCTGCTGCATGCGCTCCAGGAGGCCGACGTGCCGCATGATCCGCCACGCCTCGTCGTAGATCACCCACCGGCGTCCGCCGGCGGGATCGGCGAGGGCGGCCTCCATCCACGCCGAGGCGCAGGTCATGGCGAGGACGAGGGCGGTGTCGTCGCCGCTGCTGCCGAGGCGTGAGAGGTCGATGGAGAGCATCGGCGCGTTGGCGTCGAACTCGACGGTGGACGGCGCGTCGAACATGCCACTGAGGTCGCCGTGGACCAGACGGCGCAGGGCGTGGGCGAGGTCGTCGGCGGCATGGCCGAGGCCGCCTCCGTGATTGCCGAGGGCCGCGTCGAGGCGCTCCGGGCGGCCGAGGACGTGGGAGATGTCGCCGAGCAGCGGCACCGTGCCGGCAGCGTCGGCGTCGACGACGACCAGGTCCAGGGCGACGTCGAGGCCGGTGTGCTCCATCGGCAGCAGGTCGCGCTTGAGCACGGTGGCCGCGAGGCTGGCGAGCAGGAGCAGGCGGCGCTTGCGGACCTCGGTGCGCCAGTCCTCCTCGCTCACCTCCGCGGGACGCGGCGGCGCGTCCAGTGGGTTCAACCGCCCAGGGAGGCCGGGGCCGAGGGCGATGGTCTGCCCGCCGAGGGCCTGGGCCAGTCCGGTCCACTCGCCCTTCGGGTCCGAGGGGACGTAGATCTTGTAGCCGTGGGCGACGGCGCGGGTGGCGATGGACTTGGCGAGCGCGCTCTTGCCCATGCCGATGACGCCGCACAGGATCGCATTCGGGTTCGTGAAGCCCTCGATGCGGCCGGAGTTGTAGAGGGCGAAGGGGTCGTAGCAGAAGGAGCCTTCGGCGTGGAGGTCACGGCCGACGAAGATGCCCTCGGCGCCGAGGCCGGCCTCGGCCAGGAAAGGGTAGGCACCGCCGGCGACGGCGGTGGTCAGACGATGCTTGGGCAGGCGGAGCTTGCCGCCGCGGGCGGAGGCAGGACCCGGGCGCCCGGAAGCGGGGTAGGTGGGGCGCAGGTCGGGGTCGGGGCGCTCGTGTTCGCGGCGCCGGGCGGGGGCCTGGGCGGATCGGGCCTTGGTGCGGGCCTCGGCGAACTCGGCTCGGGCGAAGCGCTGCTGGGCGCGGGTGGTCTTGCGCGGGACGAAGAGCGGGGAGGCGGTGGCGCGGTTCCTGGACATGATCACGGGTTCCGGGGTCAGTGGCGGACGAGGCCGGTAAACGGGGAGTGCAGGTCGGCGGGGGTGGCGCGGCGGCGGACCAGCTGGGCGGTCTGCTGGTGGCGGCGGCAGATGGTCAGCTCCGGCGCGCCTTCGGGCCGGCGGGCGCGGCACGCGTCGGAGGACGGGACCTCGCCGGTGCCCGGCCGGGGTGATGCGTGGTAGGCGGCGTGGAGGTGGTCGGCGGCCTGCCACAGGCGGGTGCGGGCGGCCTTGAGGTGGTTGCCCTCTCCGGGCAGCAGCGGGATGGTCCGCTGGGTGTGCGCGTCGAGCAGGCCGTGAAGGGCGACCAAGTGCTCGTGCAGGGAGTCGAGTTCGGCCCGGGAGGCGACCAGCGGGCCGATGGGGATGTTGAGCGCGCGGTGGAAGTCGATCGCGGCGGTCGCGTACGGGACGAAGTCCTGCGCGGAGGCGGGGGTGGCCGGCATCGGAGTGCTCTTTCGGAAGACGGGAGGGCCGGCATCACGCGGCGAGGGCGAACGGCAGCGCAGAGGCGGTGAAGGCCTCGGCCTGCTGCCAGGTGAGCGGGCGCAGGTCGAGCTGGGCGCCCACGGCGGCGGTCTCCACCACGGCGCAGGCAGAGCGCAGTTCGTCCTCGGTGTCGGCGGAGACGGTCAGCAGCCCGGTGAGGGCGACGTCGGCGTGCCCGGCGATCAGCTGCCTCTCGCGGTTCTGGATGTCCTGGTACTCCACCGAGTCGGCCTCGGAGGACACCTGGCCCTTGCGAGCGCGCTCGGCCGAATCGGCGATCACCGAGGCCTTCTTGCGGCGCACGTCGCGCATCGCCGAGTCGAGGTCCTGCGGCTCGTAGGACAGGGAGACGGTACGGCGCACGCCCGAGGCGAACAGCACCTGGTGGAGGAATCCGGGGTTGACCTCGGTGCGCGGCCAGTTCTCCACCCAGTACGTGGAGTGGTGGGCGGAGTCGGTCGAGATGTGGTCGGCCTTATTCACCACGACCACCGGGCCCGCGGCGGCCGGCGCTGCGCCGGGGCGTCCGTCCTCGGACCAGCGGTCCAGCGCCGCACGGGACTTGGGGTCGTAGGCGGTGCGAGCGACGGCGGCGATCTCGGTGGCCGTGAGCCAGCCGGTCGGGTTGAGGCCGGCGGTGCGGGCGGACTGCTCGAACGAGCCGGTCAGCTGCGCGAGGACGGCGAAGGCACCGGTGAGGCCGCCGCCGGCCTGGGAGATCAGCCGTCGCGCGCCCTTGAAGTCGAGAGCGATGGCGACGTACGCCTCGTGCGGGGCTGCGGCCGGACCGGCGTTCTGGATCAGCTCGCCGTAGAGGGCCCCGGCCAGCGGGGCGTCGGGCTTGCCGTGCTCCTCCCAGTAGCGGCGCAGTGCGTCGCCGGAGTCGGGGACGGTGCGCTCGATGACCTGGATGCGGGCGACCTGGCCGGTGCGGGCGAGGGCCGCGAGGGCACGGCCCCAGCCGTTGACGTTGGCGTTCTGGGTGCCGGGGTCGAGCAGGGCGTAGGCGCGACTGCTGACCTTGACGATGGCGGTGAGGGTGCCGGCGTGGGGATCGTGGACGGCGCCGTAGCGGCGGTCAGGGGCGGTGACCACGCGCAGGCTGGCCGCGCTGCCGGGCAGGTGGAGCAGGCCTTCGCGCACCGGGCGGGAGGAGGGGCGGGCGAGCCAGATCAGCTGGCCCCGGAAGCGTCGCAGCGCGTAGCGGGCGGCGACCGGTGCCCAGTCGGCGAGGGTGCGGCCGCGGTAGCGGACGAAAACGAAGGCCGCCACGCCCGCCCACACGGGTATGAGCTGGAGGGCGCCGGTGACGCCGTGGGTGGTGAGGACGGCGAGCAGCAGCAGACCGGTGGCGGCGGAGGCGACCAGCTGGGCAGCGCTGAGACCGAGCAGGATGCCGCGCTTGGAGCGGTGGGGGAACTTGACGGACACCAGGGTGGCGTCGGACTTCGTAGTGGAGGACATCGGGGTTCCAGGGAGGAGCGTGCGGGCGGCGGGCGGGGGCGTGGCGCTCTTCTGGACGTCATCGTGAGACTCCTTCGCGGGTTCGAGCTCGGGGGGTGGGCCCGGGGCGGGCGGCAGGCTGCCGCCCACCCCGGGGAAGGGGACTGGTCAGGACCCGGGCTCGGCGGTCCGGTTCGGGTAGACGAACCGGCCCGGATCCGGGCCCCCGACCGGGCTCGGACCGCCAGTGGCCGGTGCGGACGGCGGGGGAGTGGCGGGGCCGTCCACTGCCGGGGGAGCGGGAACACTGGGGATCGAGGCCGTACCGGGAGCTGGGGAGCTTCCGACAGAGCCCGCCAGGCCGGCGCCCTGGACACGCGGGGCGGCAGGAGCCGTGGCTGCCTCGCCACCGTCGGACTTCGCCCCTTCGCTGCCGCCTTCGGCGGATGCCCGGGCGATCAGGGCGGGGATGCCAGGCCGGGTGACCAGGGCGCGTCCGTGGTCGCCGCCGGCGTTCGGATCCTCGCCGAAGCGGAACTTCGTTGCCTGCTGCGCGGGACCGGCGTCGATGCCCTCCGCGCTGATCCGGCCGGTCGGGTCGATGCCGGAGGCAGCACCGCCACCGCCGACCCCGGGTACCTGGGGCGGACCCTGCGGCGCCGGCATTCCCATGCCGGACTGCATGGCCAGGGAACCGGCGGTCTTCGCCGCTCCGGCCACGGTCGCCATCCCGGCCATGCCGGTGCGGTGCACGTCGTCGTGGCCGCCGCCGTCCGTCGCCCAGTGGACGAACTTGTAGACGGCGTAAGGGCACAGCAGCACCATGACCATGATCACGACACCGGCCAGGGCGTCGGACAGCGCGGCGATGCCGTCCTTGGCGTCCGTCTTGCCGAGCGCGGAGACGCCGACGAGGAAGACCACCGTCATCAGCAGCTTGGAGACGATCAGGGTGGCGGTGGCCTCGATCCAGCCGCGCCGCCAGCGCTTGGCGACCTCCCAGCCGCCGCCGGCGCCCGCGAACGCCGCGAGCGCTACCAGGACCAGGACGCCGACCTTGCGCGCGACCATCACACACCAGTAGAGGAACGCCCCGATCGCGCTGCCGACCGCGACCAGGGCGGGGATCGCCCAGCCGAGCGGGAACATGGCACCGAACTGGGTGACCTTGATCATGCGCCTGACCGCGTCGGCGACGCTGGTGTGCGCCGCTTGGAACAGTCCGGCCGACAAGGCGTCGACCGTCGTCACCGCCACCGCGGTGAAGCTGATCGCCCCGAAGGCGAACAGGACACCGGTCATCGTGCCCCACGCGGCCTTGGCCAGCGCCCGCTCGTCCCGCCGCCAGGCGGCCAGGATCAGCTGCGCGCAGAACGTGCCCACGGTCAGGATCAGCCCGATCGGCAGGATCAACTGGTAGTTGTCCCTGAACCACGGAGCTGACAGGTCGATCGCGGTGGTCTCGTCGACCGCCTTCGCGCACAGGTCGACGGCGCTGGCCGCCAGCTCGCCCATGCTCTTGGCGATCCACGCGCCGATGCCGTCGGTGATGCTCTTGCCCGGGTCGCTGACGAAGTTGATGCCGTCGACGACGGTGCAGACCTGGGCGATCATCGGGAGATTGCAGATGTCCACGCGTACCTCCCGGGCTCAGGGCGCCACGGCCGGCAGTACACCAGCCAGGGCGCATGGGCGGTCGGGGCGGCACTGGACGGCGAGCGTCGTCGAGCGGTCCTCGGCACCACCGGCCGGGGCTCCGTTCCAGGAGATCGACTGCTTTCCCGAGACGGTGACGGCGTAGACGTACGCCTGCGCGATCGCCCCCGGATCCGCCTGCAGCGCCCGGGTGAACGAGTCCGGGAAGTGCGCCTCGGCCGCGGTCGCGGTGGCGAACTGCCCGGAGTCGGCCATCCGCCCCCACAACAGGGGCGACGGCGCCAGACGGTCGACCGAGTCCGCGTCGGCGTACTGGCCCTCGGTGGTCAGCCACCGGTGAAGGGAGGCCACCAGCTCAGGCTGGGAGGAGGCGCGGGTGTCGTACGACCACAGCGCCACCGCCGCTGCCTTCGCGAACGCGATCGGATCGTGAGTCGACGGCGGACCGGGAAGCGCGGACGAGCGCGCACCCGGCGACGCCGGAGCCGACGGGCCCGGTGCCGGCGAGGCGGTCGAACCCGCAGTGGCAGCAGGGTGGTCGGCGGTGCTCCGGCCGTCCCGGGTGACGTATGCCAGCACCCCGGAGCAGACGACGAGCACCACCAGGACGGCCGTGCCCAGCAGCGCCCGGCGGCGAACCAGCGCGTCGCCGGACATCGCGCTGCGGGACGAGAAGAAGGAACGTTTCTGCATTACTTGACCTGGCTTCCGAGCGTCGAGAAGAAGCTCACGACGCCGTTCGCGGCACCGAGCAGCAGAGCCGCGCCCGCGCTCACGAGCACGCCCTTCTTGCCGTTGGCCTCGGCCTGGTGCCCGCCGCTGTGGTGGCCCCAGGCCCACACCCCGGCGCTCACGGCCAGGGCACCGACGACGGCGATGATGCCGAACAGGTTCAGCGAGCCCATCACCTGCTTGAGGACCGAAAGGCCGGGCAGGCCGCCCTCGTTGGGGGTGATGCCGGGGTCGTAGGCGAGCTGGACGACTGCGTCCGCGAGGAACATGAGGGAACTCCTGGTGTTTCAGGGCGCGCGAAAACAGCCCGAAGGGAGGTGAGAAAAGAGGGAGAGGAGAGCGCGGGTCAGACGACCCGGCGGGCGGCGAGGATCTCCGGCCGCCACGAGGCGAGGGTCGAGATCTTGACCACGTCGCCGGTCTTCGGGGCGTGCACGACCAGCCCCGAGCCGATGAACATCCCGACGTGCTCCGGCACGGCCGGGGTGCCCCGGGTGAACAGCAGGTCGCCCGGCTTGAGCGCGTCCGCCGACACAGCGGTGCCCTGCTTGACCTGCTCGTAGGTGGTCCGCTCCAACGAGACCGCTGCCGACCGGTAGGCAACCTGCATCAGGGAGGAGCAGTCGCACCTGCCCATCGGGTCCGCGCCGTGCGAGTTCGAGCACGTGCCGCCCCACTGGTACGGGGTGCCCAACTGCCCCAGCGCCCAGCGGATCGCGGTCTGCACCTGCTGCGGGGCGTCCGCCGGGATCGTGTACCCGGCCGGCAGCGAACCGGGCGGGACCGTCCCGAAGTCGGTCCCGTCGCCGCCAGTCGTTCCGCAGGTCCCGCCACTGGGCGTGGGGCTCGCGGTGCTTCCGGCTGTCGGCGACCCGGTTGGGGCCGGCGCCGGCGTGGGAGAGCCTTCGGGGGAGGGGGCGAGCAGCGGTGCGATGGCCTTCTGCAGCGCCTCCGCCAACGGCTGCCACTTCGCGTACGCGTCGGGGAAGCCGGAGCGCTGCACGGCCTGGGCGGCCTGGGTGACGGTCATCGACTCCCAGCCGCTGACCTGCTTGAGCGCCTCGTAGAACTTCGTCGAGGCGTACACCGGATTCATGATCTGATCCGGGGTGCCCCAGCCCTGCGAAGGGCGCTGCTGGAACAGCCCGAGCGAGTCCCGGTCGCCGTAGCGGATGTTGCGAAGCTCGCTCTCCTGCATGGCCGTTGCCAGGGCAACGACCTGCCCGCGGACGGGGATGTGCAGGGCGATGCCGGTGGCCTGGATGGTCTTGGCGTTGGGGATCTGCTCGTCCGGCTTGGTCAGCCCCGCCACGCTCGGGGCGCTGAGCGGGCTGGAACCCTTGAGGATCGCCTCGACCTGCGCCGCGACGGCCGAGCTGTCCACGCCCTGCGGACTACCACCGGGCGGGCAGGAGGCGGAGGTCGCGGAGGCGTTGCCCGCGCCGACGATCACCACCGGCAGGGCGAGCATCAGAGGGCCGCAGGCGGCGATCCCGAAGAGCACACCGAAGGTCTTCTTCACGGAGCCCGCCGATCACCGCGCGCTTGCTGGGTGGACGGCGGGGGCGGATGAGGACATGGGTGTGCCAGGGCATGCTGCATCGCAGCGGCTCCTTGCGGGTTCGTAGGGGAGCGCGGTGCCGGCCTCTCGTGCGAAGAAGTCGCCGGCACCGCGCCGGGGGGGAAACCCCCCACGCGCAGGGCGGGGCCCGGGCAGGGGG
>NZ_JBICYZ010000094.1:27376-33010 GCF_043201465.1 Kitasatospora sp. NPDC048298
CCCCGGGGGCCCGGGGGGTTTTGGGGGGGGGGGGCCGCCCCCCCCCGGGCCGCCATGCCCCCCCCCCCCCCGCGCCGGTGGTGAAACCGCCCTCGCTCAGGGCGGGCCCGGGTCAGGGGAGTTGGTAGCTCCCGGACGCCGGTCTCGGGTCACGCGCGGCAGCCGGCCGCGCTCGTAATCTCAGACGGAACACGAGGCACTCCTTCGGAGCAGAGGGGATTCGCGCGGTCCGTCGCGCAATCTCGCCTGGACGAGACAGCGCGGATCAACACGCGCCGGGCCGGGCCGACTTGGCCCGCTGCCCGGTTGGCATGGCGAGACAGTAGACGCCAAGTCCGGCCGCACCAAATGACTCCCTGACCAGCCCAGATGCCCGGAGGCCGTCCGTTAGGCACGGCCGCCGATCGCGGCTACCTTCCCCTGCATCACCGCTCCGGGCGGCAGCCACCGCGTGCCGCCTGGAGCCGGCCCACCCCTGCCCGAGGAAGGTCCCTGTGAACGACTTCACCCTCCACCGAGGCGACGCCCTCACCGTGCTGAAGAACCTCCCCGACGAGTCCGTCAACGCGGTCATCACCGACCCGCCGTACAACAGCGGAGGCCGGACCAGCTCCGAGCGCACGAGTCGCGACGCCCGCGCCAAGTACGTCACCAACGGCTCCGCCCACGACCTGAAGACGTTCCCCGGCGAGAACCGAGACCAGCGCTCCTACCGCTCTTGGCTGACCGAGCTGCTCACCGAGGCGTACCGGGCAAGCACCGAGCACTCCGTGGCGATGGTCTTCTCCGACTGGAGGCAGGAGCCCACCACGAGCGACGCCCTCCAGATGGCCGGCTGGACCTGGCAGGGCTCCATCCCGTGGATCAAGCCCGCCAGCCGCCCGAGGAAGGGCGGCTTCAAGCAGTCCGCGGAGTTCATCACCTGGGGCGTCAAGGGCACCCTCGACAACAGCCGCGACCTCTACCTGCCCGGCCACTTCATCGCGTCCCAGCCCCGCAAGGACCGCGTCCACATCACCCAGAAGCCGCTGGAGATCATGCAGCAGCTCGTCCGGATCTGCCCCGAGGACGGAGTCGTCCTCGACCCGTTCACTGGCAGCGGCTCCACCGGCGTCGCCGCCCTGCGCGAAGGCCGGCGCTTCGTCGGCGTCGAACTCTCACCGCACTACGCCGAGATCGCCGAACAGCGCCTGCGAGCAGAGCTGACCCAGGACGACTTCGCCCTCGCCGGACCGGAGGCATGAGATGAGAACCAGCAGACCTACCGGTCACAGACGCGAAAGGGCGGCCGGAGCACGAAGCTCCAGCCGCCCTTCCTCGCTCCGTCAGGACTCTTCGACCGCCCGCCGGATCAACGGCACCGCCTTCTCCACGTCCGCCGACGACGCGATCCGCACCTCCAGATCACCCGTCCCCAGGTGGCCGATGCCGCGCACGTCCCGGGTGAAGCCCTCCTCCAGCTCCACCGTGTCCGGGTCCAGCCGCAGGTACATCAGGATCGTCCGGTGCGACACCGACGGGCGGAAGATCACCGACGCGACGTTCAGCAGCCGCTTGTAGGCGATGTAGTGCTTGAGCACCACCACCTCCAGCTCGCCCGCCGCGGACAGCGCCTCGTCCAGCTCGCCGTACAGCTCCCGCAGGCTCTCCGGCACCTCCACCTGCGAGACCTCCGGCGCCACCGCGACGACCTCCGGCTCGTAGGCCGGGCCGCTCAGCGCCGACGAGGAACCGGAGGTGGAGAAGCCCGGAACGGTCTCGACCAGCTGCAGCGTCAGCAGGTCCGGCCCGAAGATACGGTAACGCACCAGGTCAACCCGGTGATCCCGCTGGTAGAGCGATGCCGCAGCCCGGTCATGGCGGACTGGGGAAGAGGCAGTGTTGCGAGCGTGCGCTATTCCCCAAACCTGGGGTCGGTCGCCCAGGGCACGCTCGGTGCGTCTGCGCTCGGAAGCTCTGCGGTTCAGAGAAGGACATCTGTCGGCCCGTCAGCGGTACTCTAACTTCCCCATGTCGCTGCTCTTTTCCTGAAGGGAACCGATGGACGCGGAACTGCTCACCCTGGCCAACACGGCAGGGACGACCCTGGTGACCCTGCTGGCCACGGATGCGTGGACTCGGGCAAAGTCGTCCGTCGGGTCGCTGTGGCGGCGAGCCCGCCCGGAAGCGGTCGAGGTGATTGAGGCCGATCTCGTCGAAACCCGCGAGGAGTTGCTGGCTGCCCGGGCTGCCGGGGACGACACCGTGGAAGGAGAGCTCGTCGCAGACTGGCAACGCAGGCTTCGACGCCTTCTGGCAGCCGATCCCGGCCTCGGGGCCGAACTCCGCCGCCTGCTGCAGGAGGAACTGGTCCCGGCGCCTCCCGCCGCCAGCCAGACGTGGACCGGTTCCGTCACCATGAGCAGCACAGTCTCCGGCCGCGGCAAGAACTTTCAGATCGGCCAGGGCACCTTGAACATCTCCGAGTCATGAGCCCGGACAACCGCTTCGACGGGGATGCGCGCATGACGGCGAGCGCATCCGGAAACGGTCGTGTCTATCAGGTCGCCCAGGGCCAGATGCACATTCACAACTCGCCGAACCCGGCCCAGCATCTGGAGATGATGCCGCTCTCTCAGTCCGTGGACGCGCTGGAGAACATGGACCCGCATGACGCCGCAGCGGCACTCTCGGCCATGAGCCCCGTCGCGGCCTCGAAGCGCCTTCCGAGTATGCGTCAGGGGTCCAAGGTATTCGCCCTGATGAGCGACGAGGCCGTCGCAGCGCAGGTGGCGGTGCTCCCCTTGAGTAGCCTGCCCTCACTCGCCACGGACGTGAGGCCGGAGAAGCTTGCCGCTGCACTGCCCAAGATTCGCCCGGCGGATGCAGCTCGCATTGTCTCGCACCTCCCCAGCCCTGGGCGCATTCTGGAGACTGCGCAGAGAGACACAGCCATTCGGGTGATGATTTCCGCCGGACTGATGCCGGCGTCGGTCTGGCTCGGAGAGATGTCGGTCACCGGGGCACGAGGAATTCTCTCCGACATGCCCGTGAACCACGCCGCTCCCCTCCTTCACCATCTCGCCCCCTCCAGGGCGGCGGAATTGCTGACCGCCATGGCGAAACCCAAGAGGAATGAGCTCCTGGGGCGCGTATCGGCACGTCGGGCAGCAATGATAGTGGAAAGTCACCCGAAACAGTCGGCCCAGGATTTCCTCACACAGCTGCAACCGCAGCGCGCCGCTGCCATTCGCGGAAAAGTTTCGGAGCAGCGGGACTACGAATTCAAAAAAGCGCTGCACAAATTTACGGACGAGAAGGCTGTGGAATACCTTGGAGGAATTTCCGCCAAGCGAGCCGCCCGGATCCTTGAGGAGCTGCCGGCTGATCGACTGCGAGCGTTGCTGCTGAAAGTCCCCAGCCCGAGGAGCAGCAAGATTGTTGCACAGCTTTCCACCGAGCAGGCCAGGAAGGCCATGTCATGGAGCAATCTCACGCTGACGTGGTTCCTCCTCAGCGGCTGCGACGAAGCCGTGCGCGAGGCCCTTTACGGGAAGCTCTCCCCATCAACCCGGTGGTCCTGGAGGACATGGGCCGGGGCACTGATGAAGTTCGACAATCCCTCCCGTCCCTAGCGGCGCCGAAACGTTGGCGGTCCTCTGCGCGAAGGAAGTGTCCCGATAGGTCCACCGCTCCAGTTGCAAGTCGGGTTTCGCCGTGCAACATAGCAGCGGAGAGACATGTTCCATGCGTGCGCTATTCCCCACTGGGCCTCCGGGGTGGCGAGCATTCCGGTGCGATCGATGGTTGGTGACCAGGCAGGGCGGCGTCGTTCGGGGGGATCTCTGATGTCGGCTGGTCGAGTGGCGCGAGCATCGGCCGGAAGACGGTTATCTCTCTACTCGTCCTGCGCGAGCTGCAAGGGCTCGTCTTCGGCTGGTGGAAGGACTTGGTGGAGCTCGCCGGAAGACGTCATGAGATAGCGAATCTCGGTGTCGCCATCGATTTTGGGCGGGGAGACTTGGGCACGGAACCGCTCTTGTCGCGTCGCCACTGACTTGTCGGAGTCGCGCCAACGGCCCTTGAGTTCGACCTGGGTGAGGCGTTCGGTCAGTTCGGTCGCCACCGCATCGGCGTCCTCCAACTGATGAACCTGCGACCCCACGAACCTCCGCAGTGCGGCGTAAGGATTGGTGCGATCCGCGAGCGCTAGCGACGCCGCGTAGGTAACCAGTGCCTTGCGTCGCATCGCTATCGCGGCTCGCGCCAAGTGAAGCTCCCGGATGAAGTGGTCGACCTCCTTCTCCTTGCCGCCAAGGGTCTCCTCCAGGCGCCGGTAGTCGACCTTGCCGTCGTTGTCCACCAGCTCGTCGATGACGCCGCGGTGCTTCTCCAGAAACTGCTGAGAGCGATAGAACTCGTCGTCCGCACTCTTCAGGGCAAGTTCAAGATTCGGCTTGCCGCCGTCAAGCATCAGGCTGATCGCGCGGGACAACTGAGCATCGGCCGACCGTTGATCCGTGATCCGTTCGACGTAGGCCCGTTCCTCTTGGCGGCTCAGGATGGCTTCAACTCGGCGTTGATGCGCCCTCTGTTCACGTTGAGCCACCATGTCTACCGCTAGGACGGTTCCGGCGACGGCCAGCACCGGCCAACCTGCCACGAGTGCTCCACCAGCAGCGACAGGCTTCAGAACAGCATGTGCTGTCTTGCCGCCGCTGCGAGAAAACCCTCTGAACCCGGAAGTTCCGGCAGCCTTGACGAGCTCTGCACCCTTTGGCAGCACCACCCGGAACAACGTCGGGCTCTTCGGGTTGAGGGCCTCCACGATCCCGACCATTGCCTGCTGAGCCGTTGCGTTCACGGGCCCAGTCCGGAACCTCGCGACCTCCGCCTCGCTGACCGGGTAGTACTCGACAGCAACTGGCGCCGCTGCGGCTTCGAGCGCGTCCCAGATCGCGCCGGACGTCGAGCCGACGGATCGGAGAACGTCCGCGGGGACCAGAAGCCCTTCGGGCGGGAACTCGGTCCGAACTTCGACCTCTGCCGCGGCGTTTGGTGCGGTGTGCCCGCCCGAGGCGGTGGTGGCGCCTCGCGAGAATCTCCAGAGAAGCCACGCGGTGACAAGCGCTGCGATAGCGACGACGGCGACCAGCTCAACAGGCATTGATATCAGAAGGCATCCGCAATCCGCTTGCGGCGTATGACTTTTCGCTGTTCAGGCATGGTGCGTGGGGTTGGGCGGCAGGGTTTCGGCGTCGGGTTGTCGAGGCCGGAACGGAGTGTGTGATGCCGCCGTCGCCGCTGGGGTTGCTGGAGGACCGTCGGGAGGCCGCTCGGGCGCGGGTGGAGGATCTGGAGGCCGAGTTGGGGCGCATCGAGGGTGAGCTGAGGTCGGCGAGGGCGTTGTTGGAGCGTCGGGTGGTGGCGGTGGAGGAGCTGGCCGAGGCGCTTGCCCCGGCCGAGGATGGCTCGGGGCCGGCGCGGGCGGGGGTGCGGGTGCCACCGAAGGGGGCGGTGGTGCCGGTGTGGCGGGAGGGTCTGGATCCGGTGGAGGCGTTGGCGCCGGACTACCGGCGGCTGGTGGAGGCGGTGGAGTCCGGCGGGCAGGGCGGTGTCGGCCTGACCATGCGGGAGGTGGCGGTCGCGGTCGGC
>NZ_JBICYZ010000095.1:0-32221 GCF_043201465.1 Kitasatospora sp. NPDC048298
GTCAGCAACTTCGCGCCGCTCAAGCCGTCTCCCAAGTCCGTGGTTGCACCGGGGAGACATGATCACCCCGGACAGATTCCACGTAACTTCTAAGAAGCTCAAGCGACAGATGTACGGACGAGCGGGATTCGATCTCCTGCGAAAGCGTGTCCTTCTCGCGGGCCGAACACGTTCTCGCCGCCGACTGTTTGAGAAGTCTGAAGCCCGGTTGAGCAGCCCACGCGCGCAGGAATTCCGCCGTGCCGAACACGGTCGGCAACGGGCCGTCCGTCATCGCGAGCACACCCGGAAGTCCGTCCACGACTGCAACCTGGTCATCCAGTAGCTCAGCGTTGGCAACGCCGCCGACCACGTCCATGATGGCAGCCGTCAGCAGGGCCGTGGCGAGGTGATCGATCGGTCTGTTGCACCCGGCGATGACATCCACAGCGTGTGTCGGGCTGAAGCCGATGAGGGGTTCCAGATCGGGGCCGTCCGCGTGCTCGGCCTCGAAGGTCTCCTCGTCGCCGATTCCGGGACCCATTGCATAAACCAGGAATGGCCGGCGACCGTCGACTTCCCCTGGGTCCGGGGCGCCGAGTCGGTCGGCGAAGACGTTGAGGTCATAGCCGCCAGGGCGCTTCTCCTCGAAGCAGGCTGACGATCCCACCAGGAAACCCCGGAGTCGCTTAACAACTGCGGCCGGAACCGCCTCGGCCAACTCAATCACCAACACCGGACCACCTGTAGCGGGAGCCCAACCAGCCGAGCGGCATGCCCCCCAGCCCATTACTCAACGTGACCGTGCCACACAAGTTCTTTGTACAGACCTGTGAACAGAGCCGGAGCGGCTCAGCTCGGGCGGGTCCGGGTTCCCGTGGCGGGCGCGGATGCCTGGGGAGAGCTCGACGGCCTCGGCCAGGTGGGCGTCCCGGGCGAGTTCGAGCAGTGTGCGCCGATCGTTTGGCCTGTGCTCCTCGTCGAGCCAGTCGCGTATTGGGCAAGCCGTCGGGATGTGGACGGCCCGCCGGACCGGGAGGGTCGGGCGGGCCGTTCGGGTGGTGCGGCGGTGGTGGCCGGGTCAGTGGTGGTCCGGGTGGTCGGTGAGCACGGTGGTGAAGATCGGCTCGCCGTGTTGGTGGCCGGTCACGGTGATGGTGACGGCGTCCGGGGTCTCACCGGGGGTGTGCCGGGCGGTGATCGTGGTGGGGGCGTCGTGTTCGGCGTACCGGTGGAAGGTGGTGGCCGCGGCGGCCGGGGTGATGGTGGCCGGGCTGCTCAGTGCGTTGGCCGCCTGCCGGGCCGCCTCCAGCAGCACCATGCCGGGCATGTGGTCGTTGGCGTGGTCGAAGAGGGTCGGGTGCCGGAAGTCGGGTGTGAGGTGCCAGCTTCCGGGGGCGTCCGCCGGGGTCAGCACGACGTCGCACGGGCGGAGTCGGCCGACCCGGGCCGGCGGGAGCGGTTCGGCGGTCACGAGCGGTGTCGACGGGTGCTCGGCGTCGTGGCGTCCCTGGCGCAGCCGCTGGTAGGTGGAGTCCGGGACGGTGGTGAAGCGGGTGTGCCCGGTGGCGGCGAGCTGCGGGCCCCGTCGGACGACGGTTTCCAGGGTGAAGTCGACCGCGCTGCCGGAGCGGCGCGGCCGGGCGAGGAGCTGGACGTCCAGGGTGAGGTCGGTCGGCGCGGCACCGATCAGCAGCTGGTGCGGGCGGGTGGTGTAGTCGAGGTTCCACATCATGAACTTGTGGTCGAGCGGTACGCCGAATCGGGTGTGGGCGAGGTAGAGGCCGGCTTGGCGAATCGTTTCAGCAGCTTGGAGCGGGTCGTGCCGGGTGCCGTCCGGGGTGCTGAAGAAGGTGTGGGCGCGCGGCCACCGCGCGGTGACGGTGAAGGCGGTGTCCGTCAGCTGCTCGCTGCCGGTGAGAAAGACCTCGGCGCTGCAGACCCGGTGGACGTACTCCTTGGCGACGGTACTGGTCGGACAGGGTGCCGGGGTTGTTGGTGCGGCCGGGTCGAGGAGCGGTGCGGAGTCCGTTTCGATGGCGAGGGCGGGTGTGGGCGTGCGGGAGGCAAGCAGAGTCATGGGGAGCACTCCGAGGGACCGTGACGGGCGGGGTGGGCTGCTCAGGGCTCGTAAGATACGTACCTACCGGTTTGGTTTTCAAGGAGACGGAACAATTGTTCGTCGGCCCAGCGTGATCGTACGGGCACGGTGAGTGGGTGACCGGGGTCTGAGCTGGGCTGTCCCGGCGGATCCCGGGAGCCCTGGACGAGATCACAGGCGTGGGATCAACTGTCGGGCAGGTCCGACGGGGCGAGGTTCCCCTCGACGATGGTGTGGGGGATCGGCGGGCGGTCCCAGAGGGCGAGGAGGTCGTTGACCACGCTCACGACGGCCACCGGGTGCTCGTTTCCGCGCGCCTCGACGTCGGCGGCGGAGAGTCCGCGGGGGACCGCCCCGTTGTCGAGGAGGACGCGCCACTCGTCGGGCCCGAGGGAGAGGAATTCCAGCCCGGGCAGCCCGGTGATCTCCAGCGGGTCGGCGAGCGTGCCGGGGAGTGCCGTGAACGTGCGGACCCGGGGCAGCCCGACGATGGGGGCGAGGCTGAGGGGCGCGCCGCTGTGATGGAAGATCCGCACCACTTCCAGGTCGGGGTGCGCGGCGGATTCGAGGTCGGCCAGGTCGTGGTGGTCGCCGACCCGGGCGATGGCCGGCGACCGCCGCTCCCGGCGGCGGGTCGGGCCGCTGCTCTCGAAGCCGTTGAGGATCAGCTCCGTCAGGGACTCGCCGTACGGTTCGGCGCCGATGCTCTGCTCGTGGTCGATGAGGATGACCTGTCCGAGGTGGCCGCGCGGGCCGGGCGTCAGGTCGACGGCGAACATGTCACCGCCGTTGCTGCCGAAGACGATCCAGCCGGGCGAGCCGACCAGGCCCTGGACGGCGGAGTCGGGCGGGGTGACGACCGCCTCCGTCGCCGCGAACTGCCACGGGCAGGGCCGCCGGTCCGCGTCCAGGGCGAACAGGTCTTCCAGGGAGGAGAGTTCGCAGCCGACGGCGGACTCGGCGGCCCGCAGTTCCGCGAAGTCGGCCTCCCAGTCGCCGGATCCGTCCGGACCGGCCGGGCGCACCCTGGTCGCCCGGTAGAGCGCCTTGAGCTCCTCGGGCAGTGCGACGCCGAGCCGCTCCTCGGTGGCGGCGATCTCCTCCTCGGTCGCACCGACGGCGTCGGGGAGCCTCTCGCGCAGCGTCCGCTCCAGCAGAGCCGGGTCCGCGGACGGCGCCGGCACCGCCCCGGGCATCGGGTCGGGCAGGCGGCGCCAGGGTTCGGGGACGGCGTCCTCGACCAGGACGAGCGTGCCCGGGCTCGGGTTCCGGAGGCCGTACTCCACGGCTGGGCTGGTGCCGAACACGTGCAGGACCGCCTGCCCGCCCGGCGAGACGTCCGCCACGAACAGCGCCTCGTGGCTGCCGGCCTCCACGAGTGCGCGCTGCACCGGCGCCATGGCCTCGCCGACGGGCCGCTGCCGACTCAGGGGCAGACTCCACCCCGTCCGGCTGATGCTTCCCACCACGGGGCGGGTGCGGTCGGGATGCACGGCCCGGAGGAGCGTCAGCAGCGGCTCCCAGGTGGCGAAGTCGTGGAGCGCGGGCACAGGTGTCCTCCGAACGGTACGGCGGGTCTCGGTTGGTGGGTGGTGGGTGGCGACTCGAAGGACCCTACCGGCCGTCACCGACACCCGTGGGCCCGGATCGCCTCGGGGTGGAACGGGGCGAGGAGGGCTTCCGGGTCCCCGCCGCGCTGGGCATGTTCGACGGCGGCCACGACCCGCTCGACGGCGAGGACGCAGGTCAACCCCGTCGGGGCGTCTCGGGGCGGAGCCTCAGGTAGTCGTCGAGGCGGGCCGAGGCGGTGAGCATCGCCAGGCCCCGGGTGGTGAGGCGCTGCTGCCAGCCGTCGAGGGCGGCGGCCGGCTCGCCGGTGCCGCCCGCCGTGCGGATCTGCCGCAGTACGGCGGCGATGCGGTCCAACAGGTAGCCGCCCCGGCGGAGCAGGTGGGCGAGTTCGGCGTCGCGGACGTCGGACGGAAGGTAGCGGCGGTGGCCGGTGGCGCGGTCCCGGGCGGGGGCGAGGATGCCGGCGGCCTCCCAGGCCCGCAGGGTCGCGGGGGTGACACCGAGCCGGTGGGCGACCTCGCCGACGGAGCGCGGGCCGGGCAGCGCCGGAAGTCCGGTTCCGGCGGTGGTGCCGCCGGCCGGGCGGGTGCCGCCGGTCAGGTGGCCGACGGCCTCGCGGACGGTGGCGAGGGTCTCCCGGTCACGTAGCAACTGGGCGTGGCCCCGGTCGAGTTCGGTGAGGGCGTCGCCGATCCGGTCGGCATGGACGGCGGTCATCACCCTGGCGGCGGTCGCGCGCCCGTACGCCGGGACGAGGGAGAGGTAGGCGCGTAGGGCGGCCGCGTGCTGCTCGGTGTAGATCCGGTATCCGGTGGGCGTGCGTTCGGCGGGCGGGAGGCAGCCGTCGCGCTCGTAGTTGCGGATCGCCTGGGTCGAGATGCCGTGCTCGCGCGCGAGGTCGGCGGGTCGCATGGTCGTCTCCCGTTCCGGGCCGGTTGGGCGTTCGGAGCCGATCGATTGTTCGGGACCGTTTGAGGCTTTCTGCCGCGGCTGAGCGCCGGTGACGGGAAAAGTCTCAACCGTTCCTTCAAGGATACGCTTGAGGTCCATGAACCAGGACATGCATGACTTCGTCACTCCGGCGTGCGAGCTTCTGGGCCTCGGTGAGCCGACCCACCAGGAGCCGGCGTTCGGGCTGGTCCGCAACGAGCTGTTCGCCCGACTGGTCGACCGGGGCTTCCGGTCGATCGCCCTGGAGACCGACCGGGTCGCCGCCTTCGCCGTGGACGCCTACGTCCGGGAGGGCGTCGGCACCCTCGACTCGGCGATGCGGGACGGCTTCACCCACGGCTTCGGGGACCTCGAACCCAACCGCCGACTCGTCGCCTGGATGAGGGAGTTCAACCGGGAACGGCCGGCCCGCGAGCGACTGGCCCTGCACGGTTTCGACATCCCGGCCGAGACCACCAGCGCACCCAGCCCGCGCCGCTACCTCGAACACGCCCACGACTACCTCGGGCTCGACCTCGAACTCGCCCGTCTGGCGGGTGAGGACGAGCGCTGGAGCCGCACGGAGGCGGTGATGGACCCGGAACAGTCGCCCGGCGGCACCGCCGAGGCGGCGCGGCTGCGCTGCCTCGCCGACGACCTCCTCCTCCAACTCGACATGCGGGCACCGGAACTGATCGCGGCGACCTCGTCCGCGGAGTGGTTCGCGGCCCGCACCCGGCTGACCGCCGGGATCGGACTGCTGCGCTACCACGCGCAGTCGGCGGTCCCGGGCCTCACGACGAGCGACCGGGTCAGCGCCCTTTCCGGGGTGCGGGACGCGCTGATGGCGCGGAACCTGCTCGACATCCGCACGGTCGAGGCCCGGCGCGGACCGACCCTGGTCTTCTCCCACAACCTGCACCTGCAACGGAACCCGAGCGCCTGGTCGTTCGGCGAGCTGGACTGCCGGTGGTCGGGGGCGGGCCGCATCGTGGCCGCGCTGCTGGGCGAGCGATACGCCTTCGTCGCCGGGAGCCTGGGGCGCAGCGAGGCGATCGGGCTGGCCGAGCCGGCGCCGGGGACGTACGAGTCCCACCTGCAAGAACGCGGTGTGGTCTGGGAGCTGACGGACACCGCACTGCCGGTCGAAGCCCGTACGCGCACCGACACCGTCCCGCGGCAGGGCTACTTCCCGCTCGACAGGGAGGTGCTCGACGGCGCGGACGCGCTGCTTCACGTCGCCGACGGCGCGGCGGTGGTGCCCGCCACCGGCGGAGCGGCGGTGCCGGCCGGAGGCTGAGCGGCGGCAGGCCCGGGGTAGGCCTGCCGCAGGTGGGCCGCCAGGGCGGCGGTCGGCGGGGAGGCGGGATGCCCGGTCGACCAGGCCAGCGCGATCCGGACCCGGGGGACGGGGTCGGTCAGCGGGCGCACCCGCAGACCCGGCACCGGGCCCGGGTCCGGTACGACGGCCACCCCCAGGCCGTGCGCGGCGAGTTCGGCCAACTGCGGTGGCGCGGCCGCCTCGACGCCGACCGCCGGTTCGACACCGGCCTCGGCCAGGGCGCTCTCCAGCGCGGTGCGCAGACCGGTGCCGCGCGGGGTGCTCAGCAGGGCGTGCCCGGCGAGCGCGGCGACCGGCAGCGACCGCCAGCCGGGCGCGGAGCCGACGGAGCCGACGGAGCCGACGGAGCCGTCGGCAGGGCCCGGGCCCGATGCCGCGCCCGAGGCGTCGGCAGGATCAGGATCAGGATCAGGATCAGGATCAGGATCAGGATCAGGATCAGGATCAGGACCGGGACCAGGAGCAGGGCCAGGACCGGGGCCAGGACCAGGACCCGCCCCTCCCACGAGCGGGTGCCCCACCGCACAGGCCGCGACCAGCGGGATCTCCAGCACCGTGTGCAGGGCGAGCCCGGTCAGCGTCGACCAGCCGTCGTCGCCCTCCCGCCCGCTCGCGGGGGCGGGCAGGCCGACGACGGCGAGGTCCAGCCGGCCCTCGCGCAGGGCGGTGAGCATCCGCGCGGTGGTGTCCTCGGCGAGCGAGAAGTCGATGCCGGGGTGTTCCTGGCGGAACGCCGCGAGCGTGGTGGCGAGCCCGGGGAAGGTCCCCAGCTCGGACGGCGGGGTCAGGGCCGCCCCGGCGACCATGCCCAGTCGTACGTGTCCGCGCCGCAGCCCGCCGAACTCCTGGGCCGCGCGGTGGGCCGCCGCCGCGGAGGCGAGGGCCGCCCGGGCGTGCGGCAGCACCGCCTCGCCGGCCGGGGTGAGCCGCACGGTGCGGCCCGAGCGGTCGAGCAGCCGGTGGCCCAGCTCCCGTTCCAGCTGCCGGATCTGGGAGCTCACCCCGGGCTGGGTCAGGTGCAGCAGCTGCGCGGCCCGGGTGAAGCTGCCGTGCTGGGCGACGGTGACGAAGTACCGGAGCTGCCGCAGTTCCATAACTCCCGATCATAAGTGCCAGAACTTTCCGCCCTTGGACGGGCGTACGGTTCCGGCCGCAGGCTGGAGGCATGGAAACCGTGCCGCGCAACGAGGACACCGGGCAGCTCCACTGGATCCGCGAGCAGATCGCGGCCGAGCGCCGCGAACTCGCCCGGGTGTTCGCCGCCTTCACCCCCGAGCAGTGGAACTCGCCCTCGCTGTGCGCGGGTTGGCGGGTTCGCGAGGTGGCGGCGCACATGAGCACCGGCTTCCGGTACTCGACGACGCGCACGGCCGTCGAACTCGCCCGCTCCGGCGGCAACCTGCACCGCATGGCCGACCGGATCGCCCGCCGCGACGCGGCCGCCATGAGCGAGCGCGAACTCGCCGCCGCCCTGGCCGACCACGCCGACCACCCCTGGCGTCCGCCCGTCGGCGGCCGGATCGCGGCCCTCGCCCACGACGCCGTCCACGGGCTCGACATCACCGTGGCGCTCGGCCTGCCCGCTCGCCTCCCGCTGCCCCGGGCGGCCGCCCTGCTGTCCGCCCTCACCCCACGCGGCCTGCGGTTCTTCGGGGCCCGACTGGACGGCGTCCGACTGGTGGCGACGGACACCGGCTGGTCGCACGGCGAGGGGCCGCTGACCGTGGAGGGGCGGGCGGAGCACCTGCTGCTGGTGGCCTACGGACGTCGGGTCCCGGGGGGCCTGCTGACGGGGCCCGGCGCCGGGCGGTTCGTCGCCGGCGGGTGAGTGCGCGTCCTCACCTCTGCCGGGTCTGGAGCCACTCGGTGAGGGCGGCGTGCAACAGCTCGGCCTGGGCGCGGTCCAGGATCACCGTCGCGGCGGAGCCCGGGCCCTGCGAGCCGTCCTCCGGTGGCCGGCCGAGGCCGAGCCGGAGGTGCTCCACCGGGACGGGCCAACCGCCCTCGGGTTCCGGAAGGCCGCTGAACCGCACGTCGGGATGGCAGTGGTTGGGGATCACGCTGAGCTCCAGCCAGCCCCCGCGGGGGTCGTCGTCGGCGGGGCTGACGTGTGAGCCCTGGTAGATCCTCGGGGCGGGCCCGTTGCTGTGGCTGTCGTCGCCGAGGTACAGCCAGGTGGCGAAGATGGACATCGGGTCCTCCTCGGGGATCCGGATCGGGAGCGGCCGAGGCCGGCGGTCCGTCGTCGGACTCACCTCCGCGGCCTGTTCGAGGAGAGACCCCAGAGCGGGGCCAGGGCGGCCGTCATGCGGGTTTCGGGGGGCCGTGACTACGATCGGAAGAAGTCCTTCCGGATGGTGGTGAGACGGAAGCCAGGTCGCCGATGGCCCCGAGGTCCGTGCAGTGGCCGCCGTACGTGCGGGTCGCGCCGTGGTTGCTGACCGCCGGCGGGCTGGTGTGGAACGCGCTGGAACCGACCGACTACTGGGGCGACCCGCTGCTCGCGGCGGCGGCCGTGCTGGCGGGGGCGCTGCTGGCGCTGCGGGACACCGTCGCGGTGGGGGCGGCCAACGTCCTGGGCATCCTGGTGCTGTCCACCCAGGACGGATCGCTCGGGACCGGAGCCGGCTACCTGGAGCTGGCGAACACGACGTTCGCGGCGCTGCTCGGGATCTGGGTGAACCGCGTGGTGGCCCGGCATGGCCGGCGGTTGGCGCGGGTGCGGTCGGTGGCCGAGGCGGCGCAGCGGGCCGTGCTGCCGGAGCCGCCCGCGCGGGTCGGGCGACTGTCGGTCGCGGCCTGCTACCGGGCCGCCCAGGACGAGGCGCTGATCGGTGGGGACGCGTACGCGCTACAGGTCACCCCGTACGGCGTGCGCGGGCTGATCGCCGACGTGCGGGGCAAGGGACTGCACGCGGTCGGGGTGGTCTCGGTGCTGCTGGGCGCCTTCCGGGAGGACTCCCACCGGCTGCCGGACCTGTCCGCGCTCGCCGACGCGCTGGAGGACTCGCTGCTGCGGGAGAGCGAGCGGATGAGCGAGGAGCTGCGGTTGGAGGGGTTCATCACCGCCCTGCTGGTCGAGTTCCCGCCGGGGGAGGAGAGCGTGCGCACGCTCGACTGCGGGCACCCCGGCCCGTACCTGCTGGGCCCGTACCCGTCGGGCGGGGCCGCGCCGCCGGTGCGCCGGCTGGACGCGGCGGACCCGGGGCTGCCGCTGGGGATGGGCGGGCTGGGCGGACTGGGCGGGGCGCGTCCGGCGCCGGAGAGCCGGCCGTTTCCGGCCGGGTGCACGCTGCTGCTGGTGACCGACGGGGTCACCGAGGCCCGGGACGCGGCGGGGGAGTTCTACGACCCGGTGCTCGGCCTGGCCCCGCTGGGGCCGTTCGCCGGGCCGGGGGAGGTGCTGGACGCGCTGGTGGCGGACGTCGGGCGGTGGACCGGCGGGCCCAGGGACGACGACATGGCGGTGCTGGCGATCACCCACCGGACGGCGCGGGCGTCGGAACAGGGACCGGCACCGGCACGGACGCAGGTGCGGGCGCGGGCGCGGGCCGAGACGGACGGGTAGCCGAAGCGTGCGGCGGCGCGGCCCCGGCCCGGGCGGCCCGTTTCGGTGGCGGCCGGGTTCCGGGAGCGGCTCGTAACCCGCCCGGTGATCCCCTTCTACGGCTCGCTTCGGTCACGCCGGTATCACGATGAGGTGTCGGTGGGGCTGCACTCCATGGAATCCGGCCAAGTTGACGGCCGCCGTCCGGTGGCTGGAAAACTTGCGTCCGAATATCGGACAAGAAAATGGACGGGCGGGCCCGGGGGTGATCGGAGTGCCCGTCGGCCGGTGCCGCCTAGGCCGACGGGCACCGCGGGTGGCGCGGCAGCACGGGAGGCCGCCGTAAGGAGCGCGCAAGGGTCGGCCGGGGGAGTGGCGGGATTCGGCCGACCTGCGGTCCGTCCGGAAACGAACCTGGTGCTTGCCCCGTGTCGAAGGGGTGACCGAGAGTCGCACCGATGAACGAGAAGCCCAGCTCCCACCAGGCCCGTCTGCTCGGCCACCGCGATTTCCGGCTCCTGTTGACCGGAGCCGCAGCGGCGCAGACGGGCAGTCAGGTCACCCTGGTCGCCCTTCCGTTGGTGGCGGTGATGGTGCTCGACGCCACGCCGTTCCAGGTCGGCCTGCTGACCGCCGCCGAGACCGCCGCCTTCCTGCTCGTCGGACTCCCGGCAGGCGCCTGGCTGGACCGGATGCGCAAGCTGCCGGTGCTGATCCGGGCCGACGTGGTGCGCTGCCTGGCCGTGGGGTCGATCCCGCCGGCTGCCGCGTTCGGGGTGCTGACCATGCCGCAGCTCTACGTCGTGGCGCTGGTCACCGGGGTGGCGACGGTGTTCTTCGACGTCGCCCACCAGTCCTTCCTGCCCGCCGTCCTGCCGCGCGAGCAGCTGGTCGGCGGCAACGGGGCGCTGGAGACGGTCCGCTCCTCGGCGCAGATCGCCGGGCCGGGCCTCGGCGGCGGACTGGTCCAGCTGCTCGGGGCGCCGCTCGCCATCGTGGCCGACGCCTGCGGCTACCTGGCCTCCGCGCTGCTGCTCGTCCGGATCAAGGCCGAGGAGCCGCGACCGGAACCCGCGCCGGGGCGCTCGCTGCGCGCCGAGGTCGGGGAGGGCGTGCGGTTCGTGCTCGGCCACCCGCTGCTGCGGGCGATCGCGACCGCCACCGCCACGTCCAACCTGTTCTCCGCGGTGCTGACCGCCGTGCAGACGGTGTTCTGGGTGCGGGTGCTCGACCTGTCGCCGGGCGCCATCGGCGTGCTGCTGTCGGTCTCCGCCGTCGGCGGACTGGCCGGCGCGCTGTGCGCCGGGCAGCTCGCCCGGTGGATCGGGCAGGCCCGGCTGATCTGGGTGTCCACCGTGGTGACGGCGCCGTTCGCGCTGCTGTGGCCGCTGTCCGGCAGCGGCGCGGGCGTGGTGCTCTTCGGTCTGGCCTCCGGGGTGGTGCTGTTCGGCGCGGTGGCCTACAACGTCGCCCAGGTGAGCTTCCGCCAGAGCGTCTGCCCGCCGGAGCTGCTCGGCCGGATGAACGCCACCATGCGCTTCCTGGTGTGGGGCACCCTGCCGATCGGCGCCCTGGTCGGCGGCCTGGTCGCCGACCAGGCCGGGCCGCGCACCGCGCTCTGGCTCTGCGCCGCGGGCTTCCTGCTGGTGCCGCTGCCGCTGCTGCTCTCGCCGCTGCGCCGGATGCGCGAGCTGCCGGGCCCCGACCGTACGGGCGGCCAGGCCTCGGGCAGCGACGCTGCCGAGGACGTCGCCGAGGGCGCCACCAAGGACGTCACCAAGGGCGCCACCGACGAGGAGAGTGCCGTGAGCCCCAGCGCGCCCTGACCGTCGGCCCGCCCGTACCACCCGGACCTGAGCAACGCCCCGGCCGAATCCCGGCCGAACCCCCTGACCGACTTCCCCGGCCGAATCCCCCTGGCCGACTTCCCGGCCGATCCCCCCGACCGATCCCCGACCCGAGCCGCGACCGGAAACCGGAGACCGTTCCCGTGCACGCCAGCATCACCGCCGCCTACCTCGCCCGGTACCGCTCAGCCGCCGCCGAATCCCCGGTGGAGCTGCTCCCGCTGACCGGCGCCCAGCGGCGCTTCCTGATCACCCGCCGGCTCGCGCCGCAGAGCCGCACCGACATCGTCCCGCTGCTGTTCGCCTACCCGCGCGGCACCCTCGACCTGGACCGACTGGCCCGCGCCGCGGCCGCGGTGGCCGCCCACCACCCGGCGCTGTGCGGCGGCTTCGCAACCGTGCGCGGCACACCCGTGCTGCGCGCCGGCGGCCCCTCGGCCGAGGTCGCCCGGATCGCCGTCGCCCCCGGCGGCACCGCCCGCGCGGCGCTGCGCGAGGCCCTGCTGGACTGGCCCGCCGACGGACCCGCGCTGCGCCTGCTGGTCGCCGCGGACCCGGACGGGGACGAGGAACTGCTCGCCCTCGCACTCGACCACGCCGCCTGCGACGAGCAGTCGCTCGGCGTGCTCACCGCCGAGCTCAGTGCCGCCTACGAGCAGGACGAGGCGCCGGCCGACGGGCCCGCCCCCCAGGCGCTGGCCGACTTCCGGCAGGCCGTCGAACTGCAGCTCGCCGCCGAGGACGCCGCCGGCGGCCCCGCCGCGCAGGCCCACTGGGGCCGGCGGCTGGGCGGCCTGACCGGGGCGGGCGGCAGCGCCGCCACGTCCACCGGCATGCTCACCGAGCGGCTGCCCGCCGCCGACGGAGCCGCCCGCGGCGCCGTCTTCCCGGCGCTGCTGGACGCGGTCGGCTCGGCCCTGCACCGGGCCCACCGGGCGGTGGGGGCCGACCGGGCGGAGGCCGGGGGAGGGCAGCTCGCACTCGGCTACCCGTGGGGCGGCCGACCGGTGGGCGCGCCCACCGTGCTCGGCTGCTTCCTCAACACCCTGGTGCACCCGGCGACTTCGGAGCGGTCCACGGACCTGGACGCCCTCGCGGACGCCTGGTGGGACGACCTGGACCACGCCGGCACCCCCTTCGACGAGGTGGTCCGCGCCGCCCGCACCGCCGGGGCCCCCTGGTCGGGCGCCCTGGACGCCCTGCTCACCATGGAGGACACGCACCGCCGCCCGCCACTGGTGCTCGGCGGCGCCGCCGGCCGGGAGGTCCACCTGGAGGGGCGCCCGCTCGCCGCGCCACTGGCCGTCTCCGCCTCGAACGGCGACGACCTGCTGATCCGGCTGGCCTGGGACCGCGACCGCTTCCCCGAGGCCGACGCCCACGCGGCCTTCGGTGAACTGCTCGCCGTGCTGCGGCACCACCTGCACGCCCGACCGTCCCCGCTCCCGCAGGCCTGAACCGGCCTGCCCGAACACGGCAGGCGTGAACGGGCCCGCCCGAACACGCCCCGCCTGCTCGGGCCCACCCGAACCCGCCCCGCCCTCCGGGGCACGCCTGAATATGCCCCGCCCTCCCGGGCCCGCCCCTTCGAACCCACCCGCTCCGAACCAGCCCGCCTCGTACGCCCGCGCCCGCACGCCCCAGGCTGCCGGCCCACCCCGCGGGCCCCGAACTCCCACACCGGATCCACCACATCGGACCCACCACGCCCGCCCGCGCGCGTCCTGCACGCCGCCGGACGGGACCCCCGGGCCCCGGGCCGCACCTCACCCCGGTGCGGCCCGGCCCACCGGCCGACGCGGGAACACCCCACGCCCGCTTCCGGCCACAGCAGTGCCGACACGCCCACCACACAAGGGAATCGACCATGTTCGCACTCACGCCGTCGCAAGAGATCGTCTGGCTGCACGAACAGATGCTGCCGGGCAGCCGCGCCTACAACTTCACCGCCGTCCTCGACCTGTGGGGCACCCTCGACCGGGACGCGCTGCACACCGGCCTCGCCGCCGTGCTGGCCCACCACCCCGGCCTGCGGCTGGAGTTGGTGCCCAGCCCGGAGGGGCTGCCCGGCCAGCGGGTCGCCGAGGACTGTGAACCGGAGCTGCGCCAGAGCGACTTCAGCACCGAGCAGGACCCGGAGGCCGCCTTCCGCCGGCTGCTCGCCGCCGAGGCCGAGGAGCCGCTGGACACCGGGCGGGCACCGGTGCTGCGCTGGCACCTGGTCCGGCTCGCCGAGGACCACCACCGGCTGATCCACGTCGAGCACCACCTCGTCCACGACGGCCACTCCTTCGCGATCCTGCTGCGCGACCTGTTCACCGTCTACCGCGCCACCGTCCTCGGCGAGCCGTATGAGCTGCCCGTCGCCCCCTCGTACGAGGACCACGCCCGCGCCGCCGCCGACCTCCCCCGGGACCGCGGACTCGACTTCTGGACCAGGGAGCTGGCCGACGCGCCGCGCGAGGTCACGCTGCCCGGGCTGGCCCGGCCGCGCGCCGAACGGCGCCACCGCGGCGGCCAGTTGCGCCAGTCGATCGGCGCCGACCTGGCCGAGCGGCTGCGCGAGCGCAGCAAGGCGGACGGCCACACCCCGTTCAGTACCCTGCTCGCCCTGTTCGCCGAACTGCTGCGCCGGCACAGCGGCCACCGCGAGCTGGTGATCGGCACCGCCGTCGGCAACCGCCCGGAGGGCTTCGAGAGCACCGTCGGCATGTTCGTCAACACCGTCCCGCTGCGCCTGCGGCTGGACCCGACGGCCCCCGGCACCGAGGCCGTCGACGAGGTGACCGACGTCCTGCTGCGCGCGCTGCCGTACCAGGACCTTCCGGTCCAGGAGCTGACCCGCCGGCTCGGACTGCACACCACCGGCGCCGACAACCCGCTGTTCAACGTGATGTTCAGCGCGCACGACGCGGCCCTGCCCGACGTCCAGGCGCCCGGCCTGGAGGTCTCGCTGTACGAGGGCTTCAACACCGGCACCACCCGCTTCGACCTCGACCTGGTGCTGCTGCCCGACGACCGCCGGGTGGTCGGCGAGAAGCACGGCGCCGCCGGGATGACCCTGGTCTGGGACTACGACGCCGACCTGTTCCGCGAGTCCGACGCGGTGCTGCTCTCCGAGCGACTGCTGGAGCTGCTGCGCTGCTACCTGGACCGCCCGCAGGTGCCGATCGCCGACCTGGACCCCGCGCCCGAGGCCGCGCAGGCCACCCCGGTCGCCCCGATCGCCCTGGCCGCCCTCGACCCGGCCGCCGCCCACGACCCGGCCTCGCTCGCCCTGATGGCCGGCACCGAGCGGATCAGCTACGGCGAACTCGACCGCAGGGTAGCCGAGGTGGTCGAGCGGCTGCGCGCCGCCGGGGTCGCGCCGGGCCAGCCGGTGGCCGCCGTGCTGCCGCGCGGCGCCGACAGCGTGGTCGCCCTGCTCGCCTGCCTGCGCCACGGTGCCGTCTACGCGCCGCTGTCCACCGAGGACCCGGCCGCCCGGCTCGGCCTGCTGCTGGAGCGGCTGAACCCGGCACTCGTCCTGGCCACCCGGCAGAGCGCGCTCGCGCTGCCCGCCGAGGGCTTCACCCCGGCGCTGCTGGACGGCCCGGCCTTCCCGAAGGCCGAGCCCGCCGCCGTCCTGGACGGCGCCGCCTACCTGATCCACACCTCCGGCTCCACCGGTGTGCCCAAGCCCGTCCAGGTCGGCCGCGAGGCCCTCGCCGGGTACGTCGCCGCGATCGTCGACCGCTACGAACTCACCTCCGCCGACCGGGTGCTGCTGTTCGCCCGGCCGTCCTTCGACGTGGCCCTGGAGGAGGTGCTGCCCGCCCTCGCGGCCGGCGCCGCCCTCGTCGTGCCGCAGCGCGAGGTGCCCACCGGCCCCGAGCTGGTGGCCGTACTGGCCGCCCGCGGCGTCACCGTCGCCAACCTGCCGACCAGCTACCTGCTCGCCGTCCGCGAGGACCTGCGCGAGGCGCTGGGCGACGGCCGCTGGACGCCCCGGCTGCTGGTGCTCGGCGGCGAGCGGCTGCCCGCCCGGGCCCTGGCCGGCCTGACCGAGGCCACCACCGTGCTGAACGCCTACGGCGTCACCGAGGCCACCGTCACCTCCACCGTGTACGAGGTCACCGCCGCCGACGTCGCCGAGGACGGCGAGATCCCGCTCGGCGCCGAACTCGGCGGCGTGCTGGTCCACGTCCTGGACGACACCCTGCGCCCGCTCGCCCCCGGCTGCGTCGGCGAACTCGTCGTCGGCGGCGCCATGGTGGCCGACGGGTACCTGGGCCTGCCGGAGCCGACCGCGGCCCGCTTCGTGACCGTCCCCGCGCTCGGCGACGCCCGCGTCTACCGCACCGGCGACCGGGGCTTCCGCGACCTGGACGGCCGGCTGCGCTTCCTCGGCCGCGCCGACAACCAGGTCAAGCTGCGCGGCCACCGGATCGAGCTGGAGGAGATCGAGGCCGCCGCCTCCGCCGAACTCGGCGGCCGCTCCTGCGCGGTGCTGCTGCACACCGACCCGCGGACCGGCCCCCGCCTGGTCGGCTTCCTGGAGGGCTCCGACCGCCCCGACCAGGCCGCCCTGCACGAGGCGCTCGCCCGCCGGCTGCCCGGCGGACTCGTCCCGGCCGGCTGGACGGCCGTCGCCGCGATGCCGACCCTGCCCGGCGGCAAGCCCGACCGGGCCGCCCTCGCCCGACTGGCGGACGAGGCCCAGGAGGCCCCCGAGGCGGGCGAGAGCACGCCGAGCGAGTTCACCGACCCCGGCCAGCGGCTGATCGCCGCCGCCTGGCGCGAGGTGCTCGGCCACGACCGCTTCACCGCGGACTCGCACTTCTTCGAGGTCGGCGGCCACTCGCTGCTCGCCGCCCAGCTCGCCGCCCAGCTGGAGCCGCACCTCGGCAGCCGCCCGCCGCTGCGCACCCTGTTCCGCCACGCCGTGCTGGCCGACCAGGCCAAGGCCCTCACCGGAGGTGCCAAGTGAGCTCCCCCTCCGCCGTCCTGGAAGACGGCCACCGCGAACTCGTCGAGGCCTTCGAGAGCTTCGTGCGCCGCGAACTCGTCCCGCTGGCCGCCGAGTTGCCCGAGACCGCCGACCAGGTCCCGGCCGACCTGCGGACCTACGTCCGCAAGCGCTCCGCCGCCCTCGGCTTCTACGCGGGCGACTACCCCGAGGAACTCGGCGGCGCCGGCATGCCGTTCACCGCCGTCGTCCTGCTGCACCACGCCGCCGGGCGCAGCGGCTGCGTGCTCGCCCCGTACGCGCTGGCCGGCGCCGACGGGCCCAGCCCGCTGCTGCGGCACGGCACCCCCGAACAGGTCGAGCGCCACCTGGTCCCGCTGGTGCGCGGCGAGCAGACCCGCTGCCTCGCCCTCACCGAGCCGAACGCCGGCTCCGACGCCTTCCGCCTCGCCACCACCGCCGTGCGCACCGGCGACGGCTGGGTGCTCAACGGCCGCAAGACCTTCGTCAGCAACGCCGAGCACGCCGGGATCGCGCTGGTCGTCGCCGCCACCGACCTCGGGGACGGCGCCGGGCCCACGGGCGGCGCCACCGCCTTCGTGCTGCCGATGGACCAGCCCGGACTGCGGCTCGGCCAGCGGTACGAGGGCATGTCCGGCGAGCCGCTGTCCGAGCTGCTGCTGGACGGGGTCACCGTCGGCCCGGAGGCCGTCATCGGCGGCGAGGAGGGCGTCGGCGCGGCCACCGCCCTGGCCATCGACAGCCTCTCGCGCGGTCGGCTGGTGGTCGCCGCGATGTGCAACGGCATCGCCGAGCACGCGCTGCGGATCGGTGTCGAGTACGCCAAGGACCGGCGCGCGTTCGGCCGGGTGATCGGCGAGTACCAGCACGTCCAGGAACACCTGGTCGCCACCCTGGCCGAGGTCGAGGCCTCCAAGCTGCTCACCCTCGCCTGCGCCCGGCTGGTCGACGAGGGCACCGAGTCGCCCGAGAACGCGGCGCTCGCCAAGCTCACCGCCTCCGAGACCGCCGTGCGCGCGGTGGACCGCTCGCTCCAGGTGCACGGGGCCACCGGCTGGGTGCGCGGGCACCCGCTGGAGTTCCTGTACCGCTACGTCCGGATGACCACGATCATCGAGGGGACCTCGGAGGTCCAGAAGGTGATCATCGCCCGCTCGATGGGCCTGAACTGACGGTTCGTCACCTACGTTCGCCACCTTCCTGGAGATGATGATGGAACACCTTGACACCACCAAGGCCCCGAGCACCGAGGGCCTGAGCATCGCCTACGGCCGTCCGCACCAGGACGGTGCGGTGCTCGACCTGTTCACCACCTGGGTGCACCGCACCCCCGACGCCCCCGCCCTGATCGACGGCGAGCAGGTCCACAGCTACGCCGAACTCGACCGCCTCGCCGACACCGTGGCCGAGGCGCTGCGCGGCAGGGTCGGCCCGGGCGACCTGCTCGGCGTCTGCCTCGCCCACTCGGTCTCGCTGGTCGCCGTCACCCTGGCCGCCGCCAAGCTCGGCGCCGTCCACCTGCCGCTCGGCCCGCGCCCCGGCGAGCGCCGGCTCCGCGCCGTCGCCGAGCAGCTCCGCCCGGCCTGCCTGGTCGGCGAGCCGGACCTGCTGCCGCCCGGCGGCGAGCGGCTGGCGCTGGACCTGCCCACCCCCGGTGTGGTGGCCGCCCTGAACCCCGGCGAGCAGGTACGCGTCCCGGTCGGCACCCACTACGCGGTGCTCACCTCCGGCTCCACCGGAACCCCGAAGGCCGTCGCCGTCACCGAGCCCGCGCTCGGCGCGCTGCTCCAGTGGTACCGCGGGCTGGCCGGCCTCGGCCCCGGGGAGCGGCACAGCCTGCTGATCGGCGTCGCCTTCGACCCGCACGTGCAGGAGCTGTGGGCCGGCCTCACCTCCGGCGCGGCCCTGGTCGTCGCCCCCGAGGCGGTCCGCTGGGACACCGGCGCGCTCACCGACTGGTGGCGCGAGGCCGGCATCACCGCGTCCATCCTGCCCACCCCGCTGGCCGAGCCCGTCCTCGGCCGGCCCTGGCCCGCCGGCCTGGCGCTGCGCCACCTGGTGATCGGCGGCGACCGGCTGCGCCTGGCCCCCGGGCCGGACGTCACCGCGACCGTCCACAACGCCTACGGGCCCGCCGAGGCCACCGTCACCACCACCATGCACACCATGGCCCCCGGCGGCGACCACGGCGCCGGCGCCCCGCCGATCGGCCTGCCGATCGACGGCGCCGTGCTCCTGGTCACCGACGAGGACGGCCGGCCGGTGCCGCGCGGCACGGCCGGCGAGCTGCGGATCGGCGGCCGAGGCCTGGCCGCCGGGTACCTCGACCCCGAGCTGACCGCCCGCCGTTTCGTCGAGGCGCCCGCCGGCGTGGTCGGCACCGACCGGGTCTACCGCACCGGTGACCGGGTGGTCATGCGAGCGGACGGCGTGCTGGAGTTCCACGGCCGCCTGGACGACCAGGTCAAGGTCAGCGGCGTGCGGATCGAACCCGCCGAGGTCGAGGCCGCCTTCGAACGCGACCCGAAGGTGCGGCGGGCGGTCGTCGCCGCCGAGCAGGCGCCGACCGGTGGGGCGCGGCTGCTCGCCTTCGTCCAGGCCGAGGACGGCGCCGACCCCGCGGCGCTGCTCGACGCCGTCCGCCCGTGGCTGCCCGAACAGGCCGTGCCCTCCGCCGTCCGGCTGGTGGAGCGCTTCCCGCTGGACGCCAACGGCAAGGTGGACCGCCAGGCCCTGCTGGCCGACGCCCCGGCGGCGGGCCAGGACGAGACGGCCCCGAGCGAGGAGGGGAGCACCCCGGTCGAGCGCACCGTGCTCAAGCTCTGCCGCGAGCTGATCGGCCGCGGCGACCTCGGACCGGAGGACAACTTCCTGGCCGCGGGCGGCAACTCGCTCGCCGCGGCGAGACTGCTGGAGGCCCTGGAGAACGAGTACGGCGTCCGGCTGCGCGCCCCCCTGGTGCTGCGCCAGCCGGACCTGCGGGCCGTCGCCCGACTGGTCGAGGAGCGGGTGGCCGAGCTGACGACCACCGCCTGACCCCGCCCGAACCTCCTCAGCGCGGCGCCCCGGCCCACCCGGCCGGGGCGCCCGGAAGGGAACCACCACCATGACCACCGCGACCTCGCCCGCCGCTACCTCGCCCGCCTCGGCCCCCGCGAACCCGTCCGGCCTGAGCGCCGCGACCCTGCCCGCGCTGCCCGTGCCCGCACTGATCGCCCGGCAGGCCGGACTCCGGCCCGACGCGCTCGCCGTGACCGACGGCTCCACCGTCCTGACCTACCGCGAACTCGTCGACGCCGCAGGCCGGTTGGCCGCCGTCCTGGCCGCCCGGGGGATCGGCCCCGGCAGCGCCGTCGGCCTGCTGTGCGCCCACTCGACCCGGCTCGTCGTCGCCCAGCTCGCCGTCTGGCGGGCCGGCGCGCTCGTCGTCCCGATCGACCCCTCCTACCCGCGCCCCCGGATCGCCGAGATGACCGCCGACGCGGACGTCCGGCTCGTCCTCGGAGACAAGGCCCTGCTCGCCGAGGCCGGGCTCCCCGAGGAGCGCACCCTCGTGCTGACCGAGCGCGGCACCGAGGCCACCGACGGCACGGCACCCGACGCCGCCGACCCGGCCGCGTCCGCCCTGCTCTACTACACCTCCGGCTCCACCGGCCGCCCCAAGGGCGTCCTCGTCCCGCACGGCGCCGTCACCGACCTGGTCACCGCCGAGGACACCGTCGCCCTCGGCCCGCGCGACCGGATGCTCCTCCACTCCACCGTCTCCTTCGACGCCGCCACCTTCGAACTGTGGACCCCGCTCGCCCGCGGCGCCGCCGTGGCCGTCTCCCCGACCGAGCGGCCCAGCGCCGAGGACCTCGTCCGCGACGTCGAGCGCTTCGGCGTCACCGCCGTCTTCCTCACCACCGCGCTCTTCCACCACCTGGCCGCCCGGCGGTCCCGGGTCTTCGGCGTGCTGCGCACCGTCGTCGTCGGCGGCGAGGCGATCTCCGCCGAGCACGCGGGCGCCGTACTGCGGGCCTTCCCCTGGCTCGAACTGGTCAACGGGTACGGGCCGACCGAGGCCACCACCTTCACCACCCTGCACTGGATCACCCGCGCCGACTGCGCCGGCTCCGTCCCGATCGGCCGGACCTTCGGCGGCGCCCGCGCCCACGTCCTGGACGAGCAGCTCGTGCCGGTGGCGCCGGGCGCCGTCGGCGAGCTGTGGATCGCCGGCGACCGGCTGGCCCTCGGCTACCTCGACCGGCCGGAGCTGACCGCCGAGCGCTTCCGCGAACTGCCGGGCGTCGGACGCGCCTACCGCAGCGGCGACCGGGTCCGCCGACTGCCGGACGGCTCCCTGGAGTACCACGGGCGCACCGACGACCAGGTCAAGGTGCGCGGCTTCCGGATCGAACCCGGCGAGGTCGAGCACGCGCTGCTCCAGCTGCCCGAGGTCGCCGAGGCGGCCGTCGTGGTCCGCCGGCCCGGGCAGGCCGACGCCGCGCTCACCGCCTGCCTGGTGCTCGCCGAGGGCGCCCGCCCGGCCGTCGAGACGCTGCGCGCCCGCCTTGCCGAGCAGCTGCCCGCCCACCTGGTGCCCACCGCCTGGACCGTACTCGCCGCGCTGCCGCTGACCGGCAGCGGAAAGGTGGACCGGCGGGCGCTGGCCGCCGACGGTCCGGCCGAGGCGCAGCCGTCCGCCGAGGCCGAACTCGGCCCGATCCAGCAGGTCGTCGCCGAGGCGTGGAGCCGGGCCCTGGAACGCCCGATCACCGACCCGGCCGCCGACTTCCTCGCCGAGGGCGGGCACTCGCTGCTCGCCATGTGGGTGGTGGACGACCTGCGCGAGGACCTCGGGGTCGAGCTGTCGCTCGCCGACTTCCTCGCCCATCCGACCGTCGCCGCCCAGGCCGAGCTGCTGGAACGCGCCCTGCTCGCCGCCGACGACACCCCGGGAGCCGACCGATGAGCACCGTCGATCAGACCGACCTGCTGCGCCGCGCCCGCGGCCGCCGCGCCGCCGCCACACCCGCCGCCGCGCCCGCCCGCCCCGTCGCGGACGGTGACCAGGCCCCCCTCTCGCACGCCCAGCAGCGGATGTGGCTGATGGACCACCTCGGCCAGGGCGGCGCCCTCTACAACGTGCCGGTCGCCACCCGGCTGCGCGGCCCGCTCGACCGGGCGGCCCTCGCCACCGCGCTCACCGGCCTGACCGAGCGGCACGCCGTCCTGCGCACCCGCTACCCGCGCCGGGGCGACCAGCCGTACCAGCAGGTCGACCCGGTCACCCCGGTGCCGCTGCCGGTGCTGGACGCCACCGGACCGGAGCAGCTCGCCGCCGAGGCCGCCCGGCCGTTCGACCTCGCCACCGGGCCCGTGCTGCGCGCCGCGCTCCTGCGGCACGGGCCCGAGGACCACACGCTCGTGCTGACGATCCATCACATCGCCATCGACGGTGGCGCGTTGCGGTTCGTCGCGGAGGACCTCGCCGAGCTGTACCGCGCCGCGCGCGACGGCGTGCCGGACCGGCTTGCGGCCCCGGCCCCGTCGTACGCCGACTACGCCCGCCAGGAGCGCGCCCGGGACGCCGAGTTGACGGCCGCCGCCGACACCCTCGCGGCCGGGCTCGCCGGGGCGCGCCCCCTGTCGCTGCTGCGGCCCGTCCCGCCCGGCGCCCGCGAGCGCCGCGCCGTGCTGCACACCGCCCCGCTGGAGCCGGCGGTGCTGGAGGAGCTGCGCGTCCTCGGCGCACGGCACGGCGCCACGCTGTTCACCGTCGTGCTGGCCGCCGCGTTCGCCGCACTGCACATCGCCTCCGGGCAGGACGACCTCGTCCTCGGCTGCGCCAGCGGCCACCGCGCGCGGCCCGAGTTCCGCCGGACCGTCGGACTCGCGGTCAACACCCTCGCCGTGCGGGCGGATCCGTCCGGGGACCCGACCTTCGCCGAACTGCTCGGCCTGGTCCGCACCGCCCTGCTCGACGCGCAGCAGCACCACGAGGTGCCCCTCGACCTGGTGGTCGAGCGGCTCGGCGCGGCCGCGCGCGGCGCGGACGGCACCCCGCTGCTCTCGGTCAGCTGCGACCTCGTCCAGAACGTCGACCCGCTGGTGCTGCCCGGCCTCGACACCGAGAACGTTGAACTCGACCTGGGGCTGGCCAAGTTCGGCCTCACCCTGCTGGTGGAGGACGGCCCGGAGCCGCGCTGCCTGCTGCAGCACGACGGGGACGCGCTGGACCAGGACACCGCCGCCCGGCTGCTCGACGCCTTCGCGGCGCTGCTCACCGCCGTGGTCGGCGACCCGCGGCGGCGGCTGTCCGACCTGCCCGGAGAGCGGTTGACGATCGCCGAACACCCGGTCGTGGAAGCCCTGTCGGCCCACCCCGCGGTGGTCGAGGCGGCCGTGGTCGACAACCCCGGCGGCCCGCCGCTCGCCTACGCGGTGGTGCGCGGTCCGGTCGTCCCGAGCGGGACCGACCTGCGGGCCGGCCTGCGCGGGCGCCTCCCGGCCGGCGAACTGCCGCTCGCCGTCACCCTGGTGGACCGGTTGCCCCGCCACCCCGACGGCACCCCCGACCGCGACCGGCTGCCCGGCGCCGCGCCGCTGTCCGACCGCCCGGCTCCGCCGTCCGACCAGGCTCCGCCGCAGGAAGGCCCGCTGGACGTCGTACGGCAGGAGTTCGGTGAACTCCTCGGCACCACCGCGCCCGCCGACGGCGACTTCTTCGCCCTCGGCGGCCACTCCCTGGTCGCCGTCCAGCTCGCCGAACGCCTGCGCACCCGCACCGGGCTGCCGCTCACCGGCCTCGACATCCTGGAACAGCGCACCCCGCGCGCCCTCGCCGCCCTGCTCGCCACCCGCGCCGACGAGCGCAGCGCCGCCCTCGCCCGGGCCGGCGCCCGCCCGCGGACCACCGGCGCCCGCACCGGCACCGTCCTGCTCACCGGCGCCACCGGCGGGGTCGGCGCGGCCGTGCTCCAGGAACTGATGGCCCAGGGCCGGCCGGTCCGGGTGCTGGTCCGGCCCGAGTCCGCGCACCTGCCCGCACTGAACGGCGCCGAGGTGGCGGAGGGCGACCTCGGGGACCTCGACAGCCTGCGCCGGGCCGTCGAGGGCGTGGACGCCGTCATCCACTCCGCCTGCACCTTCACCGACCACGCCACCGACCTCGCCGCGATGCGCGCCCTGGTGGACGGCTGGCGGGGCGGCCCGTTCGTCTTCGTCAGCAGTATCGACGCGTACGGCCGCCCGGCGGGCACCGAAGTCGCCGAGGGCGGCCCGAGCGGCGCTCCCGTCACCCCGTACGGGCAGGCCAAGCTGGACTGCGAGCGGATCCTCTTCGAGGCCGCCGCCACCGGCCGCGGCCAGGCCACCGCCGTCCGCGCGCCGATCGTCTGGGGCCCGCACCACCGCCTGCGCGACCAGCTCCGCTGGGGCGCCACCGGCCCGCTCTACCAGGCCGCCCTGGCCGGCCTGCCGATCGCGGTGCCGCCCGCCGACGCGTGGTACGGCGCCTCCTGGGTGCACTCCGCCGCCCTGGCCCGCGCCCTCACCGCCTGCCTCACCCCGGACCACCCCGCCGCCGGCCGGGTCGTCAACGCGGTGAGCGGACACGTCTCCTGGGCCGACTTCACCACCGAACTGGTCCGCCTGCTCGGCTCCGACAGCCCCGTCGCCGCCACCCCCGACGCCGAGGAGGAACTCCACCGCCCCTGGCACTACCGAGCGGACACCCTGGCCGGCCCCCTCGCCCCCGAACCCGGCGAGGACTGGCGCGACGTTGTGGCGGCCATGGTCCGCTGAGCGCCCGCCGCGGGCGGAGGGGCCGGCGGCCGGTCCCTCCGCCGGCGGGTGGCTCCTCCGGCCGCGGTTGGTCACTCCGGCCGCGGCCGGTCCTTCCGCCCGCGGTTGGTCACTCCAGCGGCAACGCCCGCTACCGGCGGCGCCGCAGGCGGGAGGCCGCGATGTTGCGGGTGCGCCGGGTGCGGCCGCGCTCGGCGAGGAGGTCCAGCACGCGCCTTGCCGAGGACTCCTCGGCGAGGCGCGCCTGGAGCCAGGTGTCCGCCTCGGACAGCTGCTCCTCCTCCCACGGCTCGTCCAGGGTGATCGCCCGCAGCAGCGCCCAGTCCCGCAGGCGCCGGCCGGCGAAGGGGTCGGCCGTCGTGGCGTCGGCCAACTCCCGGTGCCAGGCCGGGAAGCCCGGTTCCGTCAGCAGCTCCGCCGCCCGCCGGTCCAGGTACTCGCAGACCGCGCAGCTCGCCATCGAGAGCTCCGGGTCGGTCAGCACCCGGGCCGCGAGGCCGGCCGCGTCCTCGGGCGCCACCTCCGCGAAGGCCCTGCGGTACCGCGCGAACCGTACGTGCTCGTCCGGCTCGAAGCCTTCCGCGCCGGCCACCGCCGTCCGCGTCACCGAGCTGTCCCCTTCCGTCGCCGCCCTGGCCAGGGGGCCCGTGTCCGTCACCTGCCCGATCCTCGCACGGCCGCGACCGGACGCCCGCTCAGCCGATGGTCACCACCCGCGCCCACTGCGGTGGGGCGCTCGGCCGGTACTCGGCCCGGTTCTCGTTGTACCGGATCGGCCTCGGGAAGAGCCCGACCACCGCGCGGCAGGCCGGGGCGGCGGAGGGCCACGGGGTCTGGCCGTCGGTCAGGACCACCACCACGTCCGGGCGGGGATGACCGCGCAGGGCGGCGTCGAAGCCGGTACGCAGGTCGGTGCCGCCCCCGCCGATCAGCGGGATGCCCTCGGCCCGGCAGAGTTGGTGGACGGCCTGGGCGGCCGCGTCGCAGGGGACGACGGTGACCTGGTCGCGGCGGCCGCCGACGGCCCGGCCGATCGCCGCGACCTCCAGCAGCGCGCTGCCCAGTTCGTCGTCCGAGACCGAGCCGGAGGTGTCGATGATCACCGAGACCCGGGGCGGGCGCCGCCGCAGGCTCGGCAGCAGCACGCCCGGCACCCCGGCCGAGCGGCGGGCGGGGCGGCCGTAGCTGTAGTCCTCGCCCGCTCCCGCGCCGGACACCGCCGAGCGCACCGCCGCGCCCAGCAGCTGCCGCCACGGCTGCGGCGGGTGGAACGCCTCCTCGGCCCAGCGCTTCCAGCCCGCCGGGGCGGTGCCGGGGCGGCCCCGGATGCCCTCGGCGACCCGGAAGCGCACCGCGTCGCGCTCCTGGGCGGTGAGCCCGTGACCGCCGTCGGGGCCGAGGTCCCACGGGCGGTCCAGGCCGTCGGCGCCGCTGCCGCACTCCAGCCAGGCCGCCTCCAGGTGGCCCGGGTGGGAGCGGTACCGGCGTACGTACTCCTCCATGAGCAGCCCCTCCGGCAGCTGGAGCATCTCCGCCCTGATGACGCCGGCCGGGCCGGTCAGACCCTCGCCGTACACGTCGTCGTTGATCTCGCAGTCGGCGGCGATGTTCATCCGCAGCCGGGCGGCCGGGCCCTCCAGATTGAGTTCCCGGGCGAGCCGGTCGCCGCGCCCGTGGTGGTCGCGCAGCAGGTGCGAGACCTCGTGCACCCAGACGCCGGCCAGCTGGTCCACCGGGGTGCGGGCGACGAAGGCCGGCGAGGCGTAGCAGCGCCAGTACCGGTCCACGGCCATGGTCGGCACCTGCCGGGACTCCACCAGGTGGAGGGCGAACAGGGCCGTCGCCAGGTAGGGGCGGACCCGGGCGGCGTACAGCCGGGCGGCGTACAGCTTCTCCAGGTCCAGCGGCGGGGATGGCGCGTTCGCGGTGCCGCCGGGGCTTGTCATCGCAGCGCTCATCGCCCCGCCGCCCGCCGTGCGGCTCGTCGGTCCGCCGCTCGCCGTGCGGCTCATCGCCCCGCCGCCTGCCGTGCCGCTCATCGCCCCGCCGCCCGCGCCTGCCCGATGCCGACGAGGTCGGCCCGGCGGGAGACCGCGAGCGCCGGGGTGAGCCGCTCGATCGCCGCCGGCACGTCCCAGTCCTCCCGGCGCAGCGAGGCCAGCGTGGTCGCCGGGACGACCAGCAGGTCCGGCGCGCCCGTCTCCAGGGCCCGGACCAGCAGCGCCCAGGCCGCGTCCCAGCGCGCCCGGTCCGGCCGGTTGCGGACCGCCGCGACCACCCCGTCCAGCACCGCCTGGCGCAGGTCCCCGCGTTCGGGCAGCACCGCGCCGGCCGGGTCGGCGAGCAGGTCCTCCGGATCCGGCAGGTCCATCCGGTCCGTGTACGCCATCAGCTCCAGCCCCGGGCCGTCCCCGACGGCGCCGCGCACCAGCAGCGACAGCACCTCCCGGGAGGACCCGGCCGCGGTCGCGAAGGCGATCAGCCGCAGCGTCATGTCCCAGCTGCGCGGGGAAGGCCAGGCGCCGCCGCGCCGGGTCTCGGTGGTGGGCAGCCGGTGCACCAGCTCGGGGCGGGCCGCCAGCAGCCCGCACACCGCGCGCCGGGCCAGTGCGACGGCGGCCGGCAGCGCCTGCGGGTCGAGCCGGGGCAGGGTGGCCACCGGCCAGACGCCGCCGAGGCCGCGCACCACCACCTCGTGGTCGTGCGCCCACTGGAGGTGGACGAAGCGGTTGGCCAGCGGCGGACTCAGCTCCCAGCCGTCGGCCGCCGAGGAGCGCGGGTTGGCGGCGGCCACGATCCGTACGCCGGGCGGGAGTTTGAGCGTGCCGATGCGCCGCTCCAGGACCAGCCGGAGCAGTGCGGCCTGGACGGCGGGCGGCGCGGTGGACAGCTCGTCCAGGAACAGCAGCCCGTGCCCGGCCCGCACCAGCCTGACCGCCCAGTCCGGCGGGGCCATCGGGACGCCCTGCTGCGCCGGGTCGTCGCCGACGATGGGCAGGCCGGAGAAGTCGGAGGGCTCGTGGACGCTGGCGATCACCGTGGTCAGCGGCAGTTCCAGGGCCTCGGCGAGCTGGTTGAGCGCGGCGGTCTTGCCGATGCCGGGCTCGCCCCAGAGCAGCACGGGCAGGTCGGCGGCTACGGCCAGGGTGAGCGCCTCCAGCTGGGTGTCGGCGCGCGGTTCGGTGGTGGTGTCGGCCAGCAGGTCGAGCAGCTGCCGGGCGACGTCGAGGCGGGCGGCTTCGGGAGTGCGGACGGGCATGGGTGATCACCTCAAGGTGTCTGATGCGGAAGGGTGTTCGGATCCCGGCGGTCAGCGTCGGCTTCGGCTTCGGCGTCAGCGTCGGTACCGGTGTTCGGTGTTGGTGTTCGGTGTCGGCGTCGTCGGCTTCAGCGGACCGAGGCCAGACGCGGGCGGGCCCGGAACGAGGCGTGGCGAGGGCGTGGGCGGAAGGCCGGGCTGCCCGGGCGCGTGCTGTGGCGCACGCGTGGCAACGGGTAGTTGAGGACAGCGGCCCCGGTCAGACCCGCCCGGTAGAGGCCGTAGGCGATTCGCCGCTCGGCCGCCGCCGCCAGCTCGTCACGCAGCGGTCCGTCGCGCAGCACCGCCTCCGGTCCGAGCAGGGCCTCGACCACGGCCAGCGCCCCGGCGGTGTCGCCGTGGTCCAACCGCTCACGCACACCGGTCAGTTGGGCAGGCCGGCGGTGCGTGAGGTCGATCGCCCGCAGACAGGGCAGCGGGGTGCCGGACAGGGCGGCCAGCAGCTCCTCGCGGCGCAGCTCGGCCGGCTCGTGGTCGAGCGGGACGAGCGCCCCGTCGACCAGCCCGATCCGGTGCCGCGCCCCTCGGCAGTCCACCAGCCGGTGGGGCTCGGGCCCTGTCGCCGCCCGCGCCAGGGGTGCCTGCCCGGGCGCCAGCGCGGCCGCCACCAGGGGGTGCAGCCGCTCGGCCTCGATCGCCCCGCTGCGGAGCAGGTCGAGGTCGGGCGGCACCCAGGTCGCGGAATCGGGCAGCAGCGGCAGCCCCGAGACGTTGCCGAGGGCCTCCGCCGTCGACCCGTCCGGTCCGAGCAGCAGCCGCCGACGACGTCCGAGCCGCACCACCACGGGCCCGGGCGGCAGCCCGTCCGCGCGCAGCAGCAACTCGGCCTCGGCCGCCCAGCGGTCGGCGGCCCAGCGTCGGGACGGATCGACAAGTTCCGTAGCGGGCCCGTTGGTTGGTGGATCCCCGGTTCCGGCCCGGGCGGCCAGCTCCGCGCTGCGCCCGGCGTCCCAGAGGTGCCGGTGCAGGTCGTAGCGGAACCGTCGGCCGGGACGCGGACGCGGGTGCGGCGACCGGCCGTCGTCACCGAGCCCGTCCCAGAGCGCCAGGCTGACCCGCTGCCCGTACTCCGCCCAGGCGGGCGGCGTGCGAACCACGAGGAAGACCGGCGGCTCGCCGGGGTAGCGGGCCAGCGGCACGGTGAGCCCGGGCCGCAGCAGCCCGTCGGGAGCGGACCTCGGCAGGTGCCAGCGCAGCAAATCCGGTGCCAGGCAGCGGAGATCGGCCCGTATTCGGTCGGCGAGCTCCCGCCCGTGGACGCGGGCGACGTCCCGCAGGCGGAAGTCGACCTCGACGTTGGCGGCGGCGCAGGCCCCGGCCCAGTCGCCGACCAGGCGGCGGGCGGTGGCGGTTTCGATCATGGAGGGCGGCACGGCGTACTCGCGTACGCGCCGCCAGAAGGAGAGGCGGGAGTCGTTCCCGTGCGCGGGGTGAGTGGGCATCAGCACTCACTCTTCGCGGACGGGACCCCCATTCTGTGTGCAGCGTGAGTGGTCATCGCGGGGGAGCATAGCCTCCCCGTACCGTTGTTCGCCACACCGTTCCGATTCGCCGGATGGTTCCGCGACCCCGGTCCGGCGGGGCGTGCCCCCGGCCCCCGCCGTACGACTGGCCGATTCCGTTCGCCGGCGACCGACGAGGGCTCGCGGCGGACGGCCCGCCGGGAGCAGACTGGCCGAGGCACGGGAGTTCCGACCCCAGGGGGCAGGCATGTCCGTACGACCCGGCAGGCGCAAGGCAGTCGGCAGGTTCCGGACCGCGATCGGCGCCCTCGTCGTCGCCCTGGCGGCGGGAGCCGCGGTGGCCCTGCCCGTCGCGGACGCGGAGGCGGCCGGCGCCAAGGGCGGCAAGGTGGTCTACCTGACCTTCGACGACGGCCCCAGCCCGGCGTACACGCCCAAGGTCCTGGCGACGCTCGCCCGGTACGGGGTGCGCGCGACCTTCTTCGAGATCGGGCAGAACGTCGCCGCCCACCCCTCGGTGACCGCGCAGGTCGCCAGGCAGGGCCACAGCGTGCAGAACCACTCCTGGTCGCACCCGGACCTGCGCAAGCTCTCCGCCGCCGCGCTCAACGCCCAGGTGGCCAACACCGACAAGGCCATCCGGGCACAGACCGGCCGCACCCCGAGCTGCCTGCGCCCGCCGTACGGCGCGGTCAACAGCACGGTGCGCTCGAAGGCCTCGGCGCTCGGCAAGCAGGTCGTGCTCTGGTCGGTGGACCCGGCGGACTGGTCCCGCCCCGGCACGGCCGCGATCAGGTCGCGGGTGCTGAGCAACGTCCGCCCCGGCTCGGTGATCCTGCTGCACGACGGCGGCGGCGACCGCAGCCAGACGGTGGCCGCCCTGCCGGAGATCATCTCCACGCTCAAGGCGCGCGGGTACGGCTTCGCCACCCTCTGCGGCTGAGCCCGGCGGGCGGCAGTGAGCCCGGTCAGCTCCGGCCGTTGAGCACGAGCGCCCAGGCGAGGCAGGCCAGGGCGCCGGTCGACAACAGCGCGCGCAGCACGTTGAAGCGCATCCAGCGCGCCTCGAAGCGGCTGCGCACCGCGGCCGGGTCGGCGATCCGCTGGACCGGCCCGGCGGCCTCGAGCTCGTCGTTCAGCGGGATGTTGACCGAGCGGGTGACGCCGATCACCGCGACGTACAGCACCAGCGCGGCGACGGTCGCGGGCAGTGCGTCGTGCCCGTCCGAGGGCAGGTGCAGGGCCACCGCGGCCGCGGTGGCGAGCAGGGCGCCGACGAAGGCGAGGGCGAACCAGCCGTTCAGGATCGCCTTGTTGACGCGCTGCATGACCTCGATGAACGTCCGGTCGTCGACCCGCGCGAGCGCGGGCATGACCGAGCACGAGTAGCCGTAGAACAGTCCTGCGGTCAGTCCGCAGGTGACGGTGGCCGCCACCAGGACGAGCGTGCGCGCCGTTTCCATCGTCGTGAGCCCCTCTTCTCGCTGTCGCTGTCGGTGTCGCCGTGCCGCGGGCGCCGTCTCTCGGCCCGTATCCCAGGCGCCGATCATCCGGCATCAGGGCGGCGCCGAGCCACCTCAATCGCTCCTGGTGGGTCGATCGGGCCCTTCGCACCTTCGCCATTTCCCCGTTTGCCTAAAGTGTTTAGGTAATCCGATACTGTCCGTAGAACGATGACGTGACGGTACGGGAGGACGCACATGGCCAGGGCAGGACTGACCGTCGACCGCCTGGTCGTCGCGGGCGCCGAACTCGCCGACCGGGTCGGCTTCGACCAGGTGACCGTCGCCGCAGTCGCCCGCGGCGTCGGCGTCCGGACCGCCAGCCTCTACTCCCACGTCAAGAGCTCCCAGGACCTCAGGACCCGGATCGCCCTGTACGCCCTGGAGGAACTCGCCGACCTCGTCGCCGAGGCCCTCGCCGGCCGGGCGGGCCGCGACGCCCTCGCCGCCTTCGCGGACGCCTACCGTGACTACGCGGCGCGCCATCCCGGCCGCTACGACGCCACCCGCCTACGTCTGGACCCCGAGACGGCCGCCGGCAGCGCGGGTGTCCGGCACGCCCAGATGGCGAGGGCGGTCCTGCGCGGCTACGACCTGGGCGAGCCGGAGCAGACCCACGCGGTACGGACGCTCGGCAGCGTCTTCCACGGCTACATCAGCCTGGAGGCGGCCGGCGGGTTCAGTCACACCCCCGTCGACCCTCGGCAGTCCTGGGAGTGGATCATCGACTCCCTCGACGCCCTGCTGCGCGCGGGCGGAGCCCGTGCGGCCGGCTGATCCGTTCCTCGTGCGGCCCGGGGTGCGCCCGCACCGGCCGTATGTCCCAAGGAACTTGCGCGACCTGTATGCCTGGACGAACCGGAGAGTGGCACCATGACGACGATCACCACCCCCGTCACCGAGGGCCTCCTCCACGGCCACCTCGATGTCGAACACACCCGCCGCGGTCTGTTGCCGCACCGCCTGCCCGCCGGTGCCCGTCGGCGGATTCCGGACGAGCAGCTCGCGATGGCCGAGTCGCAGCCCTCCGGTGTCCGGTTGGCCTTCCGAACCCGTGCCACCGCCGTCACCCTGCACGCCGTCCCCACCAAGCGGGCCTATCCGGGTGTCCCGGACGTCCCGGACGGCGTCTACGACCTGCTGGTGGACGGCCGACTGGCCGCGCAGGCCGGTGTCCCCGGAGGGAACGTGCGCACCGTCGACCTCGCCACCGGCCGCGTCGAACTGACCGAAGGGCCGCCGGGCAGCGCCCGGTTCACCGGCCTGCCGGGGCGGGAGAAGACCGTCGAGATCTGGCTTCCGCACACGGAGACCACCGAGCTGATCGCCCTGGAAACCGATGCCCCGATCGAGCCGCTCCCGGCCGGCACCCGCAAGCGCTGGGTGCACCACGGCAGTTCGATCAGCCATGGCTCCAACGCCGAGCATCCGACGGGTACGTGGCCTGCCCTGGTGGCCAACGGCGCGGGTCTGGATCTCGTCAACCTGGGCTTCGGCGGCGGCGCGCTGCTCGACCCGTTCACCGCGCGTGCCATCCGTGACACCCCGGCGGATCTGATCAGCCTCAAACTCGGCATCAACGTGGTGAACGCCGACGTGATGCGGCTGCGTGCCTTCACCCCGGCCGTCCACGGCTTCCTGGACACCATCCGGGACGGCCACCCGACCACACCGCTGCTGGTCGTCTCCCCGCTGCTGTGTCCGCTTCATGAGACGGTGCCGGGCCCGCTCGCCCCCGACTTCAGCGGCGGCACCCTGCGCTTCCGCGCCACGGGCGACCCCGCCGATGTCGCGGCGGGTCGGCTGACCCTCACCGTCATCCGTGCCGAACTGGCTCGTATCGTCGCCGACCGCAGAGCCGA
>NZ_JBICYZ010000096.1:0-31723 GCF_043201465.1 Kitasatospora sp. NPDC048298
CAACGCCACCACCCTCCACGCCACCCTCACCCCCACCACCCCCGACACCACCCACCTCACCATCACCGACCCCACCGGCACCCCCGTCCTCACCGCCGGTCTGACCCTTCGCGCCTTCGATCCCAGCACCCTCGGCTCGAACCGCGACCCGCTCTACACGGTCGACTGGCAGAAGCTGCCCGTCCACCCCGCCGACACCGGCACCGACACCACCGACTGGGCCCTCGTCGGCCAGGCCGGCGACCCGATCGCGTCCGCTCTCGGCATCACCGAGACCCACCCCACCCTGACCGCCCTCCGTGCCGCGGTCGACGCGTCCGGACGTACCCCCGCCACCGTGCTCCTCCCCTGGTCCGCCGCAGACCTCGGCCTCCCCGAAGGCGCCCACCACTCCGCCCACACCGCCCTGGCCGTCCTCCAGGAGTGGTTGTCCGACGAACGCCTCGCCGACTCCCGGCTGGTCGTCCTCACCCGGGGCGCCGTCGCGGCCGGTCCCGCCCCCGCGGTCCCCGCCCTCGCGGACTCGCCCGTCTGGGGCCTGCTGCGGACCGTGCAGTCCGAGGCTCCCGGCCGGTTCACCGTGCTCGATCTCGATCCCGCGGTCCCCGTCCACGAGAGTGCCCGCCTCCTGCCCGGCGCCCTCGCCTCCGGTCGCGGCCAGCTCGCCGTCCGCGACGACGCCCTCCACGGCCCGACCCTCGGCCGCGCGAGCGCCACCGGCACCGTCGACTTCGCTCCCGCCGGAACCGTCCTGATCACCGGCGCCTTCGGTCAACTCGGTGCCCTGCTGGCCCGGCACCTGGTGACCGAGCACGGCGTCCGGCACCTCCTCCTCACCAGCCGCCGGGGCGCCGACGCCCCCGGCGCCGCCGACCTCATCGCCGAACTCACCGAGTCCGGCGCCGAGGTCCGGGCCCTCGCCTGCGACACCACCGACCGCGACGCCGTCGCCGCCCTCCTCACCGCCGTACCCACCGACCACCCCCTCACCGCCGTCATCCACACCGCCGGCGTCCTCGACGACGGCATCATCACCGCCCTCACCCCCGAACGGCTCGACACCGTCCTGCGCCCCAAGATCGACGCCGCACTGCACCTCCACGAGCTGACAGCCCACCTCCCGCTGTCCGCCTTCGTCCTGTACTCCTCCGTCAGCGGCCTCACCGGCACCGCCGGCCAGGCCAACTACGCCGCCGCCAACGCCTTCCTGGACGCCCTCGCCCACCACCGGCACACCCTCGGCCTGCCCGCCACCTCCCTCGCCTGGGGCCTCTGGGACGAGGGCGGCATGGGCGAGAAGCTGAACGAGGCCGACCTGACCAGGCTTCGCCGCTCCGGGATCGTCCCGATGGCGCCCGAGGACGCGCTGCGGATGTTCGACGCGGCACTCGGCCACGGCAGCCCCCTGCTCGCCCCGGTCGCCCTCGACAGCTCGGCCCTCCAGGCCAGGTCGGCCTCGGGCACGCTCCCCGAGATCCTGCGCGGGCTGGTTCGGACCGCCCCGCGGCCGCCCCGCGCGAAGGCGGCCCCGACCGCGGTGGCCGCCACCGGCCCGTCCCTGCGCGACCGGCTCGCCGCGGCCCCGACGGAGGAGCGCGAGCCGCTGCTCCTGGAGCTGGTGCGGGAGCACGCGGCGGCCGTCCTCGGGCACGGCTCGCCGGACCGGGTCGAGGCGGAGCGCGGGCTGCTGGACCTCGGGTTCGACTCGCTCACGGCGGTGGAGTTCCGCAACCGGATCAACAAGGTCACCGGGCTGCGCCTGGCCACCACGGTGGTCTTCGACCACCCGACCCCGCTGGCGGCCGCCCGGCATCTGCTCGCCGAACTGGCCCCGGCGGAACCGGCCGGCGCCGGGGGCCCGTTGGAGGCGATCGACCGGCTGGAGGCACTGCTCAAGCAGCACTCGGCGGACGCCGCCGGCGGCGTCGTCCCGGAGGCGGCCGAGATCGCCCAGCGCCTCCAGTACGTGTTGCAGGGATGGCACGGGCTGACGGCCGAGGAGGACCCGGACGGCGACCTGGCGGCGGCGACCGACGACGAGCTGTTCGACGCCCTCGACAAGGAGCTCGGCCTGGCCTGATCCCGCCCGCCGTCCCGCTCCCGACCGACATTTCCAGCTGAAGGTAGATTCCGTGGCGAACAACGACGTGCCGAACAACCAAGCGGCGAACAACGAGGAGAAACTCCGCGAGTACCTCAAGCGGGCCACCACCGATCTGCGGCAGGCCCGACGGCGGCTGACCGAGATCGAGGACGCCCGGCAGGAGCCGATCGCGATCGTCGGGATGGCCTGCCGCTACCCGGGCGGGGTCACCACGCCCGAGGAGCTGTGGCAGCTGGTCGCCGACGGCACGGACGCCATCGGCACCTTCCCCGAGGACCGGGACTGGGAGGAGGACCTGTACGACCCGGATCCGCACGCGACCGGCAGGTCGATCACCCGGCACGGTGGATTCCTGTACGGTGCCGCCGGGTTCGACCCGGAGTTCTTCGGCCTCAGCCCGCGCGAGGCGCTGGCCACCGACCCGCAGCAGCGGCTGCTGCTGGAGACCGCCTGGGAGGCCGTCGAGCGGGCGGGCATCGACCCGACCAGCCTGCGCGGCAGCGACACCGGGGTCTTCGCCGGGGTGATGTACCACGACTACGCCTCCCGGCTGCAGCCCGCCCCCGAGGAGTACGAGGGCTACCTCGCCAGTGGCAGCCTGGGCAGCGTGGCCTCCGGCCGGCTGGCGTACGTCTTCGGCCTGGAGGGCCCCGCCGTGTCCGTGGACACCGCCTGCTCCTCCTCGCTGATCGCCCTGCACCTGGCCGCCCAGGCGCTGCGGCAGGGCGAGTGCTCGCTCGCCCTCGCGGGCGGGGTGACGGTGATGTCCACGCCCAACACCTTCGTGGAGTTCAGCCGCCAGCGGGGCCTGTCCATCGACGGCCGGTGCCGTTCGTTCTCGGACGACGCGGACGGTACGGGCTGGGGCGAGGGCGCGGGCCTGCTCCTCCTGGAGCGCCTGTCCGACGCCCGCCGCAACGGCCACCCGGTCCTCGCCCTGGTCCGCGGCACCGCCACCAACCAGGACGGCGCCAGCAGCCGGCTCACCGCCCCCAACGGGCCCAGCCAGGAGCGGGTCATCCGCCAGGCCCTCGCCAACGCCCGGCTGACGGCCGACCAGGTGGACGCGGTCGAGGCCCACGGCACCGGCACCCGCCTCGGCGACCCGATCGAGGCGCAGGCCCTGCTGAACACCTACGGCCGCGCCCGCGACACCGAACACCCGCTCTGGCTCGGCTCGATCAAGTCCAACATCGGCCACTCCCAGGCCGCCGCGGGTGTGGCCGGCGTGATCAAGATGGTCATGGCGATGCGGCACGCGACCCTCCCCCGCACCCTGCACGTCAGCGAGCCCACCAGCCACGTCGACTGGTCCGACGGCACCGTCCGACTGCTCACCGACGCCCGCCCGTGGGGCACCGCGGACGACCGGCCGCGCCGCGCCGCCGTCTCCTCCTTCGGCATCAGCGGCACCAACGCCCACGTCATCCTCGAACAGCCCGTCGAGGAAGCCGCGGAGCCGAACGCCGAGGAGCCGCCGGCCTCCGCTCCGGCCGCCCTCGAACTCCAGGCCCTGCCCTGGCAGTTGTCCGCCAGGTCGGCAGAGGCCCTGCGCGGCCAGGCCCGCGCCCTGGCCACCCACCTGGAGCGGCCGGGCACCGACACCACCGCCGCCTCCCACGCCCTGGCCGCCCGCACCCGCTTCGACCACCGCGCCGTCCTGCGCGCCGCCGACCGCGAGGGCCTGCTCGCCGGCCTGCGCGCGCTCGCCGAGGGCACCGAGGCTCCGGGGCTGGTCACCGGCACGGTCCGGCCGGGTAGGACGGCGTTCCTGTTCACCGGACAGGGCAGCCAGCGCCCCGGCATGGGACGCGAACTCTACGAGGCGGTACCGGCGTTCGCCGCCGCCTTCGACGACGCCTGCGACCGCTTCGACCGGCTGCTCGACCGTCCGCTGCACGAGGTGCTGTGGGGCGGCGGTGAGGCTTCGGAGGTGCTGCACCAGACCGCGTACACCCAGGCCGCGCTGTTCACCCTGCAGATCGCCCTCTACCGGACGCTGGAGCAGCAGGGCATCGTCCCCGACTACCTGATCGGCCACTCGATCGGCGAGGTCGCCGCCGCCCACGTGGCCGGGGTGTTCTCGCTGGAGGACGCGGTGAGCCTGGTCGCCACGCGGGGCTGCTACATGCAGGCCGCGCGCAGTGACGGCGCGATGGCCGCCCTGGAAGCCACCGAAGAAGAAGTCCTGGCGCTACTGGAGACGCTGGGCCGCGGGGTCGACCTCGCCGCCGTCAACGGCCCGCGCTCCACCGTCGTCTCGGGCGACACCCCGGCGGTCGAGGCCGTCGCCGCGCACTTCGCCGCCCAGGGCCGGCGCACCACCCGCCTCCAGGTCAGCCACGCCTTCCACTCGCCGCACATGGCCGGCTTCCTGGACGACTTCCGGGCCTCGATCGGCAAGCTGACCTTCCGCCCGGCCCGGATCCCGGTGATCTCCAACCTCACCGCGCAGCCGGTCACGGGGGAACTCACCGACCCGGCGTACTGGGCCCGCCACGTCCGCGAGGCCGTCCGCTTCCACCCGGGCATCCAGTACCTGGAGGCCGCGGGCGTCACCCGCTTCCTGGAGCTCGGCCCTGACGCCACCCTCACCGCGCTCACCCGCCAGAGCCTCACCACCGACGCCGTGGCGATCCCCACCCTGCGCAAGAACACCCCCGAGACGCAGTCCCTCACCACCGCCCTCGCCACGCTCCACACCACCGGCCACACCCCCACCTGCTACCGGCCGGCCTCCCCCACGCCCCACGCCGACCTCCCCACCTATGCCTTCCAGCGCCGCCACTACTGGCTGGCGGCCCGCCGGACGGCCGGCGTCCAGTCCGGCACCGACCACCCGCTGCTGAGCACCGCCGTCCGGCTGGCCGAGGGCGACGGGCTGGTCCTCAGCGGCCGGTTCTCCACCCGCACCCACCCGTGGCTGGCCGACCACACCATCGCCGGGGCCACGCTGCTGCCGGGCACCGCCTTCGTCGACCTCGCGCTGCACGCCGCGGAGCTGGCCGGAGCGGCGACGCTGGAGGACCTCACCCTGGAGGCGCCACTGGTGCTCGGCGGGCCGGGCGCCGTCGAACTCCAGCTCACCGTGGAGGGCCCGGACGACCGCGGGCTGCGCGCCTTCGCCGTCCACTCGCGCACCGAGGAATCCGCCCCCTGGACCCGGAACGCGACCGGTGCCCTCTCCGACGCGGCCTCCGGCACCGACCCGGACGCCGGGGTCCTGACCGCCTGGCCGCCGGCCGGCACACCGGTCGACCTGACCGACCTCTACCCGCGCCTCGCCGAGCGCGGCTACGCCTACGGCCCGCTCTTCCAGGGCCTCGTCCGGGCCTGGCGCGACGGCGACACCCACTACGCCGAGGTCCGCCTGCCCGAGGGCGCCGCCACGCAGGGCCACGCCCTCCACCCCGCGCTGCTGGACGCCGCCCTGCACCCGTGGGCGCTCGCCTCCGGGGCGCTGGACGCCGACGAGGACGGGTCCGTGCTGCTGCCGTTCAGCTGGTCCGGTGTACGGCTGGCGGCGCTGGGGGCGCGCACGCTGCGGGTGCGGCTGGCCCCGGCGGGCGAGCGGACCATGCGCCTGGACCTGGCCGACCCGGAAGGAGCGCCGGTGGCGACGGTCACCGCGCTCACCGCGCGCCCCGGCTCGCAGCGGGACTTCGCCGCCCTCGCCGGCCCGGCCGCCCGGGCCGCGCAGACCGCGGGCGCCCCGCTGCACCTGGTGGAGTGGAAGCCGCTGGCCACCGCCCCGCTCGACCCCGCCGCCTCCGCCCGGGGCGTCCACGTCCTCGCGCCGGACGGCCTCGGCCTCGCCGACGCCCTGGGCGCCACCGTCCACGCCGACCTGGCCGCGCTGCGGACGGCCCTCGCCGGGGAGTCGGCCCCCGCCCTGGTCCTGGCCGCGCTCACCGGAAAGTCCCCGGCCGACGCCGAGCTGCCCGACCACGCCCGGGGGCTGGCCGAACGGGCCCTCGCCCTCACCCAGGAGTGGCTGGCCGAGGGCGTCCCCGACGACGCCCGCCTCGTCCTGGTCACCCGGGGTGCGGTGGCCGCCCGCCCCGGCCCGGAGATCCGCGACCTCGCGGCGTCCACCGTCTGGGGTCTGGTCCGCACCGCCCACTCCGAGCACCCGGACCGCTTCGGCCTGCTCGACCTCGACGGTCCGCTCGCCGAGGGCCCGACCGGGGCCGTCACCGCCGCCCTGCGCTCCGGCGAGGAGTTCCAACTCGCCGTGCGCGACGGCAAGGTGTACGCCCCGCGGCTGGTCCGCGCGGCCGCCGCCACCGAGCTGCTCACCCCGCCGCCGGGCACCGAGCACTGGCGGCTGGACGTGCGCAGCAAGGGCAGTCTGAGCGACCTGGCCCTGCTCCCGGCGCCCGAGGCCGGTGCCCCGCTGGCGCCCGGCGAGGTACGGGTGCGGGTGCGCGCCGCCGGCCTGAACTTCCGCGACGTGCTGATCGGCCTCGGGATGTACCCGGGTGACGAGGCGCAGATCGGCGGCGAGGCGGCCGGCGTGGTGCTGGAGACCGGGCCGGGGGTCACCTCGGTGGCGGTCGGCGACCGGGTGATGGGGCTGTTCCCGAACGCCGTCGGCCCGGCGGCGGTCACCGACCACCGGTGGCTGACCCGGATGCCGCGGGGCTGGAGCTTCACCGACGCCTCGGTCGTCCCGGTGGTGTTCCTGACCGCCTTCCACGGCCTGGCGGACCTGGCCCGGGTCCGCGAGGGCGAGTCGCTGCTCGTGCACGCCGCGACCGGCGGCGTGGGCCAGGCCGCGCTGCAGCTGGCCCGGCACTGGGGCCTGGAGGTGTACGGCACGGCCAGCGCCCCCAAGTGGGAGACGCTGCGCTCGCTCGGTGTGCCCCAGGAGCGGATCGCCTCCAGCCGCACCCTCGACTTCGAGGAGCAGTACCGGGCGTCGACCGGCGGCCGGGGCTTCGACGTGGTGCTCAACTCGCTGGCGCAGGAGTTCGTGGACGCCTCGCTGCGCCTGCTGGCGCCCGGCGGGCGCTTCCTGGAGATGGGCAAGACCGACATCCGCGACGAGGCGCGGGTGCGCGAGAGCTTCCCCGGAGTGTCGTACACCGCCTACGACCTGATGCGGGTGCCGCGCGAGCGGGTCCAGGAGATGCTGGCGGAGCTGGTCGCCCTGTTCGAGGAGGGGGCGCTGCGCCCGCTGCCGGTGACGGCCTGGGACGTCAGCCACGCCCCGGAGGCGCTGCGCCACCTGAGCCAGGCCCGGCACACCGGCAAGGCGCTGCTGACGCTGCCGGCCCCGCTGGACCCGGAGGGCACGGTGCTCGTCACGGGCGGCACCGGGACCCTCGGCGGTCTGCTCGCGCGGCACCTGGTGACCCGGCACGGCGTCCGGCACCTGCTGCTCACCAGCCGCCGCGGCCCGCAGGCGCCGGGCGCGGCGGAGCTGCTGCGGGAGTTGACCGACCTCGGCGCCCGGGCCCGGATCGAGGCCTGCGACACCGCCGACGAGGCCGCTCTCGCCGCCCTGCTCGCGTCCGTCCCGGCGGACCACCCGCTGACCGCCGTCGTGCACACCGCGGGTGCGCTGGACGATGCCGTCCTGACCGCGCAGAGCCCGGGGCGGCTGGCCACCGCGCTGCGTCCCAAGGCGGACGCCGCGTGGAACCTGCACCGGCTCACCCGTCACCTGGACCTGAGCGCCTTCGTCCTCTACTCGTCGGCCAGCGGCCTGACCGGCACTCCCGGCCAGGCCAACTACGCGGCCGCCAACGCCTTCCTGGACGCCCTGGCCCACCACCGGCACACCCTCGGCCTGCCCGCGACCTCGCTGGCCTGGGGTCTGTGGGCGCAGGCCAGCACCATGACCGAGGGCCTCGGCGAGGCCGACCTGGCCCGGATGGCCCGGGACGGCGTCCTGCCCCTGGAGAACGAGCAGGGCCTCGCGCTGTTCGACGAGGCGCTGGCGGGCCGTCAGCCGCTGGCCGTGGGGCTGGGCCTGGACCTGTCGGCGCTGCGCCGCCGGGCCGCGGCCGGCGCTTCCCGGCCGCTGTTCGCCGAGTTGGTGGGCCGGGCCCCGGCCCGCCGCACCGCGGCGGACGGCGGGGTCGCGGCGCCCGACGGCGCCCGGGCGGTGCGCGAGCGGCTCGCGACGCTGGACCAGGCGGAGCGGCAGGGGGAGTTGGTCGACCTGGTGCGCGGCCATGTCGCCGTGGTGCTCGGTCACACCGACGCCGGGACGATCGGGACCGAGCGCCCGTTCAAGGACCTCGGTTTCGACTCGCTGACCTCGGTGGAGCTGCGCAACCGGCTGGCCGCGGCCTTCGAGCTGCGACTGCCGACCACGCTCGTCTTCGACCACCCGACCCCGATCGACCTGGCGCGGTTCCTGGCGCAGGAGCTGGCCCCGGCCGAGGAGGACGGGCTGGCCTCGGCGCTGGCGGACCTGGAGCGGGTGGAGCGCCGGCTGGCCTCGCTGCCCACCGGGGGCGGGGACCGGCACCGGCTGACCGGCCGGGTGCGGGAGTTGCTGCTGCGGCTGGAGGCCGCCGAGAGCGGGGACGGCGAGGGAGGCGACCGGGGCGCGCAGGTGCAGCTGGGCGAGGCCTCGGACGACGACCTGTTCGACTTCATCGACAGCGAGCTCGGGGTGAACTGACCCGCCCTCATCTCGCTTCAACATCACGCCGACTGATGGGCGTTGATAAACGGGGACCCTCCCTGTATCTTCTCTGGAGGATACAGGGAGAGTCCCCGTTTAGGTTCTGAGGAGACAGCACACCCATGAGCGAACAGACTTCGGCGACCACTGCGGGCGCTCGCCCGACGGGCGTCGCGGGGGCAGGGACGAAGGAGAAGCGCCCGGGCGTGGTGCTCGTCCTCGTCCTGGCCCTCCAGACCATGCTCATCCTTGACGTCAACGTGGTGAACATCGCCCTTCCCGACCTCAAGGACGCACTGGGCTTCACCCCCACCGGCCTTTCCTGGGTGCTGAGTTCGTACCTGCTGACGTTCGGCGGCCTGCTGCTGCTGGGCGGCCGGGCCGGCGACATCCTGGGCCACCGCAAGGGCCTGCTGGTCGGTGTCACGGTGTTCACGGCGGCCTCCCTGCTCGGCGGCCTGTCCACCTCGGCCGGGATGCTGCTGGCCGCGCGGGCCATCCAGGGTGTGGGCGCGGCGATCGCGGCACCGACCGTGCTCGCCCTGATCGCCACCCACTTCACCGAGGAGAAGGCCCGCGCCAAGGCCCTCGGCGCGTACGCGGCGGTGTCCGGCTCGGGTGCGGCGATCGGCCTGATCGGCGGCGGCCTGCTCACCGACTGGCTCTCCTGGCGCTGGGTGCTGTTCATCAACGTGCCGATCGGCCTGGTACTGCTGATCCTGGCCCCGATGTTCATCCACGAGACCGACCGCACGCCCGGTTCCTTCGACCTCGGCGGCGCGCTCAGCTCCACCCTCGGCATGACCGCGCTGGTGTACGGCTTCATCCGCGCCGCCGAGCAGGGCTGGGGCGACGGTCTGACGATCGGTTCGTTCGTGGCGGCGATCGTCCTGCTGGCGCTGTTCATCGTGGTGGAGAACAAGGCCAAGCAGCCGATCACCCCGCTGCGGCTGTTCGCCGACCGCAACCGCGCCATCGGCTATCTCGCCCTGCTGTTCGTGATGGCGGCGGGCAACTCGATGTTCTTCTTCCTCACCCAGTTCCTGCAGGAGGTCAGCGGCTTCAGCCCGATCAAGGCGGGCCTGGCGTTCGTCCCGCTGGCGCTGCTGATCCTCGGCTCCTCCAGTGTGTCCGCCAAGTTGCTGCCGCGCTTCGGCGCCCGGGTGCTGACGGCCGTCGGCTCCGCCGCCATCAGCGTCGCGCTGATCTGGTTCGCCCAGATCACGCCGTCCTCCTCCTACGTGTCCACGCTGCTCGGCCCGATGGTCATCGCCGGGCTCGGCATGGGCGTCCTGCTGGTCGGCGTCACCACGATCCTGTTCTCCGGCATCAAGCCGGAGGAGACCGGCGCCGCGTCGGGCCTGCTGAACGTGATGCAGCAGATCGGCGGTGCGCTGGGCCTCGCGGTGATGGTGACCGTCTTCGGCGCGGCGAGCCGCGGCGCCGAGGCCCCGGCGGGCCTGGACACCAAGGGCGCGGCCGACTACGTCCTGACCGAGGGCGTCACGGCGGCCTTCAGCTGGGGCGCCGGGTTCACCGCGCTGACCATCCTGCTGACCCTGGTCATGCGGCGGATGACGGCCGGCGGCGACACCCAGCAGCAGAACGAGCAGCCCGTGCACGCGGGCCTCTGACTCTCGGGCGATCGTCCGAGAACATCCGCCGGGTGCGGCTGCCCCCGTCCGCACCCGGCACCGGCCCCGGTCGGCGACAGCCGACCGGGGCCTCGCCGCTCCCGAGCGCAGGCTGCGGGTGATCAAGACCTGAGACACAGTCATTCAGTAGACTGACCAGATGATTGATGCCGAACGATAAGTGCTCGTAGGCGGCGAGACGGGGTCCGGAGGTGAGGCCGAGCAGGGCCTGCGGCACCGCGAGGACGACCGGCCCGGCGTCGCCCCGTCGGGCGCGACACCAGGCCCGGGGCACCGCGAAGCCAGATATGACGATTCGATCAACAGATCGTCTGTCTTCGCATAGAGTGCGGTGCCGAGGGAGTCCGGATCAGGCGTCACAACCGATCTTTGGGCTCCCTCCCTTCATGTCCTGCGCGCCACGAGCCCTTGGTGCCGAACATCCAGTGCGGAGCGTCAGCGGTAAGCGATCATGAGTTACTCGACCGGGGGAAAGGTCCATCTGCTGTGGTGAATGTGCTGTCGGTCACGGACAGCCCTGAACGCATCTCCTCCGTCCGCTGCGACGAGTCGCACGGACTACTGCGCGCGGTGGACCGGCTGGCGGCCGGTCAGGGCGGTGTGATCGAACTGATCGGTTGCCCCGGTGCCGGAAAGAGCAGACTGCTCGGCCCCATGACCGCGGCGGCCAGAGCCCGCGGCATCACCGTCCTCGACGGTCGCTGCTCCCCCACCGAACGGCACTACCCGCTGGCCGTCTTCACCCGGGCCCTGGCGGGGGTGATGACCCCGGAGAAGCTGGCCGAACTCTCTCCCGGGCACGCCTCGCTGCTGCGCGCGGCGCTCTGCGCCCAACTCGGCCCCGACGCCAGGCGACCGGCGCCGCTCGGCGCCTCCCAGGCCGTACGCGCCCTGCTGGAACGTTCCGCCGGCGACGGCGGGCTGCTCCTGGTCCTCGACGACTTCCACTGGGCCGATCCGCAGTCCCTCGAACTCGCCGACCACCTCGTCCGGTTGACCGCCCCCGCGCCCGTCCTGCTGGTCATCGTCCACCGGCCGAGACAAGCCCACGCCCCGCTCCTGGGCACCCTGGCCCAGGGCGTCGCGTCGGGGCAGGTGGAGCGGATCGAACTCGGTGCGCTCACCCTCCGCCAGGCCGCCTCGCTGCTCGACGTACCGCCCGACACCGGCTGGCTGCCCGCCGTCTTCCACGAGAGCCAGGGCAACCCCCTCTGCCTGCTCGTACTCGGCGAGACCGCGCCGCTCAATCCGCTGCTCGGCACCAGGCTGCTCACCGGACGGCTGGCCCCGCTGGCCGCCGAACTCGCCCTGCTCGACCCCGCCGAGCGGCTGGTCGCCGAGTCCGGCGCGGTCCTCGGCGACCGCTTCAGCTGGGAGGAGCTGTCCGCCGTCTCCGAGCTGCCCGCCCCCGAACTCACCACCGTCGTCACCGAACTGATCGACGTCGACGTCCTGCGCCCGCTGCGCGGCTCCACCTCGCTGCTCACCTTCCGGCACACCGTGCTGCGCCGGATGCTGCACGACCAGGCCGACCACTGCTGGCGCGCCCGCGCGCACCGCCGGGCGCTCACCGTACTCAGCCGCCGGACCGCCTCCGCCGCCGAACGCGCCATCCACATCGAGCTGTCCGCCGGCAGCTTCACCCACGAGGACCTGGAGATCCTGGCGAAGGCCGGCGAGGAGGCCGTCCCGACCTCCCCCGTCGACGCCGCCCGCTGGCTGCTGCTGGCCCTCAAGGGGCTTCCCCCCAACGGTGAGTCACCGGGACGGCTGCTGGGCCTGATCCCCCCGCTCTCCAAGGCGCTGCGGGCCGCCGAGTACGGCTGCAAGAACGACACGCTGCAGCACCTGCTGACCCAGGGCACCCCCCTGCAGCCCACCGAGTCCTACCGTTCCGCGGTGCGGCTGTGCGCACTCGTCGACTGCCTGCACGGGCGCTACGAGGCGGCCGACGCCCTGCTGGCCGGCGAACTGGCCGCCCTCACCGCCACCGGAGTCCCCAACGGCGACCTGGTGGCCCGCTTCACCGTCTACCGGGGCGTCGTCGCCCTGCTGGGCCAGGGCCGGAACCTGCCACGGCTGGCCGCCGAGGCGCTGCTGCGGGCCCGGACCGACGGGCATCCCACCACCCTCGCGGGCGCACTGGTGCTGCACGCGCTGGCCGAGCTGGGCGAGGGCCGCACCGAGGCCTGCCTGGCCTCGTACGACGCCGCCGTCCGGCAGATGGACGAGCTGCCGACCGCCGAGGCCTATCTGCACACCGAGTTCCTCGCCCTGCTCGGCTGCTGCGCCTTCGCGCTCGGCCGCCCGCGCGACGCGGAGTCCTTCTACGAGCGGGGCGTGGAGCTGACCTCGGACTGCTCGCACAACGCGATGCTGCCGGTCCTGCTGAGCGGCCTGGCGGAGGCCCAGCTGGCCCTGGGCCGGCCGGCGAGCGCGCGGCGCTCGGCGGCCCGGGCGGCGGACCTCGCGGGCTACCTGAACGCCGACCAGCTGCGCACCCACGCGCTCGCCCAGGAGGCGCTGTGCGTCACCTACGCCGAACCGCCGGGCAGCAGCCGGGCCTCGGCGCTGGCCGAGGAGGCGCTGCGGGCACTGCGGCCCGGGCCGGGCAGCCGGTACCGCTCCGCGGTGCTGACGCTGGCCGAGACGCTGCTGAAGCAGGGCAGCCCGGAGCGGTGCCTGAGCCTGCTGGTCGAGCTGGACTCCCCCGGGCTCACGGGGCTGTCCGTGCTGGACCGGGCCCGCCACTACGAGCTGCTGACCCGGGCGGCGGCGGCCGCCGGGGTCGAGGGCGGCGCCGACTGGGTCGAGGCGGCGGAGCACACCGCGCGGCTGATCGGGGCGCCGCACACCTTCGCCTACGCGGCGATGGCCCGGGGCCACTTCCTGCTGCGGGACGACCGGGCCGACGAGGCCGTCGCCGCGTACCGGGAGGCGGAACGACTCTTCGACGGCTCCCACCTGCGGCTGCCGCAGCTGACCGCGCGGCTGCGCGCGGCCCGGGCGCTGGCCGCCGCCGGCCGCCTGGACCGGGCCGTGGCGCTGTCGGAGCGGATGAACGCGCTGGCCGAGCAGTGGGGGGTGCTGCTGTACGCCCGGACGAGCCCGGACCACACCTTCGAGGGCACCCTGGACCGCGGCTGCCACGCGCTGATGCCGGCGCCCGCCCCGCCGGCCGCGGACGACCTGGCCCTGCTGACCCAGCGGGAGCTGGAGGTGGCCCGGCTGGCCGGCACCGGCCAGCGCACCCGGGAGATCGCCGAGGCGCTCCAGGTGAGCCCGCGCACGGTGGAGGTCCACCTCTCCCGGATCTACCGGAAGCTGGAGGTCGGCTCGCGGGCCGAGCTGGCCAGGCTGATGGCCGTACGTATTTCCCCTGATGCCGTTACGTGATCCCTCTGAAAACATGAGGACAACGCGCCGGGCGGGGCATTCACGGCCCCGCCCGCCTCAATGAGCGCTTCACGGGGGCAAACGATATGGGTCAAAGTCAGGATTCCGGTCTTCACGTCTGGCAGGCTTCCGGGAGTTGTTCGCCCACGGGCCTCGCAGACGGCGAGCCGATTGCCGTCGACGCCTTCCGCCGGGTATTCCGACGCCATCCGGCAGGTGTGGCCGTCATCACGGTTTCCGACGGGGCGAAGCCGGTCGGATTCACCGCCACCTCACTGGCGTCGCTGTCCTCCACGCCCCCGCTGATCTCCTTCGGCATCGGCCGCACCGCCTCCTCCTGGGCGGCGGTGTGCACGGCCGAGCACCTCGCGGTGCACCTGCTCGCCGAGGACCAGCAGGAGCTCGCGGCCACCTTCGCCCGCAGCGGCACCGACCGCTTCGCGCCGCCCACCACCTGGCGGCCGGGCCCGTACGGGGTGCCGCTGCTGGAGGACGTGCCCGCCGCACTGGTGTGCCGCAAGGTGTACGACCTGCCGGCCGGGGACCACACCCTGGTGATCGGTCAGCCGGTGCACGCGGTCGAGGGTGGCACAGCGCGGCCCCTGGTCTATCTCGACGGGCAATACGGCTCAGTGTCGCGCTGAGCCCAATCGGTCACGCGAATCCCCCCCACGAAGGACAGACAATGCGATTCGAGATTCTGGGCAGCCTGCGAATGACCGACGGCGAGAACGTCTTCGGCATCAGCGCGCCCAAGGTGGAGTCCCTGCTCGCCGCTCTGCTGGTACGCGCGGACGACGTGGTGTCCACCGACCAGCTGTGCCACGAGATCTGGGGCGACGCACTGCCCCGCCGCGGCACGGCGACGCTGCACGTCTACATATCGCAGCTGCGCAAGCTGCTGAAGCGACCGGGGACGGCGGCCACTCCGATCGTCACCCGCCACCCCGGCTACGTACTCCGGCTCGACGGACACAGCCTGGACTCGGACGACTTCCAGCGGCTGGTGCGACTGGGCCGGTCCGCGATCCGGGACGGCCGGTACGCGGAGGCCTCCACCCACTGCGACCAGGCCCTGTCCCTGTGGCGCGGGAGGGCGCTGGGCGAGTTGCGCGGCGGCGCGATCGTCGACGAGTTCGCCACCTGGGCCGAGGAGGCCCGGCTGGAGTGCGTCGAGATGCGCAACGAGGCGGATCTGATGCTGGGCCGGCACCGGGAACTGGTGGGCCCGCTGTACACGCTGGTGAAGAAGCACCCCCTGATCGAGGCCTTCCACCGGCAACTGATGCTGGCGCTCTACCGCTCGGACCGCCGGGCCGACGCGCTCCAGGTGTTCCACCGGGTGCGGTCGGTGCTGGACCGCGAGCTGGGCATCGCGCCCTGCCGCCAGCTGCACCAGCTGCACGACCAGATCCTGCTGGACAGCGGCCGGGGCGAGATGCGGCGGCCGATCACCCTGCGGGCGCCGGCAGCCGCCTAGGGCCCGTCCCGGACCGAGGGCTCCCTTCCTTCTCAACTGTAGGACGGACAGCTGGCGTTGAAAAGTGGGGACAGTCCCCATATTCTGTTCGCCATGACCTCCGAATTGGGAATCAAGCTCTCGGTCCTGGACACCGCCCCCGTCTGGCAGGGGTCCACGGCCTCGACCTCGCTGCGCAACTCCGTACGCCTCGCGCAGGCCGTGGAGCGGCTCGGCTACCACCGCTTCTGGCTGGCCGAGCACCACAACATGCCGTCGCTGTCGACCTCCTCGCCCGCCATCCTGGCCGGGCAGATCGCCGCCGCGACCACCCGCCTGCGGGTCGGCGCCGGCGGCGTCATGCTGCCCAACCACCCGCCACTGGTGGTGGCCGAGCAGTTCGGCACCCTCGCCGCCCTCAACCCCGACCGGATCGACCTCGGCCTCGGCCGGGCCCCGGGCACCGACCCGATCACCGCCCGTGCCCTGCGCCGCCAGACCGGACCGCTGGGCGCGGGCGACTTCCCCGCCCAGGTCCACGAGCTGCTGAACCACTTCGCCCCGCCCGGCGGCGCCCCGGCCGCGGCGGCCAGGCCCGGCCAGGTCACCGCCGTCCCGGCCGCCGAACTGTCGGTGCCGGTCTGGCTGCTCGGCTCCAGCGGCTACAGCGCCCAGCTCGCCGCGAGCCTGGGCCTGCCCTTCGCCTACGCCCACCACTTCTCGCCGCACGGCTCGGTGGCCGCGCTCCAGGCCTACCGCGCCGAGTTCCGCCCCTCGCAGTACCTCAGCGAGCCGTACTCGATGGTCGCCGTCTTCGGCGCGGTGGCCGAGGACGACCGCAGGGGCGAGCTGCTCAGCACGCCCCTGCGGATGATCACCGCCCAGTCGCTGCGCGGGACGAACCCGCTCTTCCCGCCGGTCGAGGAGGCCTCCTCCTTCGTCTGCGGGCCCCAGGAGCGCCTGGTGGTGGACCAGATGTTCGACGCCCAGATCTTCGGCGGGCCCGAGACCGTACGGCAGAAGGTCACCGAGTTCGTCCGGGCGACCGCCGTCGACGAGCTCATGATGCTCTCCGTGGTCCAGGACCACGAGGAGCGGGTGCGCTCCTACGAGCTGCTGGCCGAGCTGACCGGGCTCAAGCCGGACGAGTCCCTGGCCGGCTGAGCCGCCTCGGCCAGCAGCTCGAACGACCGGATCCGCGCCTGCAGGCCGAACACCGGTGTCGCCGCCAGGAGTTCGTCGAAGCCGACCTCGGCCCGGAACTCCGCGAGGCGGCGCCGGACGGTCTCCGGACCGCCGACCACCTGGGCGGCGAAGTGGCCCTCCAGATAGTCCTGCTGAGCTGACGTCAGGCTGTACCGGGCCGCCTGCTCAGGGGTGCGGAACAGGGTCAGCGGGTTGATCCGCCCCTCCACGTGGGCGACCCGGATCGGACCGGCGTGCCACTGCGCCTCCTCGTCCGTGTCCGCGGCCACCACCTGCGAGGACACCGCCACGTACGGCTGCGCCAGCCGTTCCGAGGGCTGGAACTCCGCCCGGTAGCGGGCCACCGAGGCCGCCGTCCCGGCCGGGTTGAGGTGGTGCGCGAAGGCGTACGGGAGACCCAGGCGGGCCGCCAGCGAGGCGCTGGACTCGCTGGTGCCCAGCAGCCAGACCGGCACCGGGCGCTGCGGCGGCGGGGAGACCGCGACCGCGGGGCGCTCACCTTCCCCGGACGGCGTCAGGTAGTCGACCAGCTCGACGAGTTGCTCTCCGAAGGAGCCGGCGTGGGCCGGGTCCCCGGTGCGGCGCAGCGCCCGGGCGGTGGCCGGCTCCCCGCCCGGCGCCCGGCCGACCCCGAGGTCGATCCGGTCCGGGTGGAACACGTCGAGGGTGGCGAACTGCTCCGCCACCACCAGCGGCGTGTGGTTGGGCAGCATCACGCCGCCCGAGCCCACCCGCAGGGTGGAGGTGACGGCGGCCAGCTGCCCGATCAGCACCGGCGGGGTGGAGGTGCCGAAGGCGGGCATGTTGTGGTGCTCGGCCAGCCAGTAGCGGCGGTAGCCGAGGCGCTCCACGGCGGGCGCCAGCTCCAGGAGTTGGTGCAGCGAGTCGGCCGCCGGGACGCCGTACCAGACGGGCACGGTGTCCAGGACGGACAGGATCGGACCGGCAGTGTCGTTCATGTGCGGCTCTCCATCGTCGTTCGGGTGGTTCGTTCCGGCAGTCAGCGGTGGGGCGCCCGGAGTCGGGCGCGGGCTGTCAGGGGCGAGTCGGTTCCAGCGGCGGGATCGCCTCCAGCAGGTGGGCGGTCCACGGGTCCTTCGGGGCGGTGAAGACCTCCTGGGTGGCCCCGGTCTCGACGATGCGGCCCGCCCGCATCACCGCGACCCGGTCACTCATCCGTCGCACCACCGCGAGGTCGTGGGAGATGAACAGCAGCGCCACCCCGAGGCGGCGCTGGGCCTCGGCGAACACGTCGAGCACCTGGGCCTGGACGGAGACGTCCAGCGCCGAGACCGGTTCGTCGCAGACGATCACCTCCGGTTCGGGGGCGAGCGCCCGGGCGATCGCGACCCGCTGGCGCTGGCCGCCGGACAGCTGCCGGGGCCGGCGCTCCAGCAGGCCCTCGTCCAGCCCCACCAGCGCGAGCAGTTCGGCGATCCGCGCCCGGTGGCGGCGGGCGGCCCGGCGGCCGGGTGCTCCCAGGGCCTCGGCGACGATGCGCTCCACCGTCCAGCGCGGGTCGAAGGACGACAGCGGGTCCTGCTGCACCAGCTGGATCCGCCCGCGCAGCGCCGCGCGGGCCGCCTCGCCGCGCCCGGACCACGGCTGCCCGAGCAGGGTCACCTGCCCGGCGTCCGGTTCCAGCAGGCCGAGCACCGTCTGGCCGAGCGTGGTCTTGCCCGAGCCGGACTCGCCGAGGACGCCGAGGGTCTCGCCCTCGCGCAGTTCCAGCGAGACCGCGTCCAGCGCGGTGACCGTACCGGCCCGGCGGCCGCCGGTGGCGGGGTAGGCCTTGGTCAGCCCCTCGGCGCGCAGCACCACCCGCTCGCCGACCCGCGCCGTCGCCTCGGCCTGGCGGCAGCCGGTGGGCACGGAGTCGAGCAGCATCCGGGTGTACGGGTGCCGGGGCGCGGCCAGCAGCTCCCCGGTGGGCCCGGTCTCGACGATCCGGCCGGCGCGCATCACCGCGATCCGGTCGGCCAGCCTGGCCACCGCGGAGAGGTCGTGACTGATCAGCAGGACCGCCATGCCGGTGGCCCGGCGCTCGGCGAGCAGGTCGAGGATCTGCGCCCGTACGGAGGGGTCGAGGGCGGTGGTCGGCTCGTCGGCGATCAGCACCCGGGGGGCGGCGGCGATCCCGGCGGCGATCAGCGCCCGCTGGCGCTGGCCGCCGGACAGCTGGTGCGGGAACTGCCGGGCCCGCAGCTCGGGTTCGGGCACGGTCACCTCCCGCAGCAGGTCCACGGCGCGCTGCGGGCGGTCCCGGCGGGTGCCGATGCCGTGGACGGCGAGCGGCTCGGCGACCTCGTCGCCGACCCGGCGCAGCGGGTCGAGGGACACCAGGGCGTCCTGGGAGACCAGTCCGATTCCGGCGCCGCGCAGTCGCCGCCACTCGCGGGCGCCGAGGGTGCGCAGGTCCTGTCCGCCGTAGTCGAGGCGGCGCGCGGTGACGCTCGCCCCGGGGCCGGTCAGTCCGACCAGGGCGCGGGCGGTGAGGGTCTTTCCGGAGCCTGACTCGCCGACCAGGGCGAGGCACTCGCCGGGCCGCAGGTCGAGGTCGACGCCGTGGACGACGTCGGTGCGCCGGCGGCCGTGGCCGAAGGAGATCCTCAGGTCCTCGACGGTGAGCAGCGGGGCGGTTCGGTCAGGCGCGGTCACGGCCGTCCCTTCCGTCCAGTCGCCGCTGGAGGCCCCGGCCGACGACCGTCACGGCGACGACCGTGAGGGTGATGGCGAGTCCGGGGAAGACGGCGACGGACCAGGCGGTGTCGAGGTGGTCGCGGCCCTCGGAGAGCATGCTGCCCCACTCGGGCGCGGGTGGCTTCGGGCCGAGCCCGAGGAAGCTGAGCGTGGAGCCCGAGATGATCGCGCTGCCGGTGTTGACGGTGGCCAGGACCAGCAGCGGCGGCAGGGCGTTGGGCAGGACGTGCCGCAGCAGGATGTCCGCGCGGCCGCGGCCCATGACCACGGCCGCCCGTACGTAGTCGCCGGCGCGCACGGCGAGTGCCTGGCCGCGGGCCAGGCGCAGGAAGCCGGGCAGCAGCGAGGCGCCGATGGCCAGGGTGGCGTTGGCGCTGCCGGGGCCGAGCAGGGTGACCACGACGAGGGAGAGCATCAGGCCGGGGAAGGCCATCAGGACGTCGGTGAGGCGGGACAGCACCCGGTCGACGGCGCGGCCGGCGGTGGCGGCGAGCACCCCGAGCAGCGCCCCGCCGACCAGGGCGAGGGCGGTGGCGCCGAGGCCGATCAGCAACGAGGCACCGGCGCCGTGCACGATCCGGCTGAACAGGTCGCGGCCGAGCTGGTCGGTGCCCAGCCAGTGGGTCCGGCTCGGTCCGCTCAGCGCGTCGGCGGGGTCGATGGCCTGCGGGTCCTGGCCGGCGAGCAGGTCGGGGGCCAGGGCGGCGAGCAGCACCAGCGCGAGCAGGGCCCAGGCGAGCGCCGTCCCGGCCCCGGTGCGGGGCAGGCGGGCGAGCGGGCGGCGGCGGGTGGCGGGCGCCGCGGCCCCGACCGGCAGTCGGCTGGTGGTCATCCGGTGCTCCTCTCGGCGATCCGGGGGTCGATCACCCGGTACAGCACGTCGACGGCCACGTTGATCAGCGCGAAGACCGTCGCGGACAGCAGCACGACCCCGGTGACCACCGGCAGGTCGCGGCCCTGGACGGCGGTGGCGGTGAGCTGGCCGAGCCCCTGGCGGCTGAACACGGTCTCGACCACGACGGCGCCGCCGAACAGGGCTCCGGCGGCCCAGCCCGCGAGGGTGACCAGCGGGATCAGGCCGTGGCGCAGCGCGTGCCGCAGCCGGACCGCCAGCTCGGCGCCGCCCCGGGCCCGGGCGGTGAGGACGAAGGGCTGGTCGAGGACGCGTTCGAGCTCCTCGCGGAGCACCTGGGTGAACACCCCGGCCATGCCCACGGCGAGCGTGACGGCGGGCAGCACCAGGCCGGAGATCCCGTCTCCGCCCATCGCGGGGAACCAGCGCAGCCGGAAGGACAGCAGGGCCAGCAGCACCGCTCCGATCCCGAAGGCGGGGCTGGAGGCGGCGAACAGCTCCAGCGCGGAGGACAGCCGCCGGGCCCGCGGCCGGTCGGCGGTGAGCACGGCGGCGGCGAGGGCGAGCAGCAGCGCCAGCACGAAGGCGGCGACGGCGAGTTGGAGGGTCGGCCAGAGCTGGCCGCCGATCACCTGGCCCACCGGCTGCTGGAGTTGGTAGGACTCGCCGAGGTCGCCGGTGAGCAGGCGGCCCATGAAGCGCCCGTACTGCACCACCAGTGGCTGGTCGAGAGCGAGTTCGCGGCGCACCTGGGCGACGAGTTCGGGGGTCGGGTTGGTGGAGCCGAGCACGCTGCGGACCGGGTCGCCGGGCAGCAGCCGGAACGCGAAGAACACGGCGTGAGCGGCGCCGAGGACGACCAGCGCGGCCAGGACGAGGCGGCGCAGCAGCCAGCGCAGCGGGGCGGTCACGGGGTCATCCCTCCAGCCTGGCGTCGTAGAAGCGCGGGTACGCCTGGGCGTCGAAGGTGACGCCGCGCACCCGGTCGGCGGCGCCGACCAGGGTGGTGGGGGCGTAGACGGGCAGGGCGTAGGCCTGCTGCTGGATCCGGAGCTGGGCCTGGCCGTCGAGGGCGTCGCGCCGGGCCGGGTCGGAGGTGGCGGAGGCTTCCCGGAGCCAGGCGTCCAGTTCGGGGTCGGACACGCCGAAGGCGTTGGACCCGCCCTTGTCCGCGGTCTGGTCGGAGGCGAAGTAGGTGCGCATGACGTCGGGGTCGGCGCGGTTCCAGCTGAAGGCGAGGATGTCGGCGTCGCGGGAGAGCGCCTTCTTCAGGTAGGTGCCGGGTTCGTGGGCGGTGAGGCGGATCTCGATGCCGGCCCGGCGGGCGTCGGCCTGGATGCCCTGGGCGAGCAGGACGCGCTGGTCGCGCATCAGGCTGGTCATGTATGGCCACTCGATGCTCAGGCGCCTGCCGTCGCGGGTGCGGTAGCCGTCGCCGTCGCGTCCGGTCCAGCCGGCCGCGTCGAGCAGGGCGGCGGCCCGTCCGGGGTCGTACGGGGTGGCGCCCTCGACGGCCCGGTTGTAGCCGGGGGTGGCCGGGGACAGGACGCCCCAGGCCCGTTGGTGGCGGCCGGAGTAGAGGGCGCGCACCAGGTCGTCGTAGCGGACGGCGTACTGGAGGGCCTGGCGGACCCGTAGGTCGTCCAGCGGCGCGCGGCCCGGGTTGAGCAGCAGCAGGTAGGGCGCGCCGGGCTGCGGGGCCTGGAGGAAGCGGAAGCCGTCGGCGTGCGCGAGTCGGCTGATGTTGCCGGGCGGGATGGCGGCGGCGATGTCGACCTGGCCGGAGCTCAGCGCGCCGAAGCGGGAGGCGGCTTCGGGGACGAACTCCACGGTGAGTCCCTCGGCGCGGGCGGGGCCGGTGCGGCCGGCGTCCTCGGGGGCCCACTGGTAGGCGGGGTTGCGGTCGAGGACGACCCGGCGGTTGCGGGCCCAGTCGGTGAACACGAACGGGCCGCTGCCGACCGGGTGCCCGCAGGTGCGGCCCTGGTCGGCGCGCAGCGCGGTGGGCGACTGGATGCCGAAGACTGCGGTGGACAGCAACTGGAGCAGCGGCGGGTACGGCCTGGTCAGGGCGATCCGCGCGGTGTACGGGTCGACCACGGTGGTGTCCCGGTACATGGAGATCAGCCCGGCCGCGTACTGGGACTTGGTCTCCGGGGCGACGGTGTGGTCCAGGGTGGCCTTGACGGCGTCGGCGGTCAGTGGGGTGCCGTCGTGGAAGCGGACGTCCTCGCGCAGCCGGAAGGTGTACTCCAGGCCGTCGTCGGAGACCTGCCAGGAGGTGGCGAGCCAGGGCCGGAGCCGGCCGTCGGCGTCGGTGGACACCAGCGAGTCGAAGATGTTCCGGTCGATCACGGCGGTGATGTCGTACGGGCTGACCTGCGGGTCGAGGCAGTCCGGCTGGGAGTCGACGGCGTAGACGATCCGCCCGCCCCCGGCACCGGAGCGGGCTCCGGTGCCGGGGGCGCAGGCGGTGGCGGCGGCGACGAGCAGGGCCAGGAGGGCGGCCGGACGGGCGCGTCGGGCGCGGCCGGGGTGGCGTCTCATGCCGGGTCGGCCTCCGTCTCCTCCTCCTGCAGGGTGATCGCGGCGGCCGGACAGAGCCGGGCGGCCTGGTCGAGCCGGTCGCGGTCGGCGGCGGGGGCGGTGCCGTCGGTGAGCAGGGCGACGATGCCGTCCTCGTCCTGGTCGAACACCTCGGGGACGGTGAGCACGCACTGGCCCGCCCCGACGCAGCGCTTGGGGTCGGCGACGATCCGCACGGCGCTCACCAGGCCACGGGGAGTTCGTAGATGCCCTGGACGCCGCTCTGCGCGGGCTTGATCTCGACCTGCTCGGGCGGCACCGCCAACCGCAGCCCCGGGATCCGGGTGAACAGCGTGGTGAGCGCGCTCTCCATCTCGGCCCGGGCCAGGTTCTGGCCGATGCACTGGTGGACGCCGAAGCCGAAGCCGAGGTGGTGGCGGGCGCCGCGGGCCAGGTCCAGCTCGTCGGGGCGCTCGAAGGCCGCCGGGTCGCGGTTGATCTCGGCGGTGGAGAGCATCACGCTGTCGCCCGCGCGCAGGGTGACGCCGCCGACGGTGATGTCCTCGGCGGCGATGCGCATGGCGACGTCGCCGATCGACAGGTAGCGCAGCAGTTCCTCGACGGCGAGCGCGCCGCCGGCCGGGTCGGCGCGGAAGGCGGCCAGCTGCTCGGGGTTCTGCAACAGGGTGAAGGTGCTGAGGGTGATCATGCTGGCGGTGGTCTCGTGACCGGCCATCAGCAGGATGATGCCGAGCCGGATGACGTCGTCGCGCGAGATCGTTCCGCCGGCGAGGTCACGGGAGACCAGGGTGTCCAGCAGGCCGTCGCCGGGCGTCTTCTCCTTCTCCTTGCGCTCCACCAGGGAGGTCAGGTAGTCGCGCAGGCTCATCAGGGCCCCGGTGGCCTGTTCCTCGGAGACCTGGGGGGAGACCAGCGCCGCCGACTGCGCCTCGAAGTAGTCGTGGTCCTCGTAGGGCACCCCGAGGATGCCGCAGATGGTGTACGAGGACAGCGGCAGCGCCAGCGCGCTGAGGATGTCGGCCGGCGGCCCCTGCTCCAGGATCGCGTCGACGAGTTCGACCGAGCGGCGCTGGATCCCCTCGCCGAGCTCGCGGGTGCGGCGCACCGAGAACGAGGAGATCAGCCGCCGCCGGTAGGAGGCGTGCTCCTCGCCGTCCATGCCGACCAGGATGGTCGCCTTCTGGATGGCCTTGCGCCGGGGGCTGGGCGAGGGGAAGTCCGGGCGGCTCCAGTCGGAGGACAGCCGCGGGTCGATCAGCAGGGCGCGGGCCTCCGTGTGGCCGAGCACCACCCAGGTCGGCCGGCCGTCGTACAGCCTGGCCCGCACCACCGGTCCCTCGGCGCGGCGCAGTTCGCGGTAGCCCGGCGGCGGCTGGTAGGGGCAGTGCCGCTGTTGCGGGAAGTCGGGTAGCGACGCGGGGTCGTCGGTGAGACTCACAGCGATGGGGTGGGACATGTCCTGAACTCCTGCGAGCGGCGGCGTACGGGGTCCCGGCCAGGCTGTGCCGGTGGGCTTTCGGGCCTCTAAAGCAGCTCTTTCGCCCGCTCGTCGGCGGTGTCCCGCGGTCTTTAGAGCGCGCTAAGGGGCCCTTAGGCCCGAATGCCGAGATTGGCGCCCATGCAGATATCCGCCATCGCACGCGAACGGCGCCACACGCTCCTGTTCCTCGACGAGATCCGCCCGTTCTCACCGGTGCACCTGGACACCGAGGTCGACATGTCGGGGGTGCTCGCCCACCGGGAGGAGCACCGCGACGAGCGTCGGCTGTCGGTGGTCACCTACGTGCTGCACGCGGCCGCCCGGGTGCTGGCCGCGCACCCGGAGGCGAACGCGGCGATCAGGGGACGGCTGCGGCCCCGGGTGGCCCGCTACGGCGAGGTGGCCGGGAAGGTGACGCTGGACAAGCGGATCGGCGGGCGCCGGGTGGTCGTCTCGGCGGTGCTGCCCGACCTCCAGCGGGCCGAACTGCACGACATCCAGTACCAGTTGGAGCGCTACCGGGACGGCGACCCGATGTCGATGCCGGAGTTCGCGCCGATGCTGCTGCTGCAGCGGCTGCCGGGCCCGATCGCCCGCGCCGCCTACCGCCGGGCGGTGCGCTCGCTGGTCCGTCACCCCCGCTTCTTCGGGACCTTCGCGGTCACCTCGCTCGGCCACCGTGCGGTGGACGGCTTCCACTCGGTGGGCGGCACCACGCTCACCTTCGGGATCGGCCGCATCACCGACCGCGCCGTGGTCCGGGACGGCGAGGTGACCGGCGCCCCGGTGATGCGGCTCAACCTCACCTTCGACCACCGGGTGATCGACGGCGCGGAGGCCGCCGACGTCCTCACCGAGGTCAAGGACCTGCTGGAGGGCTACTCCGCCGAGAAGGAGAAGGAGACGGCATGAACGACGTCACCGAGCTGAGGCGGTTCGTGGAGGTCCACGCCCGGATCCTCGGCATCCCGCAGGACGCGTCGCGCCGGGTGCTGGGCCGGATCGGGCACGACCTGGACGGCGAACCCGGCTCCTGGGCCCGGGAGTGGACGGCCGCCGGCACCGTCGAGGAGCGCGCCGGGCGGGAGCTGTCGGCGGGACGGTTCTTCAACATCGCCCGCTTCCCGTACGTGGACGGCCCGGCGCGGGCCGAGGCCCAGGAGCTGACGGTCGCCTCCTTCGACCGCTGGCGGCTCGGGCAGCGGGCCGGCATCCAACGGCTGGACCTGGAGCTGTCCGGTGGCCGGGTGCGCTGCTGGGCGGCCGGGCTCGACCCGGCGGGCTCGGGCGAGCTGCCCCCGCTGCTGCTGTTCAGCGGCGGCATCGTCAGCGTCAAGGAGCAGTTCGGCCCGATCCTGGCCCGGGCCGCCCGGCTGGGCGTGGCCGCCGTGGCCACCGAGATGCCCGGCGTCGGCGAGAACACCTGGCGCTACACGGCCGACAGCCACCGGATGGTCAGCGAGCTGCTGGACGCCCTGGAGGGGCGCGCCGACGTCACCCGCAGCTACGCGGTGATGATGAGCTTCAGTGGCCATCTCGCCCTGCGCGCCGCGCTGGAGGACAAGCGCGTGCGCGGGATCGTCACCGCCGGCGCCCCGGTCCGCGACTTCTTCGCCGATCCCGACTGGCGGCCGCGGATCCCCCGGGTCACCGTCGACACCCTGGCCCACCTCACCGGCCGGGAGTCGGGATCGGTCCTCGGGCACATCGCCGACTGGGGCCTGAGCGAAGCGGAACTGGCCCGCCTGGACGTGCCGTTGGCGTACATCGCGAGCGAGCGCGACGAGATCATCCCGCCCGGCGACCGGCTGCTGCTGGAACGTCACGTACGCGGACTGCGCCTGCTGGCCCACGACGACGTGCACGGCTCCCCCGGCCACGTCGCCGAGTCCCGGCTGTGGAGCCTGCGCTCGGCCCTGGAGATGATCGGCGGCCACGGCCCGCAGCGGGCGGCGCTCGGCGCGGCCCTGGCCCTGCTGCGCGGCCGCGGGCGGATGCCGGCCCTGGGCGGCCCCCGGAACGGAGAGGGCAGGTGAGCGCCGTGACCACCGACCGCCCGCTGCGCTTCCTGGTGTCGGCGATCGACCCGGAGGCGGACTGGCCGGGCATCGCCGCCGAGGCCGAGCGGCTGGACTACGACCTGCTCGCCACCACCGACCACCTCGGCATGCCCGCACCGTTCCCCTCCCTGGTGGCCGCCGCCGCGGCCACCACCCGGCTGCGGGTGGCCACCTACCTGACCAACACCGCGCTGTGGGACCCGGAGGTCCTGGCCCGGGAGGTCGCCGGGACGGACCGGATCACCGGCGGGCGCCTGGAGGTGGGTCTGCACTCCGGGCAGACCGCCAGCGCCCGGACCGCCCACCTGGACGCGACGCAGAAGCTCACCCGTCTCACGGACGCCGTCGAGACGCTCCAGCGGCTGCTGCCCGACCCCGACCACCGGCCCCGGCCGCTCCAGCACCCCCGGCCTCCGCTGCTCCTCGCCGCCGACGACCCGGCCGAGCTCGAACTCGCCGTCCACCACGCCGACACCGTCTGCTTCATCGGTGCCTCGCTGCCGCCCGGCGGCGGCCTCGTCCTGCACTCCCCCGAGGAGATCGCGCGGCGGGTGGCGTCCGTACGGGAGCGGACGGCACAGCTGGGCCGGGACCCGGAGCTGAACATCGCCGTCAAGCGGATCATCGTCACCGGCGACCGGCGCTCGGCCGCCGAGGCGCTGCGGGAGTCCGGCTTCGCCGCCCACCTGTCGGTGGCCGAACTGCTGGAGCTGCCCACGCTGCTGATCGGCACCCACCGGCAGATCGCCGAGCAGGTCCGCGCGCACCGCGAGCGGTACGGGCTGACCTCCTTCGCGTTGCTCGCCCCCGCCATGCACGACTTCGCCCCCGTGATCCCCCTGCTGCGGAAAGGATGACCCCGTGACCGCCACTGCCGCCCCGGACCACCCCGAGAGCGCCGCGGACCCCGTCGTCGTGGTGGGCGCCGGCCCCACCGGGCTGATGCTGGCCTGCGAGCTCGCCCTGGCGAAGGTGCGCACCGTGGTCCTCGACCGCCGCACCGAACCCGCCGAACACGCCCCCGGACAGGCCGTCAACGCGGCCGTGATGCAACTGCTCGACCAGCGCGGCCTCGGCGACCGGCTGCGCGAGCAGGGCATGCCGCTCCCGGGCGCCCACTTCTCGCTGATCTGGCTGCACCCCGAGCTGCTGGATCCGCAGCCCGTCCGCGGCCTGCTGGTCCCGCAGAACCGGCTGGAGGCGCTGTTGGAGCAGCGCGCCCGCGAGCTCGGGGTCGAGCTGCGGCGCGGCCAGGAAGTGACCGGGCTGGACACCGGCACCGGGGACGGCCCGGTGACGCTGCGGCTGCGCGGCGCGGACGGCCGGGAGGGCGAGCTGACCGCCTCCTACCTGGTCGGCGCCGACGGCACGCAGAGCGCGGTGCGGCGCCTCGCCGGCATCCCCTTCCCCGGCAGCGGGTGGACCGTCGCGGGCAGCGTCGGCGACGTCGAGGTCGACTTCGCCCAGCTGGCCCCCAACCACCTGGGCGCGCACTACGTGGACTCCGGCGGGGTCTACTCGGGCGCCCCGGCCGGCCCCGACCTGCTGCGGGTGATCACCACCGGTCTCGGCCCGGCCGCCGGCTCCGACGGCCCGGTCGGGCTTCCCGAACTCCAGGCCGACATCAAGGAGTTGACCGGGCGGGAGCTGCCCGCGCGCGGACTGCGCTGGGCCGAGCGGTTCACCAGTGTGAGCGGCAACGCCGAACGCTACCGCCACGGCCGGGTGCTGCTGGCCGGCGACGCCGCACACTCCTTCTTCCCGCTCGGCGGGCTGCGGCTGAGCACCTGCCTCCAGGACGCTGTCAACCTCGGCTGGAAGCTGGCCGCCCAGGTCAACGGCTGGGCGCCGCCCGGGCTGCTGGACAGCTACCACGACGAACGGCACCCGGAGGGCGAACGCGCCCGGGCCGCCCTGGACGCCCAGCTCGCCCTGATGGAGCCGCCCGGGCGCACCGCCGGGGTACGCGCGCTGGTGACCCGGCTGGCCGGTCTCGAGGAGGTCAACCGCCACCTGGTCGAACTGGTCACCGGCGTCGACGTGCGCTACGCCGTCACCGCGCCGGGCGCGGACGACGGGCAGGACACCCACCCGCTGATCGGGCGGCGGATCCCCGACCCCGCGCCGCTGCCCCACGACGGCAGGGGCCTCCTGCTGGTGCCCGAGGGCGCGGACGGGCTCCCGCTCACCGACCTCGCGGCCGGCTGGGCCGACCGGGTGGCCACCGCCGTCGCGCCGGACGGGGTCCCCGCCCCGGCGCTGGTGCGCCCCGACGGCCACGTGGTGTGGACGACGGGCGCGGGCGAGCCGGCGGCGGCCCTGGCGCGGTGGTTCGGCGAGCCGAGCTGAGCGGGCCGGAACACGAAGGAGCGGCGCGGACCGAGGGGTCCGCGCCGCTCCTTCGTCGTCGCCCCGTCACACCACCTCGAGGACGAACCCGGCCTTGAGCCACTTGCTGGACTCCACCGACACCCCCAGCACCCGGTCGCCCTCGGCCAGCTGCGGCAGCGTCCGCTCCAGCTGGAAGAACGGCATGGCGTTGCCGGTGTTGGCGATGCGGTCGACCAGGCTGACCTCCTCCGCCGTCGGCATCCCCAGGGAGTCCACGATCCGCTGGGTCATCCGCCCCGACAGCTGCGGCGGCAGCAGGTAGTCGACGTCGGTCGGCTCCCAGCCGAGGTCGCCGAGCAGCTCCTCCGCGATCTCCCGCGACATCACCGGCACGGACTGCTCGATCGCCTTGTAGTCCTCCTTGATGTACGCGCGGTCCGTCGCGTCGCGGTCCAGGGCGCCGGTCCACTCCACGATCTGGCCCGGCGCCCGGTCGAGGCCGGTCAGCCGGTTGAGCACCCGTCGGATCACCGGGGTGCCCGGCGCGGGCTCCGTGCTCAGCACGGCCGCCCCCGCGCCGTCGCCGAACAGCACGAAGTTCACCAACTCCGCGGAGTCCAGCTTCGCGAGGTCGACACCGGGGTCGAAGTGCCGGGAGCACAGCTCGCCACCGATCACCAGCGCGGTCCGCTCCTCGCCCGCGAGCAGGAGTTTGCGGCCCACCTCCAGGGCCTGGAACGCGCCCGCGCAGCCGGACTGGAGCTGGTAGGTCGGCACACCGTTGATGCCGAGCCGGTCCGCCACCAGGTTGACCGTGGCGGGCATCAGCTGGTCCGGAGTCGCCGTGCCGAGAACGAGCAGGTCGACGTCGTCCGGGCCGAGGCCGGCCGCGTCCAGGGCCCGCGCGGCGGCTTCGGTGCTCAGGTCCGCGAGCGAGGAGCGCAGCTTTCCGGTGGCCAGGTCGACCGAGAGGTGGCGGGCGCGGGTACCGACGAACGCGTCGACCCACTGCTCCCACACGGGGTCCATGCCGAAGTGGCGGGCCAGGCCCGCGTTGTCCAGCGGATCGCCGGGCAGCGCGCTGCCGGCCGACAGGATGTGAACGTCCGAGGCTTCCATGCCGGTCACCCTCGACCGCCCGGCTAAAGGCCCCCTTCGGTCAGTCTTCGCCCGCCCGTCCCGCGGACGGGGGCGGGCCCGGCGGCGACGCCCGCCCCGCCCCTCCGGCTTTAGACCACGCTAAGCAGCCCGCAAGCACGTTCGGCGACGTTGCCGAGCACGACCGTCTGGTACTTGCGAGGGATGGGTTCATGGCCACCAACGAAGCGAAGCTCCGGGACTACCTCAAGCGGGTCACCACCGACCTGCAGCAGACCCGGCAACGGCTGACCGACGCCCAGGCAGCGGCCCACGAGCCGATCGCCGTCGTCGGCATCGGCTGCCGCTTCCCGGGTGACGTCCGCAGCCCCGAGCAGCTGTGGCGCCTGCTGGAGGCCGGCGGCGACGCGGTGGGTGACTTCCCCGAGGGCCGCGGCTGGGACCTGGACACCCTGCACGTGCCCGACCCGGAGGCCGAGGCGCCCGCCAGTACCTACGTCGCCAAGGGCGGGTTCCTGTACGACGCCGACCGGTTCGACGCCGAGTTCTTCGGCATCAGCCCGCGCGAGGCCGAGGCCATGGAGCCGCAGCAGCGCGTGCTCCTGGAGACGGTCTGGGAGGCACTGGAACGGTCGACCATCGACCCGGACTCGCTGCGTGGCAGCGACACCGGCGTGTTCGTCGGGGCCATCGCCCAGGACTACGCCCGGCCCGAGGAGGTCCGCCCCGAGCTGGAGGGCTACCTGGTCACCAACACCTCCAGCGTCGCGTCCGGCCGGATCGCCTACACCCTGGGGCTGGAAGGCCCGGCGCTGACCATCGACACGGCCTGCTCCTCCTCGCTGGTGGCCCTGCACCTCGGCGTGCAGTCGCTGCGCCAGGGCGAGTGCGCACTCGCCCTGGCGGGCGGCATCACCGTGATGTCCTCCCCCGTACTGTTCACCGAGTTCAGCAAGCAGCGCGGCCTCGCCCCGGACGGCCGCTGCAAGGCCTTCTCCGACGAAGCCGACGGCACCGGCTTCAGCGAGGGCGTGGGCCTCCTCGTCCTGGAGCGGCTCTCGGACGCCCGCCGCAACGGCCACCCGGTGCTGGCGGTCATCCGCGGCAGCGCCGTCAACCAGGACGGCGCCAGCAACGGTCTCACCGCACCCAACGGCCCCAGCCAGGAACGCGTCATCCAGCAGGCGCTCGCCAACGGCCTGCTCACCGCCGACCAGGTGGACGCGGTCGAGGCGCACGGCACCGGCACCTCGCTCGGCGACCCGATCGAGGCCCAGGCGCTCCTCAACACCTACGGACGCGGGCACGACGCCGAACAGCCGCTCTGGCTCGGCTCGATCAAGTCCAACCTCGGGCACACCCAGGCGGCGGCGGGCGTCGCGGGCGTGATCAAGATGGTCATGGCGATGCGGCACGGCGTCCTGCCGCGCACCCTGCACGCCGAACAGCCGACCAGCCACGTCGACTGGTCCGACGGCACGATGCGGCTGCTCAGCGAGGCACGGCCGTGGGACGTCGAGGACGAGCGACCGCGCCGGGCCGCCGTGTCCTCGTTCGGCATCAGCGGCACCAACGCCCACCTCATCCTGGAGCAGGCCGACACCGAACCCGACCACGAGGACACCGAACTCGCCGCGCTTCCCTGGCAGTTGTCGGCGAAGTCGGCACCGGCACTGCGCGAGCAGGCACAGCAGCTGGCGGAGCACCTGGAGCAGCAGCCCGAGGCGAACACCGTCGCGGCCGCGCACACCCTCGCCGCGCGCACCCGCTTCGACCACCGCGCGGTCGTCAGCGCGACGGACCGCGAGGGCCTGCTCACCGCGCTTCGGGCACTGGCCGAGGACACCGAGGCCCCCGGCCTGGTCACCGGCACACTCCGGCCCGGCAAGACGGCGTTCCTGCTCACCGGACAGGGCAGCCAACGCCACGGCATGGGACGCGAACTCTACGAGGCCGTACCGGCGTTCGCCGCCTCACTCGACGAAACCGCCCGCCTCTTCACCCCCCACCTCGACCACCCGCTGACCGACGTCCTCTGGGGCGACGACGTCGACCTCATCCACCAGACCGCCTACACCCAGGCCGCACTGTTCACCCTCCAGACCGCCCTCTACCGGACCCTCGAACAGCACGGCATCACCCCCGACTACCTCATCGGCCACTCCATCGGCGAAGTCACCGCCGCCCACCTCGC